>NZ_DJTA01000014.1:0-91870 GCF_002440335.1 Sphingobacterium sp. UBA6320 | reverse complement strand
TCGCCTTTTTTAGGATAAGAATTACTTTTCTACTTATTTCAGGTACTTTGCCTGGAAATCTGTTAGCGAATATTGCTGCACTTCTGGGCTCACCTTTAAGTCCTTGACCAGAATATTTCCCTGATCATCTGTATCTATAAAATCCAAAGTAGGCTTAAGCACCACCTTTCCATTGAAATCCAACAGTCCTTGTTTATTATTTTCTGAAAATAAAAGATATGATCCTACAAAATTGCTGATATTATTTAAACCACCAATAATAGAAACTCCTGCTGCGTTAATAATTCCATATTGATCATCTATCGCATAGACCATATTTTCATCATTGACAGGATACAGCACTTCAAATCCCACTTGATTTATTTTCTTCGCTTCCTCATCGATGATCCAAAAAAGACTACTGCTATCCGAAACGATTGCTCTTTTCTTATTCAGCACATCAATCGAATAAAAAGTTGCAGGTTGTACAACAGTACCATCGTTTTTTTTCACACCAAATAAATGTTCGTCGCCATACGCTACATTCTGCTGTGAAAACCATTTTAAAGGAGCCTTCAGTTCAAAAGCATCTTGAAAGACACTCGCATCCTCCAGATTACTTCCCTCCGTTGCAGATAGTTTTACGATTTTCACATCTTGGGGTAACTCAAATTCCTTTAAATCGGTCAGTTTTTTCAAGTCGGACACTTCAAACCCCAACTCTTGATGAACCTGATCATTTAATTTCAAGACCGCCCCCGGGATATTGATCAAGAAAGGTAAACTACTTAAGTAATAACTTGGCAACTCAGGAGCATACCAGACGAGCAAGGTTACTTCACCGGCATTGGGATCAATAACCTTCAACTTTGCTTTTATACAACTTATACCATTTATCGTTTCCTTTTCAGCCTCGTTTTCTAAAGTAAGATAGGCATCCTCAACAGTTTTTGGATCTTTTAATAATGGATAATCAATTGACAGATCATCTTGAGACAATAAATCATCACCTTTGGTAAAAGAATACTCTTGTTTTTGAATCCGATCGGCAATTAAAATATGCCCCAGATTGTCTACAGATTTAATTTTCGATGAAGAAGCATAGATAGCTACTTCCTTAACAGCAGCTCCCCCCTTTATAAAAGGTTCATAAAAATCGACCGCAAATTCGGGTACTGATTTCTCTAATTCTTCTAGCGCTATCTGTCCCTTAAAACTTACTTTCATTTGCCACACTTTATCCTGAGCAATTGCCGAATGGGATAATAATATAGTTAGAAATACAACATGAACCAACTTTTTCATACTTTACAAATATAGCTCGTAAACAACAAAAGACAGACCAAAAAGACCTATCTTTTGCAATAAAAAATTATTTAACTGATTTAGTTTGTTTTTGTTGATTTAAACAAAAATAGCGAAGTTAATTTTACTGATCATATCCAGCATCTTTATACAATCCTATTTAAATACGATTTTCTGATCTACTTTTCACAACAGTTTCATGATAAATCAATGACCTTCTTTGTTTTTACAGCTTCGTCACAGGCAAATGCAATACGCAGACTATTTAACGCATCTTCAGATTGTTTGGTTAAATCCAGATCTTCAATAATTGCTTTTTGAAAAAACAACTGTTCGCGATTACATAAATCCTGATGATTAGGTTCATCCTCAAGCCTAATCCATTCATCCGCTTTTAAAAACTCATTATTCTCATCAATATCGGCATGATGAACACGAATAGATTCTGTTTTGGTATGAGCCTCTACAGAGTCCGAAACGCCATCTTTCACAGCTTCCTGAGGCACGATAGATACAGACCCTTTAGGTCCAAATACATCTTTAACAAAAAAAGCGGTCTGACTCACCATAGGTCCCCAACCTGCTTCATACCATCCCACAGAACCATCATCAAAATGCAACTGGAGCTGTCCATAATTATAGTTTGTTTCTGGTATATCGGTAGTCAACCGAGCTCCTATCGCAGAAACACGGATTGGTTTTGCATCTGTCATTTGACACATCACATCGATATAATGCACACCACAATCGACGATCGGGCTTAAGCTATCCATCAGATTACGATGCACATTCCACATGTATCCATGACTCTGCTGGTTCAAATTCATGCGCATGACCAAGGGTGTACCCAACGTGCGACTGATGGAAATAAATTTTTCCCAAGACGGATGATACCGCAAAATATAGCCTACCACTAGCTTTTTTCGACACCTTGATGCCGCGTCAATCACCTGTTGCGCTCCTAAAACCGTATCTGCGACAGGTTTTTCGATAAAAACATGAGCACCTGCTTCAAAAGCTTTAATGGCATAGCTTTCATGTGTATCAGGATAGGTTGAAATACATACAGCATCCGGCTTAGTTGCTAGAAGAGCCTGTTCAAAATCATCAAATTCAGGATAGCTCGAACTTAGCTTTTTATTTAACGAAGTCTTACTCGCTCCGCGAGACACCAGACCAACAATTTCAAATCCAGCAAGATCATGATAAGCACGTGCGTGAGAAGCACCCATATTACCACATCCTACAACTAAAATCCTAATTAATTTCTCCATAACTTATACAAACGGGGTTTTTCCAGGTTGGGGAATCGCACGATGATCAGCCTGCATATTCCAATGATATTCCGTAGATGTCGGTCCTAATACTTCAGTTGATTGCATGATCTGCTCATATGTGATTGCTTTTCCAGTATATGCAGCTGCTCTAGACCAAATTGCAAGTAACGTACTGTTAGCAAGATGTTGCCCATCATTGATCACTTTCTTATTGCGAATGGCTTCAAAAAGCTCATCGTGCTGAGTTTGGTACATGTTGTTATTCCTTCCCGTAAATTTCCAGGCTTTATCACCATACACCTCAAAATTAGAAGGAATATTTAAGTTTGCACGCCCATTCTTTCCGATCACCTCTACCGTATTTCTTGAATCGGTACCATTCTGTTGGCGACAGGAGTGAAAACCTTTCAATCCATTACCGTAATCAAATTCGATGGACATATGATCAAATACATTACCCAATTTATCCTGTTCACGAGACTGTCTTCCACCAGTCGCAATAATAGTCTTGGGAACAATATCACCCAATGCCCAAGCCATCATATCGACACTATGGATCGCTTGCTCTACGATCAAATCACCTGAGTATCTTTGAAAATAAAACCAGTTTCGCAATTGATACTCCAGATCAGACCAGTTTGCCTGCCTCTCTTTATGCGACAATTCCCCTCCAAACCTAAATGTAGAAATGGATTGTATAGCACCGACATCACCTTGTTTGATCTTTTGAAAAATCTCGCGGTTTGGTGTCGCATAGCGAAAACAAAAACCACTCACCAGACAAAGGTTTTTATCTTTTGCAAGCTTGACACTTTCAAAAACTCTTTTCAGATTGGGAATATCAACAGCCACCGGTTTTTCACAAAAAATATGCTTGCCCCTTTTCACTGCTTCTTCCAAATGATCAGGTCTGAAATTTGGAGGAGAACAGAGCAATACCACATCCACATCGGTATCCATCAATTTCTGAAAGCCTAGAAAACCCAAAAAGATATTGCTATCATCCACTTTCACTTGATCTTTAGAAATTTGTTTTAGAGAATCAAGACATAGATCAATTTGATCTTGAAATATATCGGCAACAGCCGTAATGATGACATTTGGATCTGCCCGCAACGCCTGTGAAGCTGCGCCCGTTCCTCTACCGCCGCAACCTACAAGTCCGATTTTAATTTTCTTCGAAGCATTATTCGCGTACAAGTCTAGACTTGAAGCAGCTAAGGCAGTACCCAAGACCATAGTATTTGTTTTCTTTAGAAAAGAACGACGATTTAGATTTTCTAAATTCATGTGATAGTTATTATTTTCGGTTGTATGTATCTCCAATATTGTTTCAAATTGGGAGATTTAAAATTAATATTAAATATGAGACTATAAAATTATAATTGACTTCCTTATGTAATAATCTTGTGCACTGGCATATTTGCAACCAGCACGTTAAGCTAAATTAACAGGTAACATAGAAAAAAGCACTCTCTAATACCGTTCTACTTTTTAAAATCATATAGAACAGTAACAGGATTTGAATACATTAATGCCATATTTGAGGTATCTCTATTTTATTTTTAGCAATTAATAGCTATTTTAATTTGATTTCTATTAACAAAGTCTTATTTTTGACTCATTATTAATACAAACATGATTTTTGCTCACGTACATCACTTTCATATGCATCATCGCCATTGCGGCGATATGTAATAAGTGTGTTTCTACGTGAAGCATTTTTTCCCTTGTGTTTGATTTCTATATATTAATAATTTACAGCTAACATTATAAAGCTTTGAAAAATCTTAAAATTGCTATCCAAAAATCGGGTAGATTAAACGAAAAATCAGTTCAATTACTTAAAAACTGTGGTCTTGACTTCGAAAACTATAAAAGTTCTTTAATAACAACCGTTTCCAATTTTCCATTAGAAATTCTTTTTCTTCGCGATGATGATATCCCAGGATATGTAGAGCAGGGCATTGCTGATCTTGGAATTGTTGGTGAAAATGTCATTGATGAAACCGAATCTGAAGTAAATTATTTGCAACGATTAGGTTTTGGAAAATGCATGTTAAAATTGGCTGTTCAAAAAGACAGCGACATTCAAGATCTAAAAGATCTAAACGGAAAATCAATTGCAACCTCCTATCCTGTTATCTTAAAGAAGTTCTTAGACGAATATCGCATTGAAGCAGATATTCAGATGATATCTGGTTCTGTTGAAATTGCTCCAGGTTTGGGGTTAAGTGATGCGATCTGCGATATTGTATCCACTGGTGGAACATTAAAAAACAATGGTCTTAAACAATTTGCTGATGTCCGAAAATCCGAAGCTATTCTGATTGGCCGTCCAGGATTAGAAGACAACGAGATACTGTTGGAGCTTTTGCAAAGGATTCAGTCTGTCTTATTGGCGAAGGAAACAAAATATGTTGTTCTCAATGTGGAGAAAACAAATCTACCTACTATTACTGCTTTGTTACATGGTGTAAAATCGCCAACGATTGTTCCTTTAGCTGAAGAAGGTTGGGTTGCTGTTCACACGGTTATCTCAGAAGATGATTTCTGGGGCAAGATCAACAAATTAAAATCTGCTGGTGCCCAAGGAATTGTCGTGATGCCGATTGAGAAAATTATTATGTAAAAAAAGAACGATTTTCGCTTTAAAAAAATCTATGATGCTAAAAACTTTCGAGTATGCCAAGTTAACACCTGCTGAACTGCAAACGTTAACCACGCGTAATACAGATCCTTCACATGCCATTCAGGATACGGTTTTGGATATTATTCAAGAAGTACGTCAGAATGGAGATCTAGCTTTAATTAATTATGCTTATCAATTTGACAAAGTTGAATTAGAGAAGCTTTATCTTGATGCGGATGATATTGATGTATTAGCATCAACGATCAATCGTGATCAACAACGGGCATTAGAGATTGCCTTTCAAAACATTCATAAATTCCATTCTTCACAAGTGAAGCGTGAGCGTGTTGTTGAAACGACTACTGGTGTAAAATGCTGGCGTGAAATTCGCCCTATTGAAAAAGTTGGTCTTTACATTCCTGGTGGATCGGCGGTCTTACCAAGTACATTATTAATGCTGGGTGTGCCGGCACGAATTGCAGGTTGCAAAGAAATTATTGTCTGTTCTCCACCTCAAAAAAGTGGTAAGATCAACGGCTTTGTTGCCTACTGCCTTAAATTGTTAAAAATAGAGCGTATCTATTTAGTAGGAGGTGCGCAAGCTATAGCGGCAATGGCATTTGGTACGGAAACCATACCAAAAGTAGATAAGATATTTGGTCCAGGCAATCAATTTGTAACCAAAGCGAAAAGTATCGTTCAAGGGATGGCCAATGTCAGCATCGATATGCCCGCTGGCCCTTCGGAGGTATTAGTGATTGCAGATGAAACCGCAACTCCTGCTTTTGTTGCAGCTGATCTGTTAGCTCAAGCTGAACATGGTGCAGACAGTCAAGCCGTACTGGTCGCCACTTCTATCGATATTATTCAATCTGTCAATCTAGCGTTAGAGCAGCAATTAGCGGTTTTACCACGTTTTGAATTAGCGAGTAAAGCCATCGACAACTCTTACGCGGTACTAGTCGCTGATATGCAAGAAGCTCTTGCCTTTAGTAACTATTACGCTCCGGAACATTTGATTTTGGAAACGGATGAATGGGAACGTCTAGTTCGTCTTATTTTGAATGCAGGTTCGGTATTTTTAGGACACTTAACTCCCGAAAGTGCTGGAGATTATGCATCAGGAACCAATCATACATTACCAACATCAGGTTATGCGAGGTCTTATTCAGGTGTTTCTGTTGACTCCTTTGTCAAAAAGATAACTTTTCAACATATCAGTGAAGAAGGTTTGGTCAATATTGGCCCCACTGTAGAGATATTAGCCGAATTAGAAGGACTTCACGCCCATAAAAATGCGGTTACTGTCCGAAGAGAAAATTAAAAATTTCAAATCAAAAGAAAAGCCTTTCAGAAATTCTGAAAGGCTTTTTTATTAAAATCTTACTTCGATTTAGTTCTTCAATGCTTCACCTACTTTTTTGGCTTTATCACCAACAGCTTTAGCCGCATCTTTAGTACCTTCGCCTACAGCCTTAGCCGCATCTTTAGTACCTTCAACCGCAGATTTTCCAGCTTTCGCGGTAGCATCAGCAGCTTTATCAATCGCGTTACCTGTTGCGTGAGCAGCATCTTTAACACCTTCTTCAACATCGTTCGCTACTTTAGCTGTCCCTGCAGTGAATTTTTCCCAAGCAGTTTTTGTTTCTGCTACCGTTTTACGAGCAGCTTCCTCAGCTTTTTTGTCTCCTTTAGCAATCGCTGCGTCCAGATCTCGTTGAGCTTGCTCATATTTAGCTTTCGCTTCAGCAGCAGCAGCATCCGTATGTTTATCCAAGCTATCTAAAGAATTATCCAGCTTTTCACCTACTGTGACCTCTCCGTCACTATTTTTATCTTCTTTCGGAGTGTTATTACAAGCAGCAAAAGTTAATGAAACTCCTGCGAACAATGCTAAAAATGCAATTTTCTTCATTTCTATATTTTTTTGGTTAACAGATTTAACCAATCAATATTTATGCCAATTATGATCTTGGATATATGGTTCCTTTTGCAGCTTCCAAAGTATTCTTCAATAAACCAACAATAGTCATCAAGCCCACCCCACCTGGTACAGGTGTGATCCATGAAGCCTTAGGTGCCACTTGATCAAAATCCACATCGCCATAAAGCTTAAAGCCAGATTTCGTTTCAGTTGAATTTTCTCTATTGATACCTACATCAATAACAACAGCGCCGTCTTTCACAATATCTGCTGTAACAAAGTTTTTCTTTCCGATTGCAGCAACGATGATATCAGCACGTAAAACTTCGGTCTTAAGATCTTGAGTACGACTATGTGTTAAAGTAACAGTACAGTTTCCTGGATTTGAATTACGGGCTAAAAGAATACTCATTGGCGAACCAACAATATTACTTCTTCCTACCACTACAGCATGTTTTCCAGCGGTCTCTATGCCATAATAATCCAGCATCAACATAATCCCATAAGGTGTTGCTGGAATAAAACAAGGTAGATTACGCTGCATTCTACCTAAATTGATCGGATGAAAACCATCGACATCTTTACGGTAATCGATTGCTTCCGTGATTTTATCAGGATCGATATGTTTTGGAAGAGGCAACTGCACGATTAAACCGTCAATAGTTTCATCAGCATTGATTTCTTGAATTTTTGCAATCAACTGTTCTTCTGTCACATCGATATCATAACGAATATTAGTAGACTCAAAACCTACTAATTCACAATTGCGCATTTTACTCGCCACATAAGTTTCACTTCCGCCGTCGTTCCCAACTAAGATAGCCACCAAATGAGGTTTACGTCCAGCTTTCGCTGTAAAATCAGCTGCATCTTTTTTGATGTCTTCTTTAATTTTAGCTGATACGAGTTTACCGTCTAATAAATTCATTTTTATAGGAATAGGATTTTTTAATTTCTAATCTAATTTCAATACTGCCATGAATGCCGATTGCGGAATTTCAACGTTACCTACTTGACGCATACGTTTTTTACCTTTCTTCTGCTTTTCCAAAAGCTTACGCTTACGCGAAATATCACCACCGTAACATTTTGCTGTTACATCTTTACGCAATGCTGAAATGGTCTCACGTGCTATGATTTTCATTCCAATAGATGCTTGGATACGAATTTCAAATTGTTGACGAGGCAATAATTCTTTTAATTTTTCACAAATTTTCTTACCAAAATCATAAGCATTACTTCTGTGGATCAAAGAGGACAGTGCATCGACAGGCTCATCATTTAAACGAATATCTAAACGCACCAAATCCGATTGACGGTATCCGATCTGCGTATAATCAAAAGAAGCATAACCTTTAGAAATAGTCTTTAATTTATCATAAAAATCAAATACAATCTCACCCATTGGCATTTCAAACACCAATTCAACACGATCAGATGTCAAATAAGATTGGTTGATGATGGCCCCACGTTTCTGAATACAAAGGGACATAATCGGACCTACGAAATCTGATTTAGTAATGATATTAGCTTTAATATAGGGTTCTTCAATAGCATCTAATTTACTTGGATCAGGTAAATCAGATGGATTATGAACTTGGACTTCTTCATTATCTTTTGTCAAATAAGCTTTATAAGATACGTTTGGTACTGTCGTGATCACAGTCATATCAAATTCACGCTCAAGACGTTCTTGGATAATCTCCATATGCAGCATACCTAAGAATCCACAACGGAATCCAAAACCTAGGGCTGCTGAAGACTCTGGTTCAAACACAAGAGAAGCATCGTTCAGCTGTAAACGGTGCATAGATTCACGCAATTCCTCATAGTCTTCGGTATCAACAGGGTAAATACCAGCAAAAACCATCGGTTTTACTTCCTCAAATCCTTGGATTGCGCCATCACACGGTCTTTCTTTATGGGTGATGGTATCACCCACTTTTACCTCACGTGCTTCTTTGATTCCTGAGATGATGTAACCAACATCCCCTGTTCTGACCACATCTTTCGCAACTTGATTTAATTTCAAGGTTCCGATCTCATCCGCAGTATATTCTTTTCCGGTAGCCACAAATTTTACTTTGTCACCTTTACGGATCTCGCCATTTTCAACTTTAAAATAGGCCATGATACCACGGAAAGAATTATAAACAGAGTCAAAAATCAAAGCCTGTAATGGAGCTGCCGGATCACCTACAGGTGCAGGAACACGTGCTACAATTGCTTTTAAAATATCAGGAATACCAAGACCTGTCTTACCAGATGCCGGAATAATATCTTCGCGTTTACCGCCTATTAAATCAATGATTTGATCTTTCACTTCCTCTGGCATAGCACCAGGAAGATCCATTTTGTTTAAAATTGGAATAATTTCCAAATCATGCTCCAATGCGAGATAAAGATTAGAAATTGTTTGTGCTTGTATCCCCTGCGATGCATCGACAATTAATAATGCACCTTCACAGGCAGCAATAGAACGTGATACTTCGTAAGAAAAATCGACGTGTCCTGGAGTATCAATTAAATTCAGGATATACTCTACTCCGTCTTGTATATAGTTCATTTGGATAGCATGACTCTTAATGGTAATACCACGTTCACGTTCCAAATCCATATTATCTAGTAATTGTGCCTGCGCTTCACGTTGTGTAATGGTATTGGTATACTCCAATAATCGATCGGCTAATGTACTTTTACCGTGATCAATGTGTGCGATGATACAGAAATTACGTATTTGCTTCATATAGGATTTTTAAAAATCGTTTCTAAAAAGCAAAGATACTTTTTTTGACAGACATTTAAGCTAAGCTCTAACCTAATTTATGCACATAATTTTGTCCTTTAGTCTTCTAGGATGAAAAATGTTTTCGATTGGCAGTTACGTTTTCTACCCGCCATTCAATCTGACCTGTAAATGCTTGGGAGCGTATAGGACAATCCTTTACCTGACAATAACTGCAACACTCCGGAAGGCACGGGTCGGCATGAATAAAAAATTCAGTATCTATGGACATTTTTGTATTCACCATTTTATCTAAGGTAGATATATCATCATGCACCTTATCAAGCGTATAGTAATTAGGCAATGTTAAATGGCAGTCTACATGCAATTCATTGCCATAACGCTGAACCCTCAAATTATGAATATCAATCCAATCGACATGCCGATTTTCCTGTAATACTTGAACCACTTCTTTTACGAGATCCAGATCGGACTCATCCATCAAACCACCTATCGACATGCGCAACAATTTATATCCATTGTACAAGATAAAACTGCCGAGCACAAAAGAAATCGCAATATCGATCCATGCTAATCCAGTCAATTTCATGAGCATCAAACCGATAATTAGACCTACTGTACTATATGCATCTACTTGCAAGTGCTTACCATCAGCCTCCAAAGTAAGTGAGCCTAATGCACGCCCCCTTTTCATAATATAAAATCCGATGATAAAATTAATCAAAGCAGTAACCGCTACCAGACCTATCCCCTCTTCAAGATTGGACAAAGTAGAAGGAAAAAAGATATTGTAAAATCCTTTTACTAAAATAACGGAGCCCGCTATAAAGATCAATCCTCCTTCTAAAAAAACTGAAAAGAATTCAACTTTACCATGACCATAAGGATGATTGTGGTCTTTGGGTTGTGCAGCTAAATAAATGCTGTAAAAAGCAAAACTAGAAGCAATGACATTGACTATGCTCTCTGCTGCATCTGTAAAGATCGCGTTTGATGCAGTGAGGAAATAGGCAACAAATTTGACTATCATTAGTCCCAAGCCCGTTAGTAAGGACAGTAGAACTAATCTTTTTTGCTTAGACATCATATTATTTGTTTTTTTCGCGACAAAGGTAGTCATATAACGCTACGATTTCCTTTTTAGTTTGATCCCAGCGATCTTTTCAACATACTGTCGTACATGTTCATTTGATATACCGCCCTAAAATAAGGATTCGATCTGAAGTAAAAAAACTCATAAAAATTGATAACATGTTGTAGGTTGCTATGCGATCATCGAGCTTGTCCATAAATTAAGGAGTGCTAACCGCTCATCTAAACAAAAACTTATTTTTAGAAGTAATCAAATCTCGATAAGATTTTACATATTTTTTGTAAAAAAGAAACAATCGTTTGTCTTTTTTCAAGAAATTAAGGCATTATTTGCATTCTAAATAATATCTTTGTCTTACCATGAGCACACAATCATATTTATCAGATAGGATAAACAATTTATCCGAGTCGGCTACGCTTAAAATGACTAAGCTTGGTCGTGAGTTAGCCGCTAAAGGCGTTAATGTTATCAGCTTAAGTGTTGGCGAACCAGATTTTAATACTCCTGACCACGTTAAAGAAGCTGCTAAGGTAGCTTTAGACGAAAATTGGACACGTTATTCTCCTGTTCCGGGATACCCGGAATTACGTCAGGCTATTGTGAATAAATTGAAGATTGAAAATAATCTGGATTATGATATTTCTCAAATCGTAGTTTCTACTGGTGCAAAACAATCTTTATCAAATGTTATTTTAACGCTTATTAATCCAGGAGATGAGGTCATAATCCCTACACCGTACTGGGTTTCCTATTCGGAAATGGTTGTTTTAGCGGAAGGAAAATCGGTTTTCATCAATACTGAGATCGACAACAACTTTAAAATTACACCAGAGCAACTTGAAGCTGCGATCACACCGAAAACAAAATTATTCATGTTCTCATCACCCAATAACCCGACAGGTACGGTGTATAGTAAAGATGAGTTAGCTGCTTTGGCAAAAGTATTCGAAAAATATCCGCAGATTTTCATCTTATCAGATGAAATCTATGAACATATCAATTTTGTAGACAAACACGAATCTATCGCTCAATTTGACAGTATCAAAGACCGTGTCATCATTATAAATGGTTTTTCTAAAGCATTTGCGATGACAGGTTGGAGATTAGGCTACATCGCCTGCAATAAAGAGATCGCTGCTGCAAATGATAAATTACAAGGTCAAACGACATCGGGAACATGTTCGATATCACAACGTGCAGGTATCGTTGCTTATGAGCAAGGATTAGCATCTGTGAATAAAATGAAAGAAGCATTTGCTCGTCGTCGTCAACTGGTTTATGATTTATTAGCTGCAATTCCAGGTGTTAAAACAAATTTACCTGAAGGAGCATTTTACTTCTTCCCAGAAATCAGTTCTTTCTTCGGAAAAAAAGATGAAAATGGAAATATAATCAAAAACTCATCCGACTTAGCACTATACTTATTAAACGTAGGTCATGTTGCTACAGTAGGTGGTGATTCATTTGGAAATGACAAATATATACGTCTATCTTATGCTGCTTCAGACGAAAGTTTAGTAGAAGCTTTAAAACGCATTAAGGAGGCATTAGGCAAATTAGCGTAAACCTTGACGCACTATAAAAAAAGCTGTCTCTTATACCAAAGTTAAGAGACAGCTTTTTTATTGACCTGATCGTATCCCCAAAAACCGCTCATGATCCCATTCTTGGATTATCCACATCTGTACGATTCAATGTAAATGAAAATACACTACCAGAACCGTATTCACTTTGTACGGTAATGGTACCTCCCTGTGCCTCGATAAATTCTTTACTGATACTCAACCCTAACCCCGTACCTTCCTTCTTTGTTCCAGGGATACGAAAGTACCGTTCAAATATTTTGTCCATATATTGTTCTTCTATCCCCTGTCCCGCATCTTTTACGGCAAATCTCACCTTATCCTGGGTCGACTCAACAATAATAAATATAGCAGAGTTTTCATAAGAATAACGAACAGCATTCGACAATAGGTTGGTCAATACCCAAGCCGTTTTTTCATTATCAGCAAGTACATCCGGTAGATTATTTTCCATTTGTAGGCGCAATTCTAAATGTTTTTGTTCTGCCATGGATTTTGTTGCGCGTATGGCATACTCCACCAGCTCACTCACGTTTGTAGGTGCCACGTTCAACTGAATAGTCCCACTTTCAACCTGCGTCATATTTAAGAGTTCACCCGTAATTTTCAACAATCTTCCTGTATCATCGCGAATACTTTGCACCAGGTTACTTTGATCATCATTGAGCACGCCGATCTGCTTATTTTCTAAAAGCTGTAAACCCATTTTTATCGACGCAATAGGTGTTTTTAATTCATGTGAAATGGTCGCTATAAAATTAGTTTTGGCGAAATCCATTTCTTTAAATTGTGTGATATTGCGCAACATGATAACTTGTCCGATAAATTGTGAATCTGTCTCTCCGGTAGGTACGATATCGATATCCACGATTTCTTTTTCAAAATAGCTTTCTTTACCATTAGCATAGATTTTGAGAAGAGCAGATTCTCGTTTCTTCTCATCTTGAAATAGATCTTTAATAAAATCCCGCACCAGATCATTGGTGACTGCTACATCTTGTATTTGTTTACCAATCAATTGATCGCTTTGTAAACCGATTATCTTCAACGCTTCTTCATTAGCAAACAACACGATCTTCTGCTCATCGATACCAATGACAGGGTCATGCATCTTGTTAATAAGCGTATCAATTCGTTTTTTCCCTTTCAATATCTTATCGAGTTTACTTTCCGCATACTCTTCAAGTTTTTCAGCCATGGTATTAAAAGAATTTGCAAGCTCCCCAAATTCATTCCGTTTTTCATAATGGATACGCTTTTTATAATTTTCATTTGCTATCTGTTTAATACTCTCGGTCAATTCCTTTATAGGATTGGCGATATTCGAAGGGAGGTTGATGATGAGGACAAAAGCAATTAAGAAGCACAAGGTCCCGCTAATGGAAATGACTGCAATCGCTTTTTCTGCTGTTATAGATGCAATATCACTTTTCCGTTCTATCGCTTCCATATTAAGCCGCATCAATTCCGTTATATCCTTTCTGATTTTTGAAAGCAGCGTTACATCTTCCTTATTTTTCACAAATTGATAAAAATGTCTTTCCACCTGATCCGTTGCCTGGACCTCCCCGATCTCAGTAACATTCTGCTTCTGTTTCTCCAAGTTTTCCTTAAAGTCATGTATGGCAGCGGGATCGACAGTATATTCCTCGAGTGCTAACAACATATTGCGCGCGTACTGCAAAGTATTATAATTTGCGACAAGAATATTATTGGTATCTCTTTTTAACTGATTGACATACCAACCGCTCACCACAACCAACAGTACGATCATGAGAAACAGCGACCCGACGCCAAAGGTTAATTTTGTTTTTATACGCATTATGAAAGAATTATAAGGTCAATTTTTTCGTTAGAAAGCTTCGTGAGAAGCGTATTAAAAGTATTTGTTGCCCAAATTATTTTGATCAATCCCAAATGAGGTTTACCGATACACACGGTGGTTATCTGTCTAGCTTCACATTGTTCAATAATTGCTTTCGCGATTTTACTATGATTAACTTTTATAATCTCTGCCCCCAATTCTGTTGCTAATTTAAAATTATTAATCAGATGTCTTTGCTTATCCAAGGCTATTTTAGCAACACTTTCTTTAGGGGTCTGTACATAAAGTACAAACCATTTACTATTATAATAGTTTGCTAACCTTGCTGTTTTACGAATCACAATGGTAGCCGTCTTCTCATTTGAACTAATGCAGGCTAAAAACTGTTCCTTTTTTACATATTTATGATGAATGACCTCCGTTTCAACTTTTCTTTGCACCTGCGAAGCAACTTCTTTTAAAGCCAATTCACGCAATTGTAGGATATGATCGCTACTGAAAAAATTGGCCAATGCCATTTCAATCTTAGCGGGATCATAAATTTTACCTTCTTTCAGGCGGCTGATCAATTCCTCTGCAGTCAAATCAATATTGACCACCTCATCGGCTAATCCAAGTACACTATCCGGTATTCGCTCCTGTACATCGATCCCCGTAATATCTTTAATCTCATCATGCAAACTTTCAATATGCTGAATATTAACTGCGCTGATCACATTGATCCCTGCATCCAAGATATCGATTACATCCTGCCAACGCTTGGCATTGAGACTTCCTTCGATGTTGCTATGTGCAAGTTCATCAATAATAACAATTTCCGGATGCAAATTAATAACCGCCTGCACGTCTAGTTCTTCAAGTTCTTTTCCCTTATAAAACAATTTACGTCTCGGTATCATCGGCAGTCCATCTAGCAAGGCGTGGGTTTCCTTTCTATTATGCGTCTCAATATAACCTATTTTAATGTCGATCCCATTATGCAGAAGCATATGTGCCTCTTGCAACATACGATAAGTCTTGCCCACACCGGCACTCATACCGATATACAGTTTAAATTTTCCTTTCCTTGATTTTTTGATCAAGCTCAAGAAATGTTCCGCATCTTTTCTTTCTTCCATATACCATAAATCCTTTTATATAATTTCCTACTGTATCGTAAATGAACAATACAGCAGGAAAAAAAATTGATTTAATTAAAAACGCAATGCCAAAGAAGTAATTGCAAGCATATTATGCTTCTCCAAAGAATCATTTCGATTTACAAAAATAGCATCTTTACTCTGTAGTCTCTTTAACTCTGTTCGCCAGATCAAATTCGAGAAAACCGCATAATCTAACGTAGCAGAATAACCAAATGTTTGAAACCCATTGGCGGTTCCGGTACTGATCATCACGCCTTTTTTATCTTGATAATATTCTCCTCGTATCGCTATAGCCAGGTCATCATGCGGTTTATATGAAGCAATTAAAACAGGAGTAAACCACGTGTTATAACGACTGCTTCCTTTTTCCTTCTGTTCAGCTCCCATATCAAAACCAGTTATAAGCATCCATTTATCATCCAGTTGGAACTGTCCATAAAAATGATGGAAATACCGCATCTGACGAACTGAATCAGCTTTATCACTACCTATGAATGAGCTGCTGTTCAAGGTGATACCGGCGGTAGGTTTATAGGTTAATTGATGACCAAAAGCAGGTGTACTATTTCCATCTACGCGTTGAATGCGCTGCCAGCCATTTAAAATCAATCCACTCATCATCCACTTTCCATCATCCGTTGTATAAGATAGTTTAGCTCCAGTTTCAAAGTAAGGAGAATTATCAGCTCCGATACTTCGAGTTAAAGTATAGCAATCCTTACTGATCGCACTTTCAAATCCAATATGGGAGGGCAAAACACCAGCGTCGATCCATAGATTGTGCTTTTCTGAGATCTTGACGCCAACATTTGCTTCATAGATATTCCGCAACGTTACAGGCTCAGCAGCATAATTTGCACTCATGTATGTTCCCGCGCCAATTGCAAGGTTAGTCCTAATTCGATCGGTTTCATAATTTAATTTAATCAATCCAAGATTTAGATTCACCTCATTATTACGATGATGGCTGTATACAAACCCAGGTCTTGTGTTGTTTTTAGGATTAGAAAGGTCGTATTGACTGTACACTTCTACATAACCACTAATTGTTAACGGTTTTTTGACTTCAACGTTTTCTTGTGCTTGCAAAATATGGATGCTTCCAAGCAATAGCATGGAACTGATGATGTATTTTTTCATATAAAATTATTTTGCAGCTAATTCATCTAATGCAATATTCAATTTCAGTACATTTATTTTTGCTGGACCAAACAATCCCCATAATGGTTTTTCGGTTTGCTCATTGACTAGTGTCCTCAATTCGGCTTCAGGTATATTTCGGATCTTCGCAATACGTTTTACTTGAACCCGTGCCGCCTGTACTGAAAAGTGTGGATCCAGACCACTCGCACTAGCCGTAATCAGATCAGCTGGTATTTCGGCCTTAGTGATGGCTGGGTTATGTACCAAAAAGGTATCTATTCTACCCTTTACCTCTTCAAGGTAAAGGGGGTTCGACGGTCCTTTGTTACTACCTGCAGAACCTGCTGCATTGTAATTTGCGGCAGAAGGTCGGGACCAAAAGTATTGATCGTCTGTAAAGGACTGACCGATGTTGCTGTAATAAGTATTGCCTTTAAAAGTGACAATTTCACCTTTGCCGCTGTTGGGAGCTACCTGTGCAATGGCCCAAACGGCAAAAGGATAGATCACCGCAAAAAAAACAATTAGGATAAGAGTCAGCTTTATCGCTGGTAATATATGCTTTTTCATATTTTTGTTTTTTAGATAAATAAGGATACAATCAGGTCGATCAATTTAATGCCGACAAAAGGCACCAAAATACCACCTACACCAAAGATGAGCAAGTTGCGACGTAACAGTGCGCTTGCACCAATCGGTTTGTATGCGACTCCTTTCAAAGCCAATGGTATTAAAAATGGAATAATTAGTGCATTAAATATAACTGCAGATAAGATGGCACTTTCAGGACTATGTAACTGCATAATATTTAATCCCTGCAACGCAGGAATAGCCGTGATAAACAAAGCTGGAATGATCGCAAAATATTTAGCCACATCATTTGCAATACTAAAAGTAGTAAGCGTACCACGGGTCATCAATAACTGTTTACCGATCTCCACCACTTCGATCAATTTCGTAGGATCATTATCCAAATCAACCATGTTACCTGCCTCCTTAGCCGCTTGCGTCCCACTGTTCATGGCAACACCCACATCTGCCTGAGCCAATGCAGGAGCATCATTGGTCCCATCTCCCATCATCGCAACCAGACGGCCATTAGCTTGTTCCATCTTAATGTAGTTCATCTTATCCTCTGGCTTGGCCTCAGCAATAAAATCATCTACTCCGGCCTTTTCAGCTATATATTTTGCCGTCAATGGATTATCTCCGGTTACCATAACTGTTTTGATTCCCATTTTTCGTAAACGTTCAAACCGCTCTTGAATACCGGGTTTTATCACATCTTGCAGCTCAATGACTCCTAACGCAATTTCGTTCTCACAGACGACCAACGGGGTACCTCCATTTTGAGCAATTTTAGTAACCTGATCGGTTATATCTGCTGGAAATTCATTTCCGGCCTGCGTAACGATATTACGGATCGCATCTGTCGCCCCTTTACGGATTCGGGTCTGATCAAAATCAATTCCCGAACTTCTCGTCTCTGCGGTAAACTTGATAAAAATCGGTGAATTGATTTTGAATGCCATCGGATCAATACCCGCTAGCTCAATAATTGATTTGCCTTCAGGCGTTTCATCACTCATTGAACTTAATACAGCAGCTTTAACCAAACGATCAGCGGCTATGCCTCGAGTTGGATAGAAATTTGTCGCTTTACGATTACCAATGGTAATCGTACCTGTTTTATCCAATAATAAAACATCGATGTCTCCTGCAGTCTCTACAGCTTTTCCACTTTTGGTAATGACATTAGCCCGCAAAGCTCTATCCATACCGGCGATACCAATTGCAGATAATAACCCGCCAATGGTAGTGGGTATTAAACAAATAAATAGTGAAATAAATGCAGCGATTGTGATAGGAGCCTGTGCATAATCTGCAAAAGGTTTTAACGTCACGGTCACGATAATGAATACCAAAGTGAAACCTGCCAGAAGAATAGTCAATGCAATTTCATTTGGTGTTTTCTGCCGGCTTGCCCCTTCTACCAAAGCGATCATTTTATCCAAAAAACTTTCACCAGGTTCAGTCGTTACTTTTACAAGTATTTTATCGGACAGTACCTTGGTACCACCTGTCACACTACTTTTATCCCCACCAGCCTCGCGGATCACTGGAGCAGACTCCCCCGTAATCGCACTTTCATCTATTGTTGCCAACCCCGAAACAATCTCGCCGTCGGAAGGAATGATATCGCCCGCTTCACAGATAAAAACATCTCCCTTAACCAATTGTGAGGAAGAAATCATCTTTCCATCTGCCAATTTAGCTGGCGTTTCTTCTCTTGTTTTACGCAGACTGTCCGCTTGTGCTTTTCCCCTTGCCTCGGCAATAGCCTCAGCAAAATTGGCAAATAGCAGGGTAAGCAATAAAATCAGAAATATGCTGAAGTTATAACCAAAGCTACCTTGTGATGTTTCTCCTGTCAATATCCATAAACTGACGATGAGCATCACAAAAGTTCCGATCTCTACCGTAAACATCACGGGATTACGAAACATCAGTTTGGGGTTCAATTTCACGAAAGACTGTCTACAAGCTTGCAATAACATGTCACTCTGAAATAATGATTGATTCTTATTCATTTTTAAATATTTATATGGACGATGGCAATGATCGTTTTTACGATACAGGCCACCGATCCGTTACCATTCAAGTGAGATTAACGCATAGAAAAATATTCTGCAATAGGACCTAAGGTCAGGGCAGGGAAAAATGACAATGCTGCCACGATGATGATTACTGTAAATACCAGAATCCCAAAAGTTGCCGTATCTGTTTGCAAAGTACCTTCCCCTTCAGGAATAAACTTTTTCTTAGCCAACAAACCAGCAATTGCTACAGGCCCTATAATCGGCAAGAAGCGTGATAGGATTAAAACGATACCTGTACTGATATTCCACCAAGGTGTATTATCCCCTAAACCTTCAAATCCACTCCCATTATTTGCCGACGAAGAAGTATATTCATATAAGATCTCACTAAATCCATGAAATCCAGGATTGTTTAATGTAGAGGCTCCCTGTCCAGGAAATGCTGTTGCTAAACCGGCGCTGATTAAGATCAGAAAGGGATGAATCAATGCAATGATCATCGCGATTTTCATCTCTCGAGCTTCTATTTTTTTACCTAAAAACTCAGGCGTACGTCCGACCATCAAGCCACTGATAAATACGGCCAGAATAATGAAGATAAAAAAGTTCAGAATACCGACACCTGCACCTCCATAAAAACTATTGATCATCATCGCCAGTAATTCATTCATTCCGGAAAGTGGCATCGAACTATCGTGCATGGAATTGACAGATCCAGTTGAAATCACGGTCGTCACAATGCTCCAGAATCCAGATGTCGCTGCACCAATTCGGATTTCTTTTCCTTCCATTGCACCCAATGACTGATCGATCCCCATACTTGTTAGAGCAGGGTTACCTCCCATTTCCATTTTGATATTTGGAATTGCCAATAGCAAAAATCCTACGGTCATCACGGCAAACATCATCCACGATAATTTTCTTCTTTTAATAAAGTAACCGAAAGCGAAGATCATGGCAAATGGGACGATCATCTGGGCAGCCATTTCGACCATGTTACTGAGGTAAGTCGGATTTTCAAAGGGGTGAGCCGAATTGGTTCCAAAAAAACCACCACCATTTGTGCCGATATGTTTGATGGCTACAAATGCTGCAGCAGGTCCACGTGAGACTTCCACTGTATCTCCTTGCAGACTCACCATGGTATCCTTACCCTCAAACGTCATAGGCGTTCCTTGAAAAGCAAGTATGATCGCCACAACAAAGGATAAAGGAAGTAAAATCCGTGTACAGGATTTTATAAAATATTCATAAAAATTGCCTAGATCTGTAGCTGTTTTATCTCTAAAAGCTCTAAAAAGAGTAACTGCAGCAGCCATACCTGTACCGGCACTGACAAATTGTAAAAACATCAACCAATACTGTCCCAAATAACTCACCCCCGTTTCACCAGAGTAATGTTGCAAATTACAATTAACAACAAAAGAGATGACGGTATTGAATGCGAGATCTGCTGTCATACTCGGGTTTTGGTCTGGATTTAAAGGCAAACTTCCCTGTCCCATCAGTATCAGCATCCCCAACAGGAACCAGATCATATTGATGCTAAGCAGTGCAACCATATGTTGCTTCCAACTCATTTGAACCTTTGGATCAATACCTGTTAGCTTATAAAATAATCTTTCAATTGGATTGAAAACCGGATCAAAAATGGTCCTATCTCCTGCATAAACCTTGGCAATGTATTTTCCTAAAGGAATTGCTAAAGCAATCGTGCCAAGAAACATGACGATTATGGCTATAATTTCTGTATTCATAATTAAATTTTAAATATAATTTCATTCACAGTTTGACGATTTAAAACTGTTCAGGCTTTAGTAATACATATACGATATATGCAAACACGCCTACCGCTACTACAAGTAATCCTATCATCGTTTTCTTAATTTTAATTTTCTAATATCGTTTTTAGATATTCCTTCCTCAATTCCTTAGGCAGTATGTCTAAATGCTTTTTTAAACTTGCTGGACTTTCTTCTGTAGATAGTTTCGTCAGAAATTCATTTTCGATCGCATTACGGATGTATTGATTCCCTCCTTGGTAGATCAAATTCACCACTTTTGCAATCTCCCCTGCATCCGCATATTCATACTCATTTCCTGAATTTATCTTTTTTAAACACTCTTCTGCTAATTTCCGCAATACGATATAATCAGTTATCGTATCGTCTCCTAGTTCTTGATCCGAAATCCAACTACGGGATTCTGGCAGCCATTCTTCCAGTGTGCTGATCATCTTTGATTTCATCTTATTACTTCTTTATTATATCTGGAGAGAGCTCAACGAAATTATTTTTGCGATCGACCAAGATCACTTACCTGCTGGTTTTATATTAAATCTGATCAAAAAAGTCAATCGATTTAAAAAACAGTGCGAAACAGATCACACCGACCAGTAACATTACTACGGTTATCATATCTACTTAATTTATGTACTTAGGATATCTACAAATTTTACTACTGCAAAAGTTACAATTGCAACAAAGGCAAGTTTCAATAGTCCCTGCGTGATTCCGCACTTCCAGTACCGGTCGTACTGCCTGATTTTTTTCCATTTTGAATTTAACATGAGTATTCATTTTGGAAATGGAGGATGCCAATTTTATTCCAAGTCAAAGGCAACAAAACCAAAAACCTAGAAAACAACAGGTTAGCGTAAAACGGTGAAAAAATAGAAACAAAAAAGCCTATCATTTTGATAGGCTCTATATCATAATAGAAGGATTTAATTCTATAAATACGATGCGCGACTATAGAAGATGTGGAGTTTTCATATCTACTCTATGCTCCTACGCTGCAATACAAATAAGGAAGTAATGCAAGATATCTGATACCTGTAAGCAGGGTCAACAAATAATGATATCATGCTGAAAGTATCGTAATAGTGGACTTAACACGGACTCACCACGGACTTAACACGGATTTATGCTCTATAAAGTATGAATAAAGCATCTATTCAGTATGAAGAAAACTCGAATATCCTCTTATACGAGCTACACTTATTGGCAAGCTAACAATACTTAAAAAGTAGGCCTAAACAACTTAAACAATGTTTTTTCGAGATTTAATAAGAGATTATCCATATCCTCAAGGGATGGATAAGCGTAAACTTGACTTCTAGTTGATCGTCTGATGATCCATCGGCGAGTCCGAGTCAATAGATAAAAAAGTCATATTCATCAGGTTAATTTATACTCTTCGATCTTACGATAAAGTGTTGCAATACCAATTTCCAACAGACGAGCCGCTTCAGCTTTATTGCCCTGCGTATGTTGCAGTACTTTTTGAATATGTAATTTTTCTACACTAGCCATGGAGAAAGCAGATAACATTTTTGCTCCAGTAGCAACAGTTAAATTAGCAAACGGAAGTGTTTCTACACCAAGAACATCGGTATCAGATAAGATTACACTCCGCTCAATACAATTCTTAAGTTCTCGAATATTTCCTTTCCAATCATGATTTTCCAATGCGGTAATGTATTCAGAGGAAAGCTGTATTTCCTTTCTTTTTGCGCGCAAAGAGTATATCTGAGTAAAATGATGAGCCAATAATCTAATATCCTGTTTACGTTCTCGCAATGCTGGCAAATAGATACTAAATACCGAAAGACGATAAAAAAGATCACTTCGGAAGTGTTCATTGGCGATCTCTTGTTCTAAATTTCGATTCGTAGCCGCAATAATACGTACATCGACCTTTGTTACTTTTGTTTCACCGATCTTCAGAAATTCACCAGTTTCCAAAACCCTTAATATCTTAGCTTGAAGTTCGATTGGCATCTCTCCAATCTCATCTAAAAAAATAGTTCCTTTATTCGCTTCTTCAAAAAGTCCTTTTTGATCTTTCATCGCGCCAGTAAAAGAACCAGCCTTATGTCCAAAGAGTTCACCTTCTAATAATTCTTTACTAAATGCCGCACAGTTGATGGCAACAAAATTAAATTTACTGCGGCTACTGGCCTGATGTACTGCTTGCGCAAAAACTTCTTTTCCAGTACCCGTATCGCCGGTCAGTAACACGGTTGTATCTGTTACAGCAACCCTTTTAGCCAAATCTATAGCATTCAAGATCGCTTTAGATTTACCTATAATCTGATCAAAAGAAAAACGATCACCAAGCTGTCTTTCGAGCTGTTGCACCCGTTTTGCCAATGCAACCTTTTCACTAGCATTGTATACCAAGGGGATGATCTTACTATTATCATCTCCTTTCGTTATATAATCAAAAGCACCATTTTTCATAGCTTGCACACCATCGGGTATATTGCCATATGCTGTCAACAAAATAATTTCAAGACAAGGGTATTTCTGCTTGATTACTTTTGTGCTGTCTACGCCACTCCCATCGGGTAATTTGACGTCGCAAATAACAACATCAATATCTTGCTCTTCCAATCGTTTCAGTCCTTTTTTGAGATCTGATGCCTGAAATACCTCGTAGCCTTCAAGTGTAATTATTCTAGCGAGTAATGTACGAATCTTATCTTCGTCGTCGATGATTAGGATAGTGCTCAATGCTTAAAATTTAGATATCAAACTTAGATAATTTTTATACGATATACACCATTATCCAGAAATATTAACATAGTTAACGTCCAAATTGATCGTAATTATCTGTAGCATATTTTTCAAAACGTGTCAATATAGCGATGTTATCCCGTTCCAATTTTGACAGCTCTTTGGTTACATCGTTAGAAACTGGCACATACCAATCTACAGGATCAAAGAATTGACGCACATTAATTTTGGTAAAAGCATAGCCGTGTCTCGCAAAAATTGTATTTCGAATAATCTCTAAATCCAACTTCTTGAGATTTTTCAAATCTCCTTCTGTCAACTTCATTTTTGAACCATTCAATTTAAATACTGCTGGAGATGCTGCCCGATACAGATCATTGATGTAGGTATACGTTGTGTCACCATCTTCAACTGTCTGAGTTTCCTTTTTTGAGGCATACCAATCTATTAATGGTTCACTATGCTCATCATTGGGCAACATGAGGTTGGCATTATATACAAACTGCTTTTTCGTCAGTTTAAAATTACGCTTTCTAACATGTACTCCTTGATCAAAAGCGGTCCAGGATCCGACCAGCGTATCGTTTTTCCATTTAAATTCAAATCGTCCATCAGATTTTTTATCACCTGGCTCATCCAAGATAAATGATATCACATTTCCGTTTTCTTCGATTTTTCCGACCAATGGCCTTAAATTGCCTTTCACGACATTCTGACCAATTACCGTATCGGCAGTAATGCGTTTGATTGTCAAATTAATTTTAGGACTGTAATCAAATCCAGCTGGAAATTCTCCCTTATTTTGAAGAATTTCTTCGGAGACCTTTTCATCGACAGTAAAGTCACCTACCCAATTCCCATACAATTCTTTGTGAATCTCATTTTCAACAACAGCTGCAACTGAATCAGTTGGGATTGAAGATTTCTTATTCGTTTTGTTATGACAAGAAGCGAGTGCGGCAAATCCAAGCACTGCAAAAAAAAGTCTTTTCATCTTATTTATTTTGGTTAATAATCCATTCTGCTAGTAGTAGATTTGGAATCCAACCTAACCAGGCAATTAGCTGATATAAATCCATGGGATTAGGGTGAAAAAAATATACTAATATGACCTTCCAATAGCGCAAAGTTAATGCCGAACATGTCAATGCAAAACTTCTGATCATAAAATTTTTATGCGCTTTGAAATCTCCAATCTTTGCTCTTAGGACAGCCTGGAGCGTATAATAAAACCATAAACAGGCTAATACGGTAAACGCAATTTGCGCTATAAGTCCACCATTTGCTTTCATGCCAATTAGAAAACCTGAAGGTGCTGCACAACCTAAAATGATAGCAACATACAGATAACCCAGTACATGGTGTACGCGGGGGTAATTTCTTAATATAGTTTTATTGAATTGTGTAAATCCAGCTGGCAATGCTAGCACAGCAGAGATGACATGGATATAAAAGGCATATTTATACCAACTAATCTGTGTAACCTCGGTTTGCTTAATTTGTAAAAATGAAGCATCTAATTCAAAATTTCGATATCGCCATGTGATCTCGCCCATCAACATACAACTATATGTAAACAGCAATATTAGAACCAAATTATAGGTGGTATTTTTCCAGTCCGAAATCATGATCAGCACTTGATAGAATTAAGGTAATTAATCAGGGTTAATTACCTTAATTAGAAATTTAACTTAACATCCAATCGTTACACCATTTACGATAACGGCTTCTTTTTTGACCACTACTATACCATCACAAACGGCATAGGTCTCGAAATCACCATCTTTCAGATGCTTTCCTCCCTTTATCCTGACATTATTGCCAATACGGCAATTTTTATCTAAGATTGCATTTTCGATATAGCAACGTTCACCAACGCCTACAGGTGGAGGTGCTTGGGTGCTCCCTAGTTCTAATACATCTTCCAATTGCTCATAATAGTCACTACCCATCATGTACGTATTTTTAATGACTGTGCCATGGCCTATACGGGAACGAATACCGATCAGCGAGCGTTGAATTTTATCCCCGTTGAGAATACATCCATCTGCTACGATTGTATTATTTAATGTGGTTCCCGATATTTTGGAGGGAGGCAGCATGCGCGCTCTCGTATACACTGTTTCATTAAAAAGATTGAAATCGGGAACATCATCTGTTAAACCAATATTTGCTTCAAAGAAAGAACTTATAGTACCAATATCTGTCCAATATCCATCAAATTGGTAACTCAGTACATTTTTAGAATCGATACTTTCCGGAATGATTTCTTTTCCAAAATCCATTCCTGGATTTTCTTTTAACAAAGAGGCCAAGATCCCTTTTGAAAAAACATAGATGCCCATAGAAGCTAAATAATGACGTCCACGCTTGTCCATCTCCTCGGAAACTTCAGAGCTCCAGTTTACCAATTCTTCTTTATTGGGTTTTTCGGTAAAGGAAGTAATGATATTATTTTCATCAGATTTGAGTATGCCAAATCCCGTTGCATCCTTAGCGCTTACGGGTATTGTAGCAATCGTGACATCGCCCTTGTTTTTCACATGAAAGTCGACTAGCGCGGCGTAATCCATTTGATACAATTGATCTCCTGATAATATCAGCACATAGTCATAATCGACATTCAACAAATTCTTTTGGGTTCTTCTCACTGCATCAGCTGTTCCTTCAAACCAACGATCACCTTCATTATTCTGATCTGCCGCCAAGATGTCTACAAATCCTTTACTAAAAATACTGAAATTATATGCATTTTTAATGTGCTTATTTAAAGATGCCGAGTTATACTGTGTCAGCACAAAGATTTTATTATATCCAGAATTTAAACAATTCGAAATCGGAATATCCACCAAACGGTATTTACCTGCAATTGGTACAGCTGGTTTTGAGCGCTGTTCCGTCAAAGGGTACAAACGAGTACCTCGCCCTCCCCCCAAAACAATAGAGACTACTTTGTGTGACATATTAATTCAATAATTTAGTGTACAAATCCAAGTATTTTTGAGCCGACTTATGCCATGAAAAATCCAAATTCATTTCCTTATCTCTCACTTCTGATAATAAATCGGCTTGCGCAACAATTTTTAAAGCCCTGATCACACCTTCGGTTGCATCGGTAACACGTGCTTCAGGAAATACAATTCCATAACCATTAGGCTCTTGTATATCAATTACGGTATCTCGGAGACCGCCGATCCCTCTAACGACAGGAATTGTCCCGTATTGAAGCGCATATAATTGGTTTAATCCACAAGGCTCCACACGTGAAGGCATCAACAACAAGTCTGTTGCGGCATATACCTGATGTGCTAGTGATTCGTTATAACCAAAATAAACGGCTAACTGTTGCGGGTATTTTCCCATGACCTGTTGCAATGCAGCCTGTATATCTTGATCTCCAGAGCCTAAAATAAATATACTCATTTTAGCCTTAACTTTTCCTAAAAGTTGAGCAATTATTTCTGCTAATAAATCTGCTCCTTTTTCAATAGCAAATCGACCAATAAACGACATTAAAGGCAGTGAAAAGTCTAGTTTGTATTGCTCGCATAAGGCTTTTTTATTTTCATACTTACCTTTTTTGACTGAAGTAGAATCGTAATGAGTATGAATTAGCGTATCCAACATTGGATTCCAATATTCAGTATCGATACCGTTCACGATGCCATAACCTTTTTGAGATTCAGCCTTAAATAAATCTTGCAATCCATTTGCATCAACAAACAATTCTTTCAAATAGCCTTCTGATACCGTAGAAAATGCGTCGCAGCATTTAACTGCCGCCGCCATTGGATTGATCAGACCATCCCAATCCAGCAGTCCCCATCGCCACGTATCAAAACTTGGCATCAAAATTCCCTTATTCCAATTCATCCAACCTTGGTACTGTCCATTATGAACTGTAAAAAGTGTTTTTACAGATGAAAATTGTTGAAAGTCATGACTATATTTTAGTAAGAAAGGAACCAATCCAACATGATGGTCATGACAATTGATCAAATCGGGCATGATCTGATCTGCTTTTAACCAATGTAAAAATGCATGTTGAAAAGACAGCCACTGCTCCGCCTCATCTGGATAACAATACACCTCTTCCCGATCTAACTTACCAGGTATTCGGATGAGATACAAGGGAAATCCAAGTTGATCACTTGCTTCTTTCCATATTTCATAATGCAACTGTTCCGATCCCTGATAGAAAGAACCCATAGCAATCTGATCAAATTTATTTTCTTGCGTAAATTTTCGATCGTACCAAGGCATCACCACAGATGCATCAATTCCCAGCTTACGTTGATATTTTGGCAAAGCGCCTACTACATCTGCCAATCCCCCAACCTTGGCTACAGGAAAACATTCGACACTTAGATGTATTACTTTCATTATGCTTTTCGTTTTAATATGAGGCCACCCAAGGGAGGCAATGTCATCACTATGGAATGATCAAAACCCATCCAGTGTACTGTACTAGAATTATATACTGGATCACCTACACCACTTCCATAAAAATCCCGTTGATCCGAATTCAAAATTTCTTCCCAGATTCCATTCTTCGGAACCCCCACACGAAAGTCTTGTCTCACCACAGGAGTTAAATTTAAGACGATCAATAAATCATCCTTTTCTTCATATCCTTTTCGGAGATAAGCATACACACTATTTTTATCATCGCCCTGTTCAACCCATTGAAACCCTTCTTCTACAAACGCTCTTTGATATAGCGCAGGCTGGTTTTTGTAGGTATGATTTAATCGGCTGATAAATTTAAGCATACCGCTATGGGGTGTATATTCCAACAAATGCCAATCCAAGGATTTATTTTCATTCCACTCTGCCGTCTGTGCAAATTCGTCGCCCATAAATAACAGTTTTGTACCTGTTAATGTGAACATATATACATATAGAGCTCGCAAATTGGCAAATTTCTGCCATTCGTCACCTGGCATTTTGTCTAACAGAGACTGTTTTCCATGTACAACTTCATCATGTGACAAAGGCAGCATAAAATTTTCATGATAGGCATACACCGTCGCAAAAGTTAATTTATGATGATGATAACTCCGATTTATCGGATCTTCTTTGAAGTAATCTAGGGTATCATGCATCCATCCCATCATCCATTTCATTCCAAAGCCTAAGCCACCTGCAAATGTTGGTTTACTCACTCCTGGCCATGACGTCGATTCCTCTGCTATCGTCTGTACATCAGGATAATGATGATATACAGCTTCATTGAGTTCTTTGAGAAAGTGAACTGCTTCAAGATTTTCTCTTCCCCCAAATTCGTTCGTTTCCCATTCTCCTTCATTTCGGGAATAATCCAAATAAAGCATGGAGGCAACTGCATCTACCCGCAGTCCATCGACATGATAGCGATCTAACCAAAAGAGCGCATTACTGATCAAAAAAGATCGTACTTCATTTCTTCCGTAATTAAAGATATACGATTTCCAGTCTGGGTGAAATCCTTTTCTTAGATCTTCATGTTCGTAAAGACAGCTGCCATCAAAACGATGTAATCCATGTGCATCACCAGGATAATGCGAAGGAACCCAGTCCAGAATCACACCGATATGATTTCGGTGTAGTGATTCAATCAAATACATCAGATCTTGAGGCCCTCCATAGCGAGATGATGCAGCAAAATATCCGGTTATCTGATATCCCCAAGAAGGATAAAAAGGATGTTCCATAACGGGCAAAAACTCGACATGCGTAAATCCTGTCTCTAGGATATAGGGGACCAACCGGTCTGCAATTTCACGGTAGGACAGCAACCGTTCAGGATCCGCTGGGTCGCGCTGCCACGATCCTAAGTGCATTTCATAAACAGACATCGGCTTGTCCAAACTATTGAATTCAGCGCGCTGCGAAATCCAACTGGAATCTTCCCATTCATACCAAGTTGTACCGACAATGGATGCAGTCTTTGGGGGTAATTCGCAGATCAGAGCAAAAGGATCTGCTTTTTCCAATCGTTCGCCGTTGGTCGACTGAATATGGTACTTATAGACCTCTCCAGTACCGATATGAGGAATAAAACCTTCCCAAATACCACTGCCATCCCAACGTACATGCAATCCATGGGTTTGTGGATTCCAACCATTAAAATTTCCTGTTACCGAAACCGCACTGGCATTGGGAGCCCAAACGGCAAAGTAAACACCAGAATTGCCACCGTGTTCAACAACATGAGAACCAAATTTCTCATACAATTTATAATGTCTTCCAGCCCTAAATAAGGATACATCAAATGCTGTAAGCAACGAAAAAACTTCTACTGGGTGACCCATGATTCGATGAGGTTTAATAATCGTAAATTATGCTATAATTAAATTTCTAAAATCTTTTTCTATCAAAACGTATTCGTTGCCCAATTCATCTTTTGACAGGCTAACTTCGACACCATCTGCTTTGATTGTTTTTATTTCAAAGGGAATTCCTACTAAATAGATTTTATAATCATCGAACCTTTCATTGTACAGCCCTTCTACTTGTTGCAATATCACCAGACTATTGTCAGTTCCTTCTACCAGGAAGTGTTTTTCAGCATAGACACTCTGTTCATAAGCAAAAGTATCACCATGGTCTGCATAGATGTACGAGTCAAACTTGCCCTTGCTGTAATATACATTGAGTTTCAGTGCATCTATTTTGTGCTCAAAGGTATATTGCATAACGGGATATTCTGGGATGACACTTCCACCTTTAACAAAAATAGGCATCTCATCCAAAGGTGTATCGATCGTATGCTCCTGCGAACCTGCGTATGGTTGTAAATTGAAATAATAATACCAGTCTCCTTCCGGTAGGTAAACCACTTTATTTTTTTGACCCGGATTTAATACTGGTGAAACTAAAATTTTATCACCGAAACAAAATTCTTCTTCCCGAATTAAATTTTTCGGAATATGTTGTTCAACCAAAGAGATCGGTCTTAATATCGGTTCGCCGTAACGATGTTGCTGCCAAAATACCGTATAGATATAAGGCAATAACTTATACCTCATTTCAATAAATTTCTTGCATATTGCTTCCCACTCTGGTCCAAAACTCCAAGGTTCGCGATCACGCGTATCACCTGCAGAATGCACACGCATAAATGGAGAAAAGACGCCAAATTGCATCCAACGCGTAAATAGTTCACCATCCGGTTCACCCGTAAATCCTCCAATATCTGTTCCGCAGAAAGATAACCCTGACACAGACAGTCTTTGTAACTGAAGAAGTCCTATACGCAAATGCTCCCATGTCGCAATATTATCTCCTGTCCATACGGATGAATAACGTTGGGTGCCAGCATATGCTGCTCTAGTGATCGTAAACGGGCGTTTATTTTTATATAGTTTTTTCAAGCCATCATAAGTGGATCGAACCATTTGCATACCATATACATTATGGGCTTTACGGTGAGATCCTCGGTATCCATCGTAATTGTGGCGGACATCATCCGGGAAAGTACCTCTTCCAAATACGGCTGGTTCATTCATGTCATTCCAAAATCCAGCCACACCATCATCCACCAAGCCTTTGTACAAAGTGCCCCACCATTCCCTTACACTTGGGTTTGTAAAATCAGGAAACTGGCATCTTCCTGGCCATACAAAACCTTCCATAAAATAATCATCTCCACGACGACAGAAGTACCGATTTTCCTGACCTTCCTTAAATACCCAGTAATTTTCGTCGACCTTAATTCCGGGATCGATCATGACTACAGTTTTAAAACCATTGGCAGCCAAGTCTGAAATCATTTTTTTAGGGTCTGGAAAATATTGTTTATTCCAAGTAAAACAGCGGTATCCATCCATATAGTCAATATCCAAATAAATGGCATCACAAGGAATTTCTCTTTTTCTAAATTCAGCTGTAACTTCTCTTACATTTTGCTCCGGGTAATAACTCCAACGACATTGATGATAACCGATACCCCAGAGCGGAGGCATAAAATGGGTACCCGTAATGCTGTGATAACGTTTTACTACATCCATCATATTGGGTCCATGGATATAATAATATTGCATCTCTCCCCCCTCAGACCAAAAACTCGTACGTTGTTTATTTTCAGAAGCAAAATCAAAGAATGTCCTAAACGTATTATCAAAGAAAATACCATATGCTTCACCCCCCGTCACACCAATATAAAAAGGAATTGTTTTGTAAAGAGGATCTTGATTAAAAGCATACCCATAGGTATCAGAATTCCAATTTTTAAAACGTTTCCCGCGCAGATTAAGATTCGTGGCTTTATCTCCTAAACCAAAGAATGCTTCATCTTCATGTGCTTTTTTACTACAGTAGACATAGTAGCCTCCAAAATCAGGATTTTCTTCCCAATGCATGGGTTTGTCATCGGCACTAAAGACTTTACCGGATAAGTCTTGAAATGAAACCAAAAAGTCTGCTTTGCGAATCGCACAAATCACTTTATTTGTTTTTACATAAAAACTGGTTTCATCCTCATCTACAGAAAAGGATACCGCATGTTGATCGGTATCGATAACGGCATAGGAAAAGTCATCCAAAAAAGAACCTTGTGGTGCTAAACGAACACGAATAATTTCATCTGAAACAATACGTATTTCGACTTTTGCGACCCCATCAGTAAAGTAAAATGTATTCCGATCTTTGCTGTAGGATCTGACTCGAGCCAGATACTTTTTCTCTATAGTCGGTAGGTCTAGTACAGGGTTATTAACATGGTGAACAGTACCATCGGATGTCTCGTCACCTAATAATTCACTTGCAAATTCCTCTTTTTTAATGGAGTCTCCCATAGCATTTATTCTTTAAATAATTTAATCAGTTTAAGCTGAACTTAAATTACAATAAATAACACAAAAACTCACTACTTAAAACATTAAAGAGTAAACTATTTTCATTTTATAGCTTATTTGCTACGTATTGCTTCTACAGGATCTAGCCTTGACGCCATCAAAGCTGGTACAATACCTGATATCAAGCCTATTAATGTGGAGATTAATACGGTTAACAATACCATCTTTAAACTCACGACAATCGTCATTCCGATTGCTAATTTTACTAACAAGGTTATTAAAAATACAATCGAGAGACCAATAGCCCCTCCTAATAAACACAGTATAATGGATTCGATCAAAAATTGAGATAGTATAAAAAAGTTTTTAGCTCCTAAAGCCTTTTGGATGCCAATAATATGGGTACGCTCTTTGACACTCACAAACATAATATTTGCGATACCAAATCCGCCAACTAAAACGGAAAAGATACCGATACAAAACCCAGCCAAATTAACAATACCAAACAATTTATCCAATTGTGAAGTAATCATAGTGGTTTGATTGATAGAAAAATCATCTTCGCGCTGTGGTGCTATACGATGTATAGAACGCATCAGTACTTTTATTTCACTTTCTGCCTCTGCTAAGGAATATTTTGGCAGAACCCGAATCGCAATGCTCGGAGAAAAATTATCATAATTGACTAAATTTCGGGCGAGCTCAAAAGGAATAAAGGCACTATTATCGGGCGAAGTATTGATCAAAACGCCCTCTCCTTCTTTTTTCAAAACACCGACCACTTGGACTTTTCGCCCCAACATATTGACATATTTGCCTAGCGGATCGCTGTTAGGGAACAGTCCTTCGGCAATAGTAGCTCCTAATACCGCTACCAACGCCCCTGCACGAGTTTCGCTTTCCACAAAATATCTTCCTTTTTCAACATTGAAATTTTGTATGTTATATTGGTCTTGGGTACCTGCAGAAATCATCACCCCAGAGGCATTATTATTTTTATATTTAATAGTAGAGCCACCGATATTGATGATATAGGCTATTTTATCGGCAGTGGTAATCCGTTCCTTAAGTGCAAGAAAATCTTCATATTTCGGTTCCGGTCTATTCAGATACTTCCACCAAGGGAAATCGGGTCCCCCTGTCCACGGCCATTTTTCGATATATAAAGTATTGGATCCGATCTTTTTTACCGAATTTTCGATATTATTCCGTAGCGTATCGACAGCAGAAAAAACGCCAATGATCGTCAAAATACCTATCGTTACACCTAATAAGGACAATAGCGTTCGTGTACGATTATCTTTTAATGCTGACAATGCGAATTTCGCACTTTCTTTTATGAGACCTATAACTAGCATATTCAGGTTCTAAAATACAATTTAGTTTTGGTTTTATGTCAAAATGAATTCATTAATCAATTTAATACCGAAAGAAACACCCTTTTAACTAAAAAATTACCTACCTTTGTATGCTTATTTATGTTCCGATAAGTCTGTTATTTGGAACTTAAATACATATACAGGCAATCATTTAAAATATCAATATTAAAGATGAAGTTATCTCAATTTAAATTCAACTTACCAGAGTCTCTTTTGGCGTCTGAACCAACTGAAAATCGTGACGAATCACGCTTAATGGTTTTACACCGCGACACTGGTAAAATTGAGCATAAAATTTTCAAAGATGTATTAGATTACTTTGATGACAAAGATGTCATGATTTTAAATAATACAAAAGTTTTTCCAGCACGTTTATATGGTAACAAAGAAAAAACAGGTGCTACTATCGAAGTATTTTTGTTACGCGAGTTAAACAAAGAACTTCGTTTATGGGACGTTTTGGTTGATCCCGCTCGTAAAATCCGTGTAGGTAATAAACTTTACTTTGGGGATGATGATCTATTAGTCGCTGAAGTTGTTGATAACACCACTTCTCGTGGACGTACTATCCGTTTCTTATTTGATGGTACGGATGAAGAATTCCGTCGCAATATTGAGATTTTAGGAGAAACACCTCTTCCAAAATACATCACACGTAAAGCTACTCCTGAGGATAAATTCCGTTACCAAACGATCTATGCTAAAAACGAAGGTGCTGTCGCTGCTCCAACTGCTGGTCTTCACTTCTCCCGCGAGTTGATGAAGCGCTTGGAATTAAAGGGTGTTGATTTTGCAGAGGTGACCTTACACGTTGGTCTAGGAACGTTCAGAACAGTGGAAGTTGAAGATTTAACGAAACACAAAATGGATTCTGAGCAGTTCATCATTACGGAAGAAGCTGCAAAAACGGTCAACAAAGCGATCGATCTAAAAAGAAGGGTTTGTGCTGTTGGTACCACTTCTATGCGTGCTATCGAATCTGCGGTTTCTGCGGATCGCCACCTAAAACCGGCTAATGACTGGACAAGTAAGTTTATCTATCCACCATACGATTTCAGTATTGCCAACTCCATGATTACCAACTTCCATACACCAGAGTCTACTTTGTTAGTGATGATTGCTGCATTTGGAGGATATGAGCATGTGATGAACGCATATGAACAAGCTGTAAAAGAAAAATATAGATTCTATAGCTATGGCGATGCCATGTTGATTATCTAATCAACTTCATAAAAAGATTAACGTGGATAAGTAGGCTATTTATCCACGTTTTTTATTTCCAATATTCCCTTATTGACACCAAATTGTGATGGATCAAAACTTCGTTTTAATAGTAGCCGCAGGTAAAGGAAGCCGTATGCAGTCTAATCTGCCAAAGCAATACTTGCTTTTAGAAAACAAGCCTGTGCTTATGCATACAATCGAAAAATTTTATGCAAGTGAAACAAAACCTCACCTTATTATTGCGATCGACTCTGAAATGGAGGACTTTTGGAAGTCTCTCTGCAAACAATATCACTTCACGATCCCGCACTCCATTAGCTATGGTGGAAAAACACGGTTTCAAACGGTAAAAAAAGGAATTGCTTTTATTAAAAAAATGCTTCCTGATTTAAATGGATCTGCAATTGCCATACACGATGGTGCCCGACCACTCATCCAAACGTCTACCATTGATCTGGCTTTTGAAAAGGCAAAAAAATCAAAAGCTGTTATTGTTGCCAGATCTTCGACAGATTCTGTACGGATGACAAAAGGCACAAACACCCAGGCGATTGATCGCAATCAGATTTGGTTGGTCCAAACCCCACAGATATTTGAAGCTTGTTTGTTAGAACGTGCTTATGAGCAAGAAGAGGAAACAACATTCACGGATGATGCTTCGGTAGTAGAAAAACTTGGCCATGCGATTGAAATCGTAATGGGTGATTATAAAAATATAAAAATTACTTATCCTGAAGACTTAGAAATTGCTCAAATCTATTTAAAAATGTAAAGCATTGCCAATAGGATGTAATGGATTTTTCTATTCTTCCCTATAACTCAATCTCAAGCTGATCGTAGGCTAAGTGAATATGTTGGGGCAACTCTTGTGATACATCTTGATGTAAGCCCATGCGATGGCCAATATGTGTTAAATAGGTTTTTTGAGCACCTATCTCCTGTGCAAATTCGATCGCCTCCCCTAAAGTCAGATGGGAAATATGACTTTCTTTTTGTAGAGCATTGATCACTAAGACTTTCAGCCCTGTTAATTTTTTTCTTGTTGCGCTTGATATCGTTTTGGCATCAGTTATATACGCAAAATCATCGATTCGAAAACCCATAACTGGCATTTGATAATGCATGACTTCTAAGGGTAAAATCTCCTTATCGAATAAAGAAAATGGCTTTAACGCTTCTATTTCTACCAATTCCAATCTTGGAATACCTGGATACTGCGCTCCCGAGAATGCGTAATAAAATTCGCGTCTCAAGGCCTCATGAAGCACCGGTGTTCCGTAAATATCGATGGAAGATTGTTGTTTAAAATTAAAAGCACGAACATCATCGAGACCCGCGATATGATCTTTGTGTGAATGGGTCATTAATATGGCATCCAAATGCATAACTTGTTCGCGCAGCATCTGATACCTAAAATCAGGCCCCGTATCAACGATAATATTTCGGTCATGATAATGAATCAAAATAGAAGAACGCAAGCGTTTATCAAAATGACTATTTGATAGACAAACAATACATTGACAAGCGATTACAGGTACACCCTGTGAAGTCCCCGTTCCTAAAAATTTGATTTTCAACGTTTAGATTTTAGTTTAGCAATTTGTGTATAAATGGCGGTATGCTTCTCATTAACTCGTGACTCATCGATGTCAATATCATTTAAGATGGCTATCAAAGATTGAATTTTCATTTCCAAATTCGAAAATTTATTCACCACCACTACATGTGAATTTTGTAAGACACACGCTCCTGTTTTGAATGTTCCTTTCTCATACCTCACCCGATATCCCTGATCTTTAAAAAGATCTTCAATCTTATCTAAACTACTTTGTGTAAATGCTACCAATTTCTCCTCAATTTATGCGCCCTTATATTCAAATATAGTAATTTTTAAAATTAAAAATCACTCTCCTAATCGAAGTATTTCCTTTCCAAAGGTATCCCAGCTGTATTTTTTCTTTTCGACTTTAATATTTTCACGAAATCTATCGCATTTATCATCTTGATAAAATGCCACTATTCCCTTCGCTATTTCTTCCGTATTAGGTTCGACAACACTTCCAACCACCTGATCATGCACCAACTCAGGTAGCCCCCCCACACGGGTAACAATCATGGGAACATCGTAGTGATAGGCTACTTGTGTTATACCACTCTGGGTCGCCGATCGATAAGGTAATACAACAGCATCTGCGGCGCAAAAATATGTGCCTACAGCATCATTGGCTATGAAAGAGGTGTGGAGATATATGCGATCTTGAAGCTGATGTTTTTCAATTAATTTTTGATAATAATCTTCATCACCATAAAACTCACCTGCCAACAACAGCTTGACATTCATTTGTTTCAATTCATTTTTTGCTAAAGCTTCTAGCAACATATCCAATCCTTTATATTGGCGGATAAAACCAAAGAAAAGGACAACCTTTTCGGCTACAGGTATCTTCAACTCTGCTCGTGCTTGTTCAAGACTGATAGAAGGTCCGTAGTTATCGTATAAGGGATGCGGGGTATAGACTGCTGGTAGTTTGGGTTTAATCGCTCTTAAATCTTTGAGTACGCTTTTACTCATGGTCACACAACCATCCACTGCATTTAAAAAATATTTTGCCAGTAGCTCATCTCCCATCCGGTGTTCATGAGGGATGATGTTATCAGCGATACACACGACTTTTGTGTGCTTATTTTGACGTACAATACGCTGAATCGTGCCTAAACACGGTCCAAAGAATGGCATCCAAAACCGCACAATCAAGAGGTCATATTTTGCTTTCTTCAACTCAAGACCTATTTTGATCCAGTTAAAAGGATTGATCGAATTCACCTTTGAAAAAATGCGCAAGCCTTTTGGAGCAGGTTCATCTGAAAACTGTGATTTACCTGGGAACAGAAAGTTAGGATATTGCAGCGAAAATGAATAAATATCTACTTCATGCCCCAATTGCTGATAATGTTGCGCCAATCGTTCATTAAATGAAGCAATTCCTCCCCCTCGCAATGGATATGCAGAACCTAAAATAACAATACGCATACCCGTTAATTAAATGACTTTCTCGATCTGATAATTATTACGATCTGTGCTATTTCGGGAAACAAGTTCAGCTAAAAAACCGGTCAAAAATAATTGAGTACCAATGATAATAGCGGTCAATGACAAGAAAAACAAGGGTTGATCGGTAATGTCGCGAAATGGCGCTCCTGAAGCTATACTCATCAATTTATGACAGATCAGATAGAGGGTAATCATGAGACCTAATAAAAAGCTTACGACACCCATAACTCCAAAGAAGTGCATCGGGCGTTTCGCAAATTTCCCAACAAAGAAGATGGACAATAGGTCCAAGAAACCTTTCACAAAACGTCCAGCTCCAAACTTAGTTGTACCGTATTTGCGTGGATAGTGCTGCACCACTTGTTCTTGGATATTGGTGAAACCTGCCCATTTGGCGATCACAGGAATGTAACGGTGCATTTCACCATATACCTCAATATTTTTTACAACATCTTTACGATATGCTTTCAATCCACAATTGAAATCGTGTAGATTATCAATTCCAGACATTCCTCTCGTCACGGCATTGAATAGCTTGGTCGGTAATGTCTTTGTTAGGGGATCATAACGTTTCTGCTTCCATCCTGAAACTAAGTCAGCACCTTTATTCATGATTCGATCGTACAATTCTGGGATTTCATCAGGGCTATCCTGCAAATCGGCATCCATCGTAATGACCACATCTCCTTGTGCGGCTGCGAAACCAACATTTAAAGCTGCTGACTTTCCATAATTACGTCTAAATTTGATGGCAGAAATATTATTATTGTCCTTTTTTAAATCTTCGATGACTGCCCATGATTTGTCCTTACTTCCATCATCGATTAAAATAATTTCATAAGAAAACTGATGTTTAGCCATCACTCGATCTATCCACGAGGTCAACTCTGGTAAAGACTCTTCTTCATTAAAAAGAGGAACAACAACTGAAATATCCATATGTACGTTGATCATTGTCAATATATTTGCTTTATAAACAAGTTAAGGTATCGTCTATAAGACAACACCTTAACGTATTGATTTTTTTAAATTTTATTCCTTTAAACTGTTGGATTACCGATACTTTTTTGACCATTTTTTGTCAAAGCAGCCAACAATAGGGCAAACAGAAAATAAGGCAACAAGGTGATTACAAAACCTTTCACGCGTGCTCCTAGGGTCATTGTAGCGACCGATTCATTATCTTTCTCCATCTGTTCGATGCTTGCATCTATCGTTTGTTGCTTTTCCTCTTCACTAGCAAAATTTGTACTTTTCTCCATACTTTCAATCCGTGCATTCATCATGACATGAAAATTCTCTTCTTGAATCGTAGGTTCGACATATGCCAAATAAGAAAATGTACTTACCGAAGCGACTAAATGGTTAATTACAAGCATGATATAAATACATTTTAATGCTTTACTAAAGTCCCATATCCCGCCCATTTTCTTACGTAAGCAGAACGTTAATAAAACCGTAACACCTACAAATAAAATGAAGTTAAAAAACGGATTGGTAAATTGTAAAAGAGACGATCCTGCCAATGGTCTCACGATGTAGATCGAACATAATCCCAAAACAAAGGAAATCACGCCTAAGACAACACCATATACAATGCTTGTAATCTTACTATTTTTGTCTACGCCAACTTCCATTATCCTTTATAAAACTGAGTTATGATCTGATATAGTGCAGCATCAAAAGCTTTATTTTCACTCTGAGCTTCGTATTCTTGAAACTGAGCATCTTTTGGATTGATTTCACTAAAGAAGCTTAAAACTGCATAAAACAATTCATACACTTCGCTAGAAGGATTGATTGTTTTTGCTGTTTTTGCAATTTCAGCATACGTGCTCTCTACTAAAATCTGATTGGCAATGATGTCTTCGTAGATCTCATGCTCATCTTGGAATTCATCTTCATCAACCAATAAGAATTCTTTCAAATAGTCATCCAAATCTGGTTCAATCTCATCATCTTTACATTCACGTAAATACAAAAAGATGTTCAACAATTCTGTACCGCGATCAATTGTTTCATCTTCGATTTTTTCCCATTCTTCAGATTCTAAATAATCATCTTCCAATTTTTGGATATCTGTAGAGAAAAAGTTCATCAATAATAGATCGACATACACTTCTCTCAATTCATCGAATAGTGGATAGTCATCAAATACTTCGTCCAACAAAGCCAATTTATCGATATATTTTCCATCAGTATCAAAAACGGTTTCAACTTTTGTTAGAAATTCTGATTTTGTTTCGATGTTATCTACTCTACCGTAGGTGTTAATCCCTGCAGCAACAGCCGCTTTAATATTCGCTTCCATTATTAAGCATTTTTTATGATTTGACCATTATTGATCACTAATTTAACTTTTCCTTTTAACTCTTTTCCGAATAAAGGACTATTTCTTGATTTGGACTTATTTGATTGTTGATCAAAAACCCAACTTTCATTCATATTAAATAATACTAGATTTGCAGCTTCGCCTTCTTTGATCTGTGGCACAGTCAAGCCCACGATCTGACGTGAATTTACAGCTAATTTTTCAACTATCTGTTGCTCATTTAATCCAGCTTTGATCAACAGCGGCAAAACGGTCTGCAATCCTATGATACCATTTTTGGCGATATGAAATTCAACATTTTTAAATTCAATTTCATGTGGAGTATGTTGCGACACAACAGCGTCAATGACACCATCCTTTAATCCCTTTATTAACGCTTTAGCATCTGCTTTGGTGCGCAATGGCGGGCTTACTTTATAATTACTGTCAAAATCAACGATTTCATCATCCGTAAATACAAGCTGATGAGCAGCGACATCGCACGTCACTTGAATACCTTTTCCTTTTGCCTTTTTAATTAAATCCACTGCCTCCGCTGTACTGATTGAAGTGAAGTGAATGGGTGCTTCGGCATATTCGGCAAGGTATAAATCTCTCGAAACCATTAATGATTCGGCAAGATTAGGGATGCCTTTCATACCTAAATATGTACTCATGACGCCTTCATTCATCTTATTGCCACCTGCCATCGATGCATCTTCGGCATGGGCGATGATCAATCCTCCAAATCCTCTTGCATATAATAATGCTCGGCTCATTAATCCTGCTTGCTGCATACTTCTATTACCATCACTGAATGCAATAGCACCAGTCTGTTTCATATCATACAGTTCGGCCATTTCATGTCCGTCGCGATTTTTACTCACAGCTCCAATGGGCAGCACATCCACCAAATTACCCTTTGCAATATTCACAATTAAAGCAACCTCAGCGCGGCTCTGGATAGCTGGTTCAGTATTGGGCATGACAGCAACTGCCGTAAACCCTCCTGCTGCAGCTGCAGCTGATCCAGAAGTGATATCTTCTTTTGTTTCTAATCCCGGTTCACCAAAGTTGGCATTTAGGTCAAAAAAACCGACCGAAAGTACATTTCCTGTACCGTCAAATATTTCTATATTTTTATCAGCGACTTCAATCGATTTTGCAATTTTAGAAATCTTTCCCTTTTCAATGAACACATCAACCACCTGTTGATCAAATTCATTTCCTGGCAAAACCACTTTTACAGAAGTAATTAATACGCTTTTCATATGTTTAAGAAATTGAAATTTATTGGATTTGAATAGTAAGTACTCGAAGTTTTAAAGCATAACAACATCTTTTCTGTAATGGAATTCAATAAAAATAGAAAGTTTTCTCTTTGAAAATTAGAGGAAGGATGATTTTTAATACGTGTCGCTTTAGACTGCTTCATTTCAAAGAACAAAGTTACAAAATAGTATCGATTTTGCATTGAATTTTAGAAAATATTCGTACCACGCTTCCTTATTCTGTTCCCCATTGATAATGATTAAAATCAAAACCTGCTAAACTCAGTACGCGATCAACCACTGTAGCTGCTAAGTCATCAAAAGTCTTTGGCATGCTGTAAAATGAAGGTGATGCAGGACAAATAACGCCACCAGCTTCTGTAATAATTTTCATATTTTGAATATGAATTTGACTTAGAGGTGTTTCGCGTGTCACTAATATTAATTTTCGCCTTTCTTTCAATATCACATCTGCTGCACGTGTGGTCAGATCGGAAGAAATACCATGCGCAATACGCGCTAATGTGCCCATAGAACACGGACAGATGATCATGGTATCGAAACGTGCTGAACCGGATGCAAAAGGTGCAAAAAAATCATTTTTGCTGTAAAATTTAAATGGTATTTGATTATAATCTTGATTTTGCAATTCTTCTTGCCATACCACCTTCGCATTATCGGACATGACTACTCCGACTTCACTGATCTGATCTTTTAATTCCACCAGCCGATTGAGCAGAACTTTAGCATATATGGAACCGCTTGCTCCTGTTATCGCCACTACAATTTTTCTAGACATAATTTCCTTTTAAAAAACAAAGCTATAAAAAAGGGTCGAATAAGGAATATTCGACCCTACATCTACCTATGAAAAACCTGCTCTTGGGATGAGCATATACAAATATACCATTCGTGTGAATATTTCAAAAGAATTTTATTAAAAAAGGGGCGTACTGTAGCTACGTCTCCACAGATGAGGCTTAAAGGCTACATTTTGAAAATAAGAAGGTTAAAAAAGTCCACGATCGAGCGCAAATAATTGCTCGATCACAGCGATTGACGCTTAAATTAATCTTGATATTTTTTTTAAAATCCAGATTTCCATCATATATTTTTTCTATTTTAGAGTCCGATAAGACCGTATAATACGAAAAAATGAGCTTAAGTATATTAGAACAATACATCGAATCTGGAAATAGTAGGGATTTGGATTTACTATTAACCAATAATCCCGATTTAATCTTAGAAGAGACCAGTCATGGGATTTCGCCATTATTATTAGCCTGTTATTTTCATAAACCTCAAATCATACGCGTGCTGCTGCAACATAACCAAGGTTTAAATATTCATGAAGCAGTTGCTGCGGGCTTAAACAATTACATAGAGGCTATGATTAAGCAATTGCCTACGGTTGTGAATGAAATTTCAACACATGGTTATTCTGCACTTGCCTTAGCAACACATTTTAATAAAGAAGAGGCTGTCCGAATTTTACTGACACACAAAGCCGATCCAGACATTCCTACACAAAATGAAGAAAGTTTGTATCCTTTACAGATCGCCCTTTTAAATAAAAATAATGCCATCAGTAAATTGCTTATAGAAGCTGGTGCCGATGTCAACAGTATACCGAGCAATGGTCAGACTGCACTACATCTGGCCGCCCAACAGGGAAATATTGAATTAATTGTATTACTTCTGGAAAATGGCGCGCGCATCGAATTAAAAAATATGAATAATAAAACTGCTTCAGATTTAGCCGCATCAAAAGGTTACGGTGATATTGCAGAAATACTGAAGGAAATTTAGACTATCTTTTCAACAGTTCCAGACCTATACCGCAACTTAAGCATTGCTTGAAATCGCAATATCTATTTTTAATATGCAGCAATCCTTGAGAGTGTGCTGCATGTAAACATGATACGCCCATTTGTTCAAATTTATCGATGATATTATTGTTCTCAGCAGGCAATTCTTCTAACCAATACATTGCTTTCTCTTTGAACTCTTCGAGTCCCATATATGTTCCATAGGAAAAGGTAAATACGATGAAAGCATTTATGATCACTATATTTTGACTTACTGTACTGAGTCGATGATTGCTGATCAAAGAAGATTGTTTTCCAAAATTAAAATGAGTTTTCCAGTACGTCGCCACTTGAATCTGATCCATTAGCACTCTAAAATCATTCAGTTTTTCAATCTTTAGAATTTCTTGGAGATGCATGCGATCATGTTGCAATAAATTGGCCAATTGCGCTAAACGTATAGTAGGAAAGTTATGCGGTCGCATCCTTGAAAACAACAAAGGAAAATGAGTTTCTTTTAAATCATGTGCATTTCTTAGATAATTGTATTCCTGTTGTAGCTTTAGGGGATATTCTTCATTAAAATTTGTATTTAACAAACCCGCTTGCCCAAAGATCATGGCTTCTATTTTAAGGGCATCACGTCTATATTTCTGCACTAATAAAGTAGAAACTTGTTCACCCAATGCTTCAAATGCTTTTGCATTAACTTTAAATCCAAAACTTCTGAACAGCCAAACAATAAAAGTCTTTTCCCAATCCCCGTCAAATTGTTCCAATAGAACCAAAATCGCCTGGGACTTCTCTTCCATCCTTTCGATCGCCATACGATCTATCCAATGTTCGATTTTGAAAGCATCCAATTGATGAAGTTGATTTTCGCAGGGAATCCACCGCTGCCCTTCCATCAGACGTTGATATTGGTCCAGCAATTTTTCTGAAACATAGTTTGCCAATTTAAATGTTGGTATCAGCGAGCCATCTTTATAATATACGTCTTGATCATCGTCCCACACGACATGTAAAATCACATTGTGATATTGAGGATCACGATGATGTCCATGTGAAAACCAATCTGATGCCCGCATATGAATCTCGACACTTCCAGTCCACTCGACTGTTCCGATTCGGATTTTTGAAAATAAAAAATCAGGGCCAGCATTGTTATTCTGCTCCCCCACCTGTACAACATGAATAGGATCACCATGAACGGTTTTTAATTGGTCTGTCTGAAAAAGACGCAACTTCCATATGAATTGCAAAAGATCTTCAGGAATAGTCATAACCTAAAGATAATCAAATAATCTGAATTTACATATTAAGTAATATTTTCAATTCGTCATCTGAAATTTGTACACTTTCTTTTAATATTCCATGCAGGTGAGGTGCCTTGATTCCTTCTCCTAAGTTTTTGGTACTTTTAATTACTCGGGCTTCATCCCAAAGATTTGCTTCAATAAATAAAGCTAATGTCTTCGCCCCACCCTCTATGATGATCGATTGAACGTCCATCAGGTACAATTGATATAAAATATTTTGTGGTAAATACCAGTCAAAATTTTCCAATTCAATATATTTATTATGACCAGACCACTCCGTTTTAACGGCATTGAAGATGATGGTTTCAGCTTCATCGTTAAAAATCGCAGCTTCTTTTGGTACAGTCAGTAATTTATCGATCAATATCCGTTTCGGATTTTTCCCTTGCCATTCGCGCACAGTCAAAGTTGGATTATCGACTAATGCGGTTTTGGTCCCAACTAAAATTGCATCTTCCTCTGCTCGCCATTTATGAACCAATTGCTTACTCGCTGCATTGCTAATCCACACTTGCTCACCTTCTTTTCCTAAGTAGCCATCAGCACTTTCTGCCCACTTGAGAATGACGTAGGGACGATGTTTTTGAACGCGTGTAAAAAACCTGCGATTTAACCATAGCGCTTCTTGTTTCAAAAGCCCTACTTCGACCTCCACACCTGCATTTTTCAAAATTTCCACACCTTTTCCATCTACTTGAGCAAACGGGTCCAAACAGGCGATATAAACTTTTTGCGGTTTATATTTTGCAATGAGATCTGCACACGGAGGCGTCTTACCAAAGTGTGCACAAGGTTCTAAACTGACATAGAAAATTGACTGTCTTAATTTTGCTGCTGCATCATCTCCATAATGGTCCAATACCTGCTGAATAGCATTTACTTCTGCATGCGCTCCACCATAAGGTGAGGTGTAGCCTTCTCCAATTATTTGATCTTCACAGACAATAACCGCACCTACCATTGGATTGGGACTTGTAGTACCTGCTCCCAAAATGGCCAATTCTAAGCACCTGCGCATGTAGCTTTCTTGCATATTCATACACAAAAGTATCAAAACAATACTAGAACAGAAAACACAAGATTTATAGCGAATTTTTAACGATCATATAATTGTCCATACAGATACCAAATAACGCTCATTGTACAACAACTTGAGTGCTCTATAAAAAGACTTGAAGGAATAATTGTTTGCCATCTATTGCAATTATTATGGTAAATAAAACAAATTTATCTAAGTTTGAGGAATGGAAAATTTACAAACCTACGACAGCTTGTTCCAAAAAGATCTCGCTACATTTTATGACGCAGAAGAAATTAAAAACATCTTCTATATCGTTATTGAAGATGTTTTAGGACTTTCCAGAATGCAGTACAGTTTAAATAAAGATCTCGTATTGTCAGCAGATCAAAGCTTACGTATGTCACATATTCTACATGACCTAGTGAAGCAGAAACCCATACAGCACATCTTGAAAAAAGCCGATTTCTATGGTGAAGTTTTTGAAGTCAATCCTTTTGTATTGATTCCTCGATCAGAAACAGAGGAACTGGTCGATATGATTATCCGCAATCACAAAGATCAGGTGCCATTGCGCATTATCGACATCGGCACTGGATCGGGCTGCATTCCGATCTCACTGAAAAGACATCTACAAGAAGCTCAAATTTCCGCATTAGATATTTCTAAAGAAGCAATAGCAACAGCTAAACGCAATGCACAGCGATTGGATACCCCTATTAACTTTGTCAATGCTGATATTTTAGAGTGGGAATATATTTTTCAATCGCAACAATATGATATCATTGTTAGCAACCCTCCCTATATCACACCTAAAGAAAAAGAGGAAATGCATCCCAACGTATTGCAATTTGAACCACATCTTGCACTTTTTGTGGAAGAAACTGCCCCCTTACTATTTTATGAGACAATCGCTTCATTCGCGTTGAAACATTTAACGGCCAATGGGGATCTATATTTTGAAATTAATCAATATTATGGGGATGAAACAGTTGATATGCTTCGTAAAAAAGGGTTTAAAATGGTAGAATTATATCATGATATGCAACAAAACCCAAGAATGATACATGCGAAAAAATAGGGCAATAAAAAATTAATTATTTCATTACCAAACAGTAACAAAATAATCTAAGATAAATTGTTTAAAAAATTGGCACATATCACTATTTTTTCTACCTTTGCATCACTTTCAGAAACGGATTTATTTCCAAAAAGAAAGGATTCCGTAGCTCAGCTGGTAGAGCAATACACTTTTAATGTATGGGTCCTGGGTTCGAATCCCAGCGGGATCACAAAAAAAAGCTTCACAGAGTGTGAAGCTTTTTTTGTATCCAATGGGATGAGAACAGAAGTGTTGGGATGGGTTCGACCTTTTTCTGTTTAAAGATGTTAGGGATTCTAATGTTACATACTTATACAAATCCTCTTCAACAGCCTTTTTTTCAAGAAAAAGTGCCGCATTAAAAATGATTGATAAAAATCACCATCATTTCTCAAATTTCCAGCAATCAAAAAACATGATATCTTCTGGAGCTTTACCCAGAAAAACAAAATAAAGATCATGTATTCCCTTTAATTTTTTCTCTAAGGAGATGTCAACTGCTGCCCAACGATCATCGCCTCCAGTCAATGGAATTTTAACAGAACCCACAACCTGACCATTTTCTGATCCTAATCGAATCTGCATTTCGACACCGCTGTTATGAGTCGTTCCTACCCGTGCAAAAAAGGATGCCGCTCCTTCATGACCAAAATCAACATTTTTAACAGCAGTAAAAGCTCCACTTTTTTTGGCTTTTACAAATACGCCTACTTTATTGTTTTGATAAGATTTTACCTCTTTTGACCACGCAATGGTTTCTGCTTGAGTCAACTCATACGGATTTAATGTTGCGATAGCCTTTTTTATCCCTTCATTCATTGAAACCTGTGGAATAGTTCCATCGGTATTAAATGTTAATTCTTGTACACATACCGAACGCGTAAATCCAGTTCCACCCGGGAGGCCCGCATTATGATAAAAGAAATACGTCTTACCGCGAAAGTCAATAACACCGGGATGGTTAGTAAATGATCCACCTTCTGCAGGCATAACAATACCGCCGTATTTCCATGGACCTTTTACGCTTTTACTGGTGGAATAACCAATAAACTCGGGAAGCGGCCCGCCTGGCCAAAACAAATAATACAACTCTTTACGCTTATACAACCACGGGCCTTCTTCATATTTGGTCGGGCGTTCCGGATTGTCATTTCTTTTTCCAAACGCTTCCTCTGTCATTGGTACCTCAATAATCTGTCCTGTGTAAGATATCATGTCTTCGTTTAATTGCACATACTTCAATTTTGGATTACCCCAATACATATGGGCTGTCCCGTCCTCATCAATAAAAATGGTAGGGTCAATATCTCCCCATTCACTTTGCACGAGTGGCTTACCCAATGGATCATAAAATGGTCCCAAAGGACTATCACCAACTGCGACTCCTATCGCACCACGATTGTTCAGCTTGGAGATAACCGGAACATAAAGGTAAAACTTACCATTTTTCTCCACACATTGTGCGGCCCAAGCATCTCCTTTGGCCCATTCAAAATCGGTGTATGAAAGTATTTTACCATGATCGGTCCAGTTCAGCATATCATTGGTCGAATAAGCGCGCCAATTGTTCATATTGAACCACGTGGATTTATCTTCATCATGTGTCGTATAGACATAAAGTCGATCGTTGTAAACCATTGGTGCCGGGTCGGCGGTGTAGGTAGTCTGTATAATTGGATTTTGAGCAAATAGCCTTGTTAAAGTTGCTGTCAGAATCAATATGAGTAAATAGCGCATCATTTATTTGGTCAATTGGTTTTAATGATATTTTTAGATTTATATTTTATTATACTTTATAAGCTCAATTAGGTTAGAACTACTGTATTCGGCTTAGTTTATAAAAAAGTACGCCGTGTGCTGGAATTTCCATTGAGAATGGACAATTTGCGTCATAAACAACAATAATAAGATGAGCATTCCTTTTTTTATTCTATGTAGCATATTCAGTGTTTAAGTTATTTACGGTAATACAGGTTTATACTGATCAAAAATTAATTTATTTATTAATGCTTTTCTCAATAATTTTCAACAGAAGCAAAACCAAAAATAAATATTTAAAAAAATTAATATCCTTGGAAAATGTCTGAATATATTAAATAGCTGATAAAAGTCATATTTTAAGATATGAAATGAATCATTTTGAAATGACTTCGAAACTCCTTTGTAACTGAACGATAGCCAAAGAATGGTCTCCTATTGGGTACATAGTTTAAATTATCAGAAACGGGTATTAAAAAATGCTTCATGTTATTCCCTTTAATGCGCGGTATTTTGACCCGATAAAATACTGACCCTACCCTGGCTATGGCAAAGTGCTTCGGCGCCTTCCCGTCTCTGCTAGCGAGTCCGCTGCCGACATCTGTAAAAAATTAATTAACACTGAACTAACTACTAAAAGACCGATTTGAAATCGACATGCTACTACCGCTGTTGGTATCTTAGACAAGATTGGACATATCACCGAAAATTATAAAGTGGAATTTCCAACCACATTTTACACCTGTGTAACAGTGAGTTAAAAGCGATGTAACAAAAAACAATGTTTATGAAACAAGGAGATATTTCAGTTTTAAAATGTTATTACGACATTTATAATCATAAGGGCTGTAGCACTCGACACATGTCAAAGTAATAGTCCTAAAACCAATTATAAATTCTAATAAAGTTATGAAAAATCCAAATGCGGGAATATTAATTCCTATGCTCCGACGAACTGTACCATTCCGATTTTTGACAGCTGTTGACAATCGATTGCAATATGGTGCATCACAAATTAACGTCGTTTCTTATACCAGTAATAATTTGGTTTAGAAACTAGATCGAAGACAAGATTCTTTTCAGAAAGAAAAATCTGAACAACAAGCTAACCTATTTAAATTATGAGAATTCAACTATTAATCATTCTCTTTCTGTCTACTTGTGTGTATGCATTTGGACAAAGTACACAGATAGAGGGCTCCGTTAAAAATACATTAGGCGAGCCATTAATCGGCGTCACAGTAGGAATCGAAAATTCCAGTACGGTAACCAAGACGAACAAAGATGGATTTTATACAATAAGAGCACAAAAAAATGCAAATCTGAGCTTTTCGAGTGTAGGTTATCAATCCATCACTGTAGCGATTTCAAATCGTAAGACGATCGACATTATTCTACAAGAGGACACGAGGAAAATTGACGAAGTCGTCGTCAACGTGGGTTATGGTACCATGAAAAAAAGTGATCTTACTGGTGCTGTTTCGTCCATCAGCTCAGAGAGTATACAGCAATCGGTACCCACGACGATAGATCAGGTCTTTCAGGGGCGAATAGCAGGTTTGCAAATGTCATCCAACTCAGGTCTTCCGGGTGGAGGAAGCTCTATTCAAATCCGGGGTATAAACTCGATCAACAGTACGAATGAACCTATTTACGTCGTCGATGGAGTCATTATGAGCGGACAGACAGGTAATAACGACGTGAATGCACTTGCAGGGATAAACCCAAATGATATCGAGAGTATCGAGGTGCTTAAAGATGCATCTGCTTCGGCGATTTATGGGGCCCAGGGCGCAAATGGTGTCATTATTATCACCATGAAAAAGGGAAAAAATGCTCGTCCCATTATCAATTTCAATACAAAATATGGTTTGGAAGAGCTCCCAAAAAAGATAAAAATGATGAACCTAAGGGAGTATGCTGTACACCACAATGCTTTCTCCGATGTGCTCGGCTATGGCCATCGTACAGACTTTGCTCACCCAGAGTACTTAGGCGAGGGAACAAATTGGCAAGACGAACTCTATCGAGTGGGGAATCTACAAACTTATGATATCGCTGTAAGAGGCGGAAACACGATCTCCAATTATGCAGTTTCGGCTGGTTATCTCAATCAAGATGGAATGATCTACGGGTCAGGTTTTAAGCGATTCACTTTCCGGTTGAATCAGGAAACCGAATTACGTCCTTGGTTAAAAATGGGAGCTGTACTCAATGGAAATTACACCAAGCAAGCTACGGCAGTTTCATCATGGAGTGTTGTAGGAAGCTCCCTGCTTCAAACACCATCCATCCCTGTTCGCAACGCCGATGGCACATTTGGAGGACCTTCTTCCGAATACGATGCCAATAATCTGGGATTTTCAAACCCTTTGGCAATTGCACAGCTCAACCAACGTAATCGTACTCAATTTGGAGGAAGAGGAAATTTTTATCTGGAATTTAAACCCACGACATGGATGAATTTTAGATCCGAGCTTACTGGCGAAGGCAATACAAATAACTATCAGCAGTTTTTACCGGCTTATGCTTTTGGCGCTTCGATCAAATCCAACGCCGAAACCAGGCATGAGAAATCCTTCAATACCTTCTGGTCACTCAAAAACCTTTTTAATTTCAACAAAGATTTCGGTAAAAAGCACAAAACAACATTAATGCTCGGGCATGAAGTCATTGCCACCCGATATGAATTTTTAATGGGTGAGCGCCAATATGGCTCAAGCGAGCTCCCTGGTCTCGACGCTGGGGACGCAGAGTATGATTCGAATGCGGGGAATTCCAATGAAACTAAACGGGTTTCTTTCCTGGCGCGAGGTACCTATAATTATGATGACCGATACCTTTTTACAGCCACATTTCGGCGAGATGGATCGCACAATTTCGCAAGAGGTCATAGATGGGGAAATTTTCCTTCGGCAGCGCTCGCATGGCGAGTATCTCAGGAAAGATTTTTCTCTCCTTTGAAAAACACCATTGATGATCTCAAATTTAGAGTAAGCTATGGCGCTGTAGGAAATGCCAATGTAGACGCTTTTGCTTATCAGGCCATTTTGGCTAATACCCTCACCAACAATTGGGGTGTCGGTTATTCAACTTCAAATATTCCGAACGAAAATATCACATGGGAGACAACAAGATCCTGGAATGTAGGTTTTGACCTGAGTTTTTTAAAACGACGTGTCGAACTGGTTTTTGATGCTTACAACAAAATCACAGATGATCTACTGCTTCGTTTGTCGTTACCCTCATTTACTGGTACCCGTGGCAATACTCCTGGTTCTGCTGCTCCTCCTTATTATAATATTGGTGCTATACAAAACAAAGGAATTGAGTTTTCCCTCAATACACATAACATCAAAAAACCAGATTTCAATTGGCGAAGTGGACTGGTATTTACCCTTAATCGAAATAAGGTGACCCGGATGAATACCACTACAGCGACAATCCAGCAGATTGATTATTCCAATGGAACCAACATCATCACACAGACCATGCAGGGCCAGCCTATTTCGCAATTTTACGGATACAAACAGGTTGGCCGCATCAACACTGCTGGCGACTATCTGAAAGACAATGGTGACGGAACTAGCACTGTGATCACTGCGACTTTTAAAAATAGAATCGGTGATATTGTCAATAATGAAGGACTGGCAACTTCTACCTATGTGGGTGATATCCTGTATGCAGATCTGAATCAGGACGGCATCATCAACGACGCCGATATGACATTGATTGGAAGCCCGCTGCCCAAATTCACCTTTGGGTTTAACAATACATTCAATTATAAAAACTTTGATCTCACCGTATTTTTGAATGGTTCCTTCGGACATAAAATCTTTAATATTTTAAGGACTTCGTTGGATAACCCCAGAACTTATAGCAACGTCCGAAAAGATGTTGCCAATTATGCAAAAATCGGTTATCACGACGGTAATGCAGAAAACACGAACGTATGGAATGCTTACGTGTTACCAGGCTCAGATCCAGAATTGGGACGCATATCCGTCAGAGATGCCCAAAATAGCATATTTAGTGACCGCTTTGTAGAAGATGGCACATTCCTGAGAGTACAGAATATTGCACTTGGTTATCGGTTTCCGACCAAATTCCTGTCTAGGTATAATATCAATAATATCCGTGTGTATTCTAATCTACAAAATGTGTTCATCTTCACAAAGTATAAAGGATATACACCGGAGGTGGGCTCCAGTTCGGGTCAAAGTATGCTTCGCTACGGCGTTGACGGCGGTTTTGTCCCTTCACCACGTACATATACATTAGGTTTAGACATCACTTTTTAACGATTTGATCATGAAAAAAGCATTTTATTATATTCCATTAGCCTGCGCTGCTCTATTAGGCTTTTCCAGTTGCGAAAAATACCTTGATGTAACATCAGAAACACAGAAGCAGGCAACACAATCATTTAAAAACATAGCAGATTTACGTGGCGCAACAGCATTTCTATACTGTCGACCATGGTATACCACCAACACATCAGTACGAGAAATTACAGAAGCCAGAGCTGGTAATTTATATGTTGACGGGGTGACAGGTGAATTGATAACAACAGCCCTATTCTCTGAAGTTGCCAACTACAATAATATCGCAAACTCCTGGGCATCTTTATACCTTGTGATTACCCAAGCTGATTACATCATCAATGATTATGTGAAGACAGCGATAGAGAATGGTGTAAACGAATCGGAGGCAAAAGCATGTGAAGCTGAAGCGCGTTTTATGCGTGCAGCTGCTTACTGGTACCTTGCCAACTTATGGCATGATGTACCCATTATAGACGATCCCCGAAACCATACATTAAATCCCTTGACACCACCACATCGCTTTGAAGATGTGGTGCAATACGCCATTAACGACCTGATATTTGCATCCGAATACCTCAAAGATGCCGATACAAAAGGGCGAGTGACCAAAGATAGTGCGCGTGGGATGCTGGCAAGGATATACCTCATGGCAGCAAATTATGCGATGGGCAACCATTTCTCAAACGATTATATAAGCCGGAACAATGCAGGAAGCAACAGCGGATTGGCAGATAACTATTTCGAACAGGTAAAGAAACTCTGTCAACAAGTGGTTGAAGGCGGGTATTATTCCATGTTGCCCGATTTTGAACAACTGTGGCGAACTCAAAACAATAATAATTCGGAAACACTATTTGGCATTCAATTTATACCTGGTATTACTGAATGGGGATATACGAGTCCATTGAATGATCTTGCCTACAATAGGGAGTTAACAGGCAACTTGAATGGAGGCGGGACGATATTTGTTTCCTATGATATGCTCAAGTCTTTTGTTGATGATGGTGCAGTGGCCAGAATGCGAGGAAGTGTTGCGGTTCCTGGACAGAATTACAATTATATAGGAACTCACTTAAGCGCTGGAAGCTGGACTGTACCTAGCGGTAAAACGAAAGTCAATCTAAAAAAATTCGTCGTCGGCAGTAGTAAAGACACCGATGGTGCAGCCGTTCAAGGCAATACTGGTTTAGTATCGCCTATGTTACGGATGTCCGAAATCTATCTTATGTACGCTGAGGCTTCCCTCGGAAAACAACAACAGACTAATGATGCAGTCGCGCTAGCTTACTTTAATAAAGTGAGGGAAAGAGCGTTCAGCAAAAATATCCAGAACTTCGTACCTGCAACCACTATTACCCGAGACAACTTATTTACGGAAAGAAGGCTGGAGTTTTTTTATGAGACGATCTACTGGACTGATCTTAAAAGAAGATCTTTTTACGACATGGACTGGGTCCTCAACTTTCTAAACAATAAGCTAAAAGATAGCGATGCGGAAACCCCTTTTACCAATTATGCCTCTTGGGCTTATACGTACGATCCTCTACTCTATCCGACAGGCAAAGGCTGGACAAACTCTCCTCGCGCCCAGAGTGGTTACAAACCCCAGGCCGTGGTACATAACTTGCCAGCAGGATCTTATGTGCATGCAGTGGGTGCAACCTCCAATATTTGGTGTTTGCCCTATCCATCTGCAGATGTAACTACCGATCCTGAACTGACCTCAGCTCCCATAAATTATGACTTTAACTAATTTGATATGAGAAATTTGAGAATTACATATATATTTATCTTAGCGCTGATATGTTATAGTTTTTTTTCATGCAAAAAAGATTCATCTAGCAGCAGCATACAGGTGACAGGTATCTGGTCACACAGCAGAAATACAGAAACCACCCAGATATCTTCTATTTTTTTTAATAATTGGATACGTATTCACGGCAATGGTTTTACTGGGCTACAGCGCGTCTATTTTAACGGAACGCAGGTACCTTTTATACCTATTTACGTGACCGACACTGACATTATCATCAACGTCCCAGAGACCATACCGACAGGTAGTGACGTCGCGGACCAAACACGTTTGAACACCATCCAGCTTGTTACCGCAACAGGTCAAACCAGTTTTGAGGGATTCATTTTTCGAGATCCAGATAAAATTCCATCGATCAGTGGAATATCCTATACCATGCCCTATGCTGGAGATGTTATTGAGATCTATGGGAAAAATCTGAAAGAGGCTAGTGTCATCACCTTTCCTGATTCAACAAAAGGAACCATAAGATCGGCCAATGATTCAATCTTACAAGTAATTGTTCCAGAAAACATCGATAGACAAAAATATGGACGTATTACAATTGATATCGATAATGAACGATATTCGTCAGCTCCTTATATGTTTTTCCAGAATGGAATTTTTCTAAAGACTTTTACTGAAGAGGCCATGGTTGCTGGTGGCAATAACGGGATCAGAATCTACTCAAATCCAGCAGATATTGCAGCATTGACAGGCCTTCAACACAATCCAGAAAACGTGATTGCTATCCCAGCTACAAAAACAGATATACCTGTAGCAGCAAACAATGGTATAAGCGGTAACTTCTTTAAATTTTACGCTTATAAAGCTTTCAACACATTGATTGAAAAAAATGGCGATATAAAAGGAACCACCTCGATTGAAAATCTTGCGATACAATTTGAACTCTATATGCCGTCACCATGGATATCAGGTGCTATTCCGTTTAAAATGAATAAAAATAGAAGTGGCGTGAATTATGCCTATCTCTATAATATTACAGCATGGGAATGGAAAAAATTAGTTTCGGGCGGTGTCGAATTAAATCCGTTTAAATTTGACAATGGGTGGAAAACGATCACACTCAAATTTAGCGACTTTCCAACTCTAGCCATGAGTTCGCTAAAAGACTATTCGACATCACTGCAAACAAATGGCTTCGAGTCTTTAGTGGGCTATGTTAATTACGATCTCAACGAAGATGGCCATACGCCACAAGCCGTAAAGAATTTCCAGATGTACCTGGCGAACTTCAGGCTTGTTCCCTTAACAAATTTAGAATAACAAATCAGTCATATCATCCCTCCATTATCAATCCTTTCCGCCCAGAATTATCACTAATTCCTGGGCGGATTATTTTTGGGAGAAAATATCTGTAAAACATGTTTCGTAGACTTTTAAAACCTTACCTCTTATTTCCACCCATTTACAGTGTTGATCATAGCTCGATTGAAGGAGAGTTGAAAGCCTTTGTGCTATGTATTTCCGACATAAGCTCTATTGCTGTCCCCATTACTGAGGTCTAGCTACAGGCGTTGTTCTGCCACAAGTTTATCCACAAATGTTGCGGTAGATCAGTCCCGCAACACGTGGAATGCTGATCTTACCGTACATCTTTATTGTAGGAAGCAAACACGTGCTGTTGATTGATATTGTTATTCACAAGCGCATCGTCGAATTTTCGGTTGCCACACCCATTCATGCCCCGATGTCTACTGTTAGACACGGGGCAGGGGTATTAACCATCTATATATAAAAATTAGGTACTGGCGACGCGCTAATGGCGGCTGTTTAACGCTGCGCTCTCCCTCGGACCGAGGTAAGAGGGTTTCAGTCCTCCCAGGTCTATGAGTAAGCGCTGCAGCACGATACCCTGATCCAAAAAGCGGATTTTGAGGGTATGGTCTCCCGGTAGCAAGTTGTGCAACGAAACACTTTCGATGATGCGGCGTGCCTGCCACTGCCCCAGCTCGCCCTTGTAATGTCCATTAAAGTTGACCAGCGTTTCGGGCCCTCCGTCAATGGAAATTGCGTAGCGCAATCCTCTGTTTCCATTAAAATTGAGCGTAGGAGAAAATAATGCGATGACCTTTGCCTGCCGCTTTTCTTTCACACGGATTTTGTACTCTAGGGCAGTATTGTTTCCCAGGCTGACCGTGGGTGGTAATGTTGTCATAGCCGATACCGTCTTTCCCAAATCTGGGATCTCCGTCCACTCCACCCCGGGAGCACTGCTTGCTGCGCTATAGCTCGCTGCCTCCATGGCTATGTAACCATCCGTCTCCATAAACACCTTGGCTGCAGGAGCAGCGACGGGCTCAGACAAATAGCGAACGTTGGGCATGATTGCCTTCGCCGGTTCATTCCAGCTGCTGTAGCCGATGCGTACTTGATCCATCATGTGTACCCATTTGCCTTTGGCGATGCTATGGTTGTAGTGTTCGGTAAAAAGCGAATCACGCCGAAAGCAGGCCTTTACCCTGTCGGCCCAGTCATTTGCCCTGCGATCATTCCGCTCATAACAGTAGTCGTTCATGGCTTTGGCATGGTACATCTCATACAAGTTGGCGCAAGCATTGATTGGAAAAGCCACGAGCTGGTCGAATGCATCTTTCAAGGAATCCGGTAGCAGGTAATGGAGACGCGAGGCTTCCATGGCTAGCGTCTTATAGTCGTTGACTACGCTGTCCAATTCGTTATAATGTATCAGGCTAAACGTCTTATCATTCAGTAGTTCGGGTGTAACCCGATGGTTGTATTTGGCATAACGGTTGATCATTCCGGCGGCTTCCGCCGCATAGGCTTCACCAAACTGCTGCCGGCACCAGTCGTACGTATAAGCCATAAGGTTGCCTGCGTTAAACCTGTCTGGATCCCAGGCCATGTCTAAAAAAAATGAAATGGGAAACTCCATCGGCTTGAGGTCACCGACATTAACGATCCAGATGCGGTCTACTCCATGTCGGTAGGTTAGATTCATCTGTTCCCATACACGCTGGATCTGGGACACATTGATCCATTTAGCATTGCGGGGGGCACCCACATAGTCAAAGTGGTAATACATCCCATAACCGCCCTTTCGGGGTTTGGCATCCAGTTCTGGCAACTTTCGGACATTACCCCAATTGTCATCACAGAGCAGCAGCGTCACATCGTCTGGCACTCGCATACCTTTATCGTAATAGTCCTGTACTTCTTTATAAAGGGCCCAGAGCTGTGGCGTTTCGGCAGCAGGTCGGCCTGTAACGGAAGCGATCAGACGGCGCTGATCCCTGACAATCTGTTCCAGTAGTCCTACATTCTCCTTTTCGCTCATGGGTTCGTCACCGTCACCGCGCATGGCTATGGTAATGATAGACTCCCAGGTTCGCGCTCGATCCATACCGCCTCGCCAGAAATCCTGTAGTCCGGCTTTATTTTTAGCATAGTCCCAGCTGCCACCTTTTCCGTAGCGTTTCCATTCCGCTTGTGCCCTCGCCATCGGCTCGTGGTGCGAAGTACCCATCACGATACCCATTTCGTCAGCCAGCCCCCCGTTTTTAGGGTCATCATCATAAAATGCGCTCCCCCACATCGCTGGCCAAAGGTAATTGGCCTTAAGACGCAGTAGCAGTTCGAATACCTTTTCATAGAAATCCGCATTAAATCCGCCGAATGTTGCCTTGGACCAGCCACTCAATGCCGGCGCTTCATCGTTCAGAAAAATGCCGCGGTATCTGACCTTTGGCTCCCCCTGCGTGTAGACTCCAGGCTTTACATACAGCTGCGACGCTTTGCGCACGGGTACATCTGCCCAATAATACCAGGGTGATACGCCAATCTGGGCCGAAAGTTCATAAATTCCGTAGATCGTGCCACGTTTGTCGCTACCGGCGATGACCAGAGCCGATTCAACTCCCTGAAGCGGCTGTTTGACCACTGTCATCACAAACTTTTCACGCTTCCCGGCCAGCTCTTTGCTGTCCAGAAGGCCTTTACGCACGAGACTGTCGATCAGAGCCGAGCGGCCGTAGGTGCCGATAATTATTTTGGACTGACCGCTCCCTTTTTGATGGGAGCTGTTGCCCGTGACCCGCACAAAATCTTTTTTTAGATTATCGAAAGCACGCAGTACCCCCCTGTGATCCTGTGGATCGACAAGCATGGGTAGCGGCACGCCATCCTTAACCAGGGAAAGATAACCGGGCTGTGCGGTCTGCACCACAAAGCCTGTAGCGGCAGTATCAGCTGTGCTGCGCAGCATAGCGTGAGCAGTCTCCGAAAAACAGTAGATCAGCACTGCGACCAATAGGATGTTACGATGACCGCGACCGATCAAAAAGCTTGCACAGATCCTAAAAGCAGACCAGTCAGTTTTATTCAAAAATAACATGATAATCTTATTTACAATATTTAGAATTGGTATTTTAGCTCACCTGAATTCAGTACCATACAGCAGCCCTGCCAATCGTGTTACAGTAACATTAACGGACAAATGATATTACCACATTTCAGGAATTTAAAATTAGTCATCCTTACAGGTAGCAGCATATATGTATGTTACATTCCTTTTGGGCTTTGTTACGGCACTAATCGGTGATGTTTCATATTTATTTCAATTTGTTTCACAACCGCTAAAAGCAGCGATTTCATTACCGAAGCCTTCCTTTTTCTTTTCAGGATTGCGCGATAATATGTATCTTCAACAGAATAAACCAATAAAACCAATGCGGAGGGATTTTTTTTCGACAGTCATATTATTATTTGCTTTTGTACTCTATGTACACGGACAAGCGACGCGCATCTATGACAATAGGGATTATGGCTTTGGTGAACTCTCTTCCAATCTGACCAACAGTATCAGTCAGGACAAACACGGCTACATCTGGACAGGCACCGAGTACGGGCTTAACAAATTTGACGGAACTCGTTTTGTACAATATCTTCATGATGTGCAAGACAGTACTTCGGTATCCAGCAACAATATCATCATCCTTTATCTGGACCGTGATAAAAAGCTCTGGGTAGGCTGCAACAACGGCTTACAGTATTATGATGAAAACAGCGACAAATTTGTACGCATCAATTTTCCAGATCAGATCGCGCCCCACATTACGGATATCATTCATAAAAAAGACGGTCAGATCTGGGTAGCCACATCAGGTTGGGGAATCTTCGCTATCCAAGTAAACCGCAAACAGGCCGTATCATTGCCACGCCTCAATGCACTGGTGGGTGGTATGTTTGCCCGCAGCATCTTTGAAGACCGCGACAATGTCATCTGGGTGGCCATTGACCGCGTGGGCGTCTCTCAGGTTTCTACCGACCAGAAGCAGGTGAAGCGTGTTATTTCCGACCTACTCCCCATGCCTAAAGGCGGCAATTACGACATCATACAGCAGGCTGACGGCAAACTGGTATTCGCATCGCCGTCGAAGATCGGCCGACATGATCCGCAAAAAAATACATTCGAAGCTGTAGAATTCAAGGAAAAGCTCCGGTCTACTGTTACGGAGATCCAGCTTTCCAAAGCAAGCAAAAATCATCTGCTGATCACGACCGAGGGGGATGGCCTCTGGTATCTGGATCTGGAAAAAACTCCGCTGATTGCGGCACATGCTGAGCTGCCTAATCTGGACAATGATTACCGAAATGGACGGATACGCACGTTGCTGCAGGACCGAGAAAATAATCTCTGGCTCGGCTGCTTTCAGCGGGGCCTGGTTTTTATTCCCGTACAGAGCAAGCAGTTTGAGTTTTGGCGTATCCTAAGCCGGGAGAAAGCAGCTCAAAATATGATCAGCGCGATCACGCGGGACCAGCAAGGAAATATTTGGTATGGCGTAGAGAACGAAGGCGTATTTAAAACTGACCCTCAGGGCATCTCACACCAGCAAATAAATGCAGTGCAGGATATCAATAAACTGGAAACTGCGGCGGACGGAACAATCTGGTTCAGCTCTTATGACAATGGATTGGGGCAGATTGACCCCAGCACAGGGCGGTCCTCATATCTGAATATCTGCCAAAAAAGACAAGTAAAATCATTTGCCTTCGGCAAAAACAATAAGGTTTACATCGCTACTTTCGGTTCGGGTTTTGTTGAATATGACCTCGAGACCAAAGTCTCGCATAATTATAGCATGAATATTAGCAATTCAAAAAAAGGCACATTAGCTAACGATTGGATTTCAACTGTTTTGTGCGATAAGGATGGTCTCATCTGGCTGGGGCACCATAAAGGTCTGAGCTGTTATGACCCAGACGACAATAGCTTCCCTGCGCAATACACAGCTAATAGGCTATCCGAACAGATTACGCTCTCCTTATTAGAGGACGGATCAGGCAATATCTGGGCAGGTACCTATAACGGCCTATATCAGATCAACAAAAAATCAGGATCGATCAACATTTACACTACCAATAACGGCCTGTCCAGCAATGTTATAGCTGGCTTAGGTTGGGATCAGCAAGGGAACATTTGGTGCAGCACCTTCAAAGGTATCAATTGCCTGAATCCCAAGACCGAAAAAATTGTCAACTACTATACTGGGGACGGATTGGTTGATAGATCCTACAACCGTGGTGTACACTTTCAGGATACGCAAGGAAAAGTATACTATGGAGGAAGGCAAGGGATTACATCATTTTTTCCCGAAAAAATACAGTTGCATACATACTCCCACCCCGTGATGATCACCAATCTGTATGTCAAAAATCAGCCGATTAAGCCCGGTATGGCCCCCAGCGGAAGGGTCATCTATCAAAACGATCTTATCGCCGCCAATGAGTTCTTTTTCCATAGCAATGACGACAGCTTTACTTTTGAGCTGTCCACGATGGACTTCAACAGTCCCGAAAATGTCCGCTACGAATACCGCATCAAGGGAATTAACAAAAGCTGGAATGCTACGTTGCCAGGTGTCAATCTGATCACCTACAACAACCTATCCCCTGGCGAGCATGAGCTCGAAATACGCGCCTGCAAACTTGGTGTTTATTCACCAAGTCTCTTGGTGACGCTACATATTTTCCCGCCCTGGTATTTGAGTACTACGGCCTATTTCGTATACTTCATATTAGCGGCCGGCCTCTTATTCCTCATTATGAAATACCTGCACGAGCGGCGGCTGGAGCGCCTGCAGGCCTTACGGCTACAGCTGTTTACCGATGTGTCTCATGAGATCCGCTCGCCCCTTACCCTTGTGATGAGCCCGATCAACAAGCTCATGAAAAATGCCGCTGATCCGCAGACCAGATCCACGCTGCAAAATATGAATCGCAATGCGCAGCGAATCCTTGATCTGGTCAACCAGCTGCTCGATATCCGAAAGCTGGAAAGTGGGCACCTGAACCTCAAGTTTGCCCGTGTCAATGCGGTGGATTATATCAAGCAGGTGATCAGCGTATTTGGGGATCAGGCTCTGGACAATCAGATCCAGCTTTTGGTGCACAGCGATTCCAGCGATATCCCTCTCTGGGTAGATGTGAACAGTTTTGAAAAAATCATGCACAATATTGTCTCCAATGCTTTTAAATTTACACCTAATGGCGGGCAGATTGAAATTTCGCTGGCTGTTCAGCAACTGGAAAAGGAACGTAAAATATTGGAACTTGTTGTGAGCGATACTGGTACCGGTATTGCCAAAAGTGATATCCGACATGTATTCAAACGATACTACCAGTCCGCCGCCGGTACAAACTACCAAAGACAAGGCTCGGGCATCGGTTTACATCTGACCAAGGTGCTGGTCGAACTGCATGGTGGAACGATACATGCCGAAAACAAAAGAGACAACAACGGTAGCCGTTTTGTGATCAGTCTTCCGATGGGCACTAAACACCTGCAAAAGGAAGACATCGAGATATGTGGACCAATTGGTGCCCTTCGGTCTGAAGAAGCGTTTAAAAGCATTTCTGCTGATGTGCTATCTAGGAAAACTGACAATCCAAAAAAAGACTATAAGATTCTCATTATAGATGACGACCGGGACATCCTGAAGTTTCTACATCACGAACTCTCTTCGGCTTATCAAGTACTTATTGCCGAACATGGTGGCGACGGGTTTCAGCTCGCCCTTGCCGAGCAGCCCGACCTCGTTATCTCCGACGTCGCGATGCCGTGCATGGACGGCTATACTTTGCTCAAAAAAATCAAAGATAATAGCACAACCAACCATATCCCGGTGATCCTACTGACTGCAAAAACTAATCAGGAAGACCGCTTGGCGGGTATTGGACTAGGAGCAGATGCTTATCTGACGAAGCCCTTTATGGTCGATGAACTTCACCTTGTTGTGCGCAATCTTATCAAAAATCGCATGAAAGTAAAGGGAAAGTTCTCGGGCGCCCAGCAGCAGGAAGGCAAAATAAAAACGATCAGCTTCAAATCCAGCGATGAGCAGCTGATGGAACGTATACTCAAAACGGTCAACCAATATCTGGATAACTCGGACTTCAATGTGCAGTTTCTCGCGGACGAAGTGGGGCTGAGCCGTGTACAACTTCATCGTAAGGTGAAGTCACTGACTGGTATTTCTACCGGCGAGTTTATTCGTAATATCAGATTACAGCAAGCTGAAAAACTGTTGTTGGAGAAAAAAATGAATATATCTCAGGTAGCCTATGCCCTTGGTTTTACAAATCAGACGCATTTCACGACCTTATTCAAGAAGATGTATGGGCTCAGTCCGACAGATTATATCGAGCGCCATCGCTACAAGGAAAATTGAAAGGCTGTAAAAATACCAGATCTTAAAATAAATATTAAATATCGGTACTGGAAAGAGCAATGATTAGCAGTTCATAGCCTCTCCAAAGCAGATATAAAAAATCATTGAATAAGCTAAAAAAAATGGACTGTTATTCTAAAACACTAAAATGAAAGTACTTCCGTATCACAGTTACCCCATTATAAAAGACGACAAAATATCGTTACGCCAGATTATGCCCACTGACGTTGAAGACATTGTGGATATTTCGTTTTATGATGGCATTCAGGCAACAACATTTGAAATGGCAGTTGTTATGCAAGAAAAAATTGATGAGGATATTCGACAGGGAAATTCCATACATCGGGGTATTATAGATCATGTAACTAATAAAATTGTAGGAACTTGCGGTTACTATCGAGGGCTTGATCAAGGCGAAGGCGAATTAGGTTGTGTGTTGCTACCGCAGTTTCGCGGACAAGGTTTTATGACAAACGCAATGCAGCTGGCAATTGATTTTGGACTAAAAGAAATAGGCTTAACACGCATTTGGGCCATTACATCAAAAGAAAATCTCAAAGCAATCAAGTTACTTGAACGTCTTAAATTTATAAAAGTCGTAGATTTAGAAGACAACGACATGGAATATGAATTAACACTTTAAAAAAAATAAATGAAATTTTACCTTGTTTTTTTACCAAATAAAATTTCAAATAATATCAATTAAAGTCTAAAAAAATGTCACACTTAAATATTGAGCCTTATCATCCTATCCCATTCAATAACTACATGTGGCGATCAAACAAAATATCAGATCGTTCGTGACCACGAATTAAGAGTTGATATTAGCCTCATATTTGGATCATCAGAAAAGTGACTCACAAGGTCCGTATTTTTGTTTAAAGACAATAGCATTCGAAAGAAAGGTTGACCGTATTCGATCCCAGATAGCTCGACGATCATATGTGGAAATTGCCGTCCCCACTCTAGCAGATGAAAAAAGCTTGTTTTCGTCTATTTCTACAATTTCAAGATAATTACAAGTAAAAGAATCGGTTTTCATCGCAGAAAACCAGTGTTCTGTCTCGTATTTCAAAAATACGTTTATGAGATCGATAATTTTGTAAGGTCACTAAGATCAATACAAAATGAACAAAAAAGAAACACTAGAAAAAGTATCAGAATTGTCCCAAGTCACTATTGCCGATTGTAAAAAAGTATTGGACGCACTAGAAGTAGTTATGCAAGAAGAATTAGCCAACAGAAAAGGTATTCGAAATATATTCGATATGCTATACAAGTTGATGGGTGTATTCAAAAGTAAATAACACCTGTCCTTTTTTAGATCTGCTTTGTGCGAGAACCGATCGCCAAAGTTAAGCTACTTCGACAGGCAATATTTCTTTGATCCAGTTTTTTCTCAAAAGCGTATTGAAAAATGAAATTTATTCTTTTAATTTATACTACAAAACCATTGAACCGCAAGCCATGACTACCGATCTACAAAAACTGCATAACATTTGGCTGGAAACCAGAGCACATCAAAACACCGATTACCCTATGATTGGTTTTGACAATCTCACCAATGCTGTAATCAGTACAGGACCTTTTTATTATTATGTGATAGATTTTTATGATATGTCTTTATCACACGTAAACGGTGATATTGAAGGGATTCATGGTCTTGATCCGGCGGTAGTCACGTTCAATGATATATTGCTTACCATTCATCCGGATGATGTTGATTTTGTAGCAAATGCGGAATCCTTTATTAATAGATTTTTTCGTGAACGGATTGCAACAGAAAAACTACTCAGTTACAAAATGAATTATAGCTTCAGAAGCAGAATGAAAAATGGGGAATATGTTTTATTAAATCATCAAGCAATCATGCTCAGCATCGATACAGATGGAAGATCGGGTAAATCGCTTAACATCCATACGCGAATTGATCATATGAGCAGCTTAAATACACGAAAGATATCTCTTATTGGTCTCAATGGAGAACCCTCTTTCCTAAATATGAGCCTTCCGGAAAAAGCTTTAGCTTCTTTTTCAAAAAGAGAAATACAAATATTGAAACTTATCGCCGAAGGGTTGAGCAACAGCGAAATAGCAGAAAAATTATTTATCGCGACCATTACGGTTAAAAAACACCGTCAAAATATTCTTGAAAAAACAGATTGCAAAAACATTACGCAACTCATCAACCAATGCACACTGCAGGGATTGATTTAATATCGTTAAATCGATATTAGCTATAGAAATAATCCCTTATAATAAATTATGATAACACGCTATTCTTATTGCCCAATAAAAATACTCCTTTTGGGGTATTTTATCCATTATACTTTGTTTTTAATTTTGTTTTAATTTACCTAGAGAAAACAAATATCCGCATCAAGTTAGATCTGAAAAGTGATACTACATCAACGAACTTATTCAGTTTGACAATTAGGATTGATTAACATAAGTAATTACATCTGAGATCAATAAATCTAAACATTATGAAATCTAAAGTATTGGCATTCCTATTGGTTATATGCTCCTTCAACCTTTTTGCGCAAAGCAAATCAGAGGTCATTAAAAACATCAATGACCTGCTTCAAAATGTAAAAAACGTTCGCATAATGACCAGCGAAAACAGTCCTACGCACATTACTCATACTTACATGAATTTTGCAGCACATTCCAGTAAGAAAGGATGGGTTTCATTTACCAGTGTGACATCTTGGGGAAGTGGTTATGAGAATCTAACTCTTACCTATTCTTTTGATCCGTCAAAGATTGAAAAAATAAGCTTGAACGATGAGCTTGATAAAAAACGGGGCAACAAAGCATTCTTATTTGCACTCACACTCGACGATAATAGTGTAGATATAACGAGTGTTCAAGGTGGTAAAACCAGTCGAGACCAATCAGATATGGTCGTCATGTATATCATGATGAAAGGAGATGATGGTTATGAGATTTATGATACGTTAGAGGAATTATTTCAAGAACTTGTAGAGGTATCTTAAGTCGAGTTTACGCTATGAGACTTTATCTTAGTGACCTCCTGCAATCACCATTTATTCTCGAGCTATTCATTTTGGTCAAATAAATTAAAAACAATAAAAAGGTGATATGAAACTCAAAGGAGCAGAAAAACATTTTTGGTGGCACTTTAGACACATCACGGATTCCAAACATATCCCTCTCGAGTTGCCTGGTTTTACCGCGATTGACGATATGGATGTTGATGATGAATACATCGGTATGATTGCCGCAAAAGTTTCCATTGTTCATCATATTTATTTAAAAGAAACAAAGGTTACGGATGTTGGGATTAAATTCATATGTGATTTTAAACAACTGAAAACCCTAACGCTGATGAAGCATGCAGGAATTACCAAAGCCTGCTTGCCAGATATCAATAAACTAACCGATCTGGAATACCTGGATGTCTGGAAGACGAAAATCCGATTGGAAGATGTAGATGCGTTGACTAACCTCAATAAATTAAAGGAGCTTTATGTGTCCCCGAACGATGAAGACGACGATTCGGACAGAGATGCTATCTTGGAAAAGATTATCAAAATAGAGGAAAAATTGCCAAACTGCTCTGTATATACTTCTCCACGATAATAAACCGAAATAAGAATTCAGTACTACAGATGAGGAGATAAAGATTGATCTTTTTAAAATATGGCACTCCATTCGTTGACGACTTAAAAGAAACGGGCAATAAAAAATTAAACCTTATAAACTAAAAATTATGAAATACGTATTCACATTCTTATTTTCTATTATGCTTTTAAGCGTAAGTGCTCAAAATAAACAAGAAACACTAAAATGGCTAAATAAGCATAAGAAATATATTACGATGGTTAATCCTAGCGGTTATAGCAGCGAGGATTTCACGGTAGAAATGACCGATAGTTTTATTCGGGCAGAAACCCGAAATGACGGTGACAAATATGAAGTTAAAATGTATTGGTCCGATATTAAGAAAACAATGTTAGGTCTAACAGACAAAGAAAAAGGTTATGTAACATTAAATACAAATGATGAAAGTTATTCTGCGCCTAGTATCACTTTATATTTATCAGATTACAGTACTGAAATGCGGGAAAAATTAACACGAATGGCAAATTTTAGTGGTAGTGATGTCACACTTCAAACACTGGATTTTAGAGGGAAATCATTATTTGGCAATTAACGTTGGACGACAAATAAATTTTATAATACAGCGTGCATAAAAATCCATCATATGACTTACGATGAAGCTTTTAAACACTATATCCTATATCAAAAAGTAATCGCTTGGGGATTCCAACATGAATCACGGGTTCTTCTACCGAATGGCTATTACGCTTTTCCTTGCGGCTATTTCACTGAGTATGAAAATGGATATAAAGTGATTGCAAGCGGAGCTACCCTACACAAAACCGCTATTCAGGAATCGATGATTCTAGATCCCGATGGAGTACCTATAGCTCGGGATACGGAAGATTTAAGGCCTTTTTCTTTTTGAGTAATCAGGCTACAAAGAGCATTTTTTATTCCCATTCAGAGGTAGTCTTCAACAGCCATTCATCCTATATTTCGATGTAATATACTCCTATTGGAGTATTTTTTCTGTTGTTCTTTCTCCTTAATTTTATGAGTGTAGGAGTAAAAAATAGGAATCTCAAATAAAACAGTTAGCCAAACAAATGAGATTCGGACAAAGAGGATTGATAATTCAGGACCTATTCATTGTACAATTAAACTTGATTACCTATGAAAACAGCAATTTCAACTGACTTGATTTCTGAAAACAGATTTCACCGTATTTTTTTAAAAAGGAAGAAATTACGGTTATATTTCAACGCCATCTATAAAACTCCCAACTATTGTAGATGGTTACTTGTGCTCATCTGCGCTGTCTTTTTCTTAACTGCAAGAGGACAACATGTTGCCACTCCTAATTCTTACGAAGGAATTTGGGCTGGAGTGCTAAAAAATAGCAAAGACAGTAAATTAGCCGTTATTGTAAGGATATCCAACGGTACTGCTACCCGATACAATTACAATGTTGATAACAAGAAAATTGAGAAGTATGACTTTCTTAAAGAAATGACGATGATTGTAGGCAATAACCTCAGTTATACATGGATGAATAAAGGAGGAGTATGGTCAGAAACCCAGACCCATATGATGTCCTATGCCGCACCTGATATGTTAAAATGCAGATTAATTCGACAAGTTACAAATACAGAAGAAAGTAAGGAGGATCCAGGCATGAATGATGAGTGGTCTACTTATTTCCAAGGTTTTTTAGATCGTTTTGAGTCTATTCAAGAACTAGAAAAATTTATGAATAGTGATGATTAGATTGAAGTTTTGAAAATATGATCTTGAAAAAGCATCATCATCTGTAGGAATTATCTTGCTTTCACCAAAAATGGAAAGTCAAAAAAAGCTAATCCTATGATTAGCTTTTTTGTTGATGGCTACCAGAATTCAAAACAGATACAATACATCATTATTTTGATCCTGATTATGGTATGTATTATGCAGGTACGTTGAAACTTCCAATATAGATCATATCGTTATAATTACCGAGCGGTTTGTCTATGATAAGTTCTGCATCGGCATAACATAATATCGCATTTACCGTTGATATTCCTTTATCCACGCATGCTTGATAAATCTCCACTTCTGTTTGGTCATTCCATATCGGTAGTTCTTCAATGGCTGCCTGAAAGCTCATTTTTTTGCGACTGTAGTAAACGGTGATCCAATCGACATCGTAATAGTACTGCTTGTCAATTGCTTTACTGAACTGGGATCTCAGGTTAAAGTCAGGAGCATTTCTAGCATAAGTTTCATCCGTTTTAAATCGATGATAATCTTTAATAAACTTGCTTTGATCAAAATATTTGTAAAATTGATCTTCTGTTTTAGTTGATGTTCCTGCCCAGATATGGATACGTTGTTCTGCCATTTTATTTCTTATACTTTTAGTAGACCGCAAAGGTACCCTAAATTACTGAACCTTTCTTTTTCATTTACTGCCAACATACTCGGTCAACATATCTTTTTTTAACGCAGTTAAGTTTTTTATATTTGCAGTTCAACTAGTGATTCATAACATGTCGACAAAGCAAACAAAAATTGAAAATTTCGATCCATCACAACCTGGCTTACCAGATTCAAGCATATATGGACTTCCTTTTACAGCAGAAGAAAGTGATATTATCGTCATACCAGCACCTTGGGAAGTGACCGTCAGCTACGGTAGTGGCGCTAGCAATGGTCCTGATGCTATTTTAAATGCTTCTTTTCAAGTAGATTTATTGCATCAAGAATTTCCGGATTTATGGAAATTAGGAATTTTCATGGACGAGGCTCCTGAGCACTGGTTAGAAAACAGTGAAAAATATAAAAATCTAGCCCAACCGATTATAGAGGCTTTAGAAAATGGTGAGGATATCGATAGCATCCCCGAATTAAAAAATAACTTAGAAGAGATTAACAAAGCCTCACAGCAATTCAATGACGAAGTAAAAGAACGTGCTTTATATTGGATGAATAAAGGCAAGAAGGTGATTCTTTTAGGTGGTGATCATTCGACCCCATTAGGATATTATCAGGCTTTAGCTGCAAACCACGATTCATTTGGCATATTACATTTTGATGCGCATATGGATTTACGCGATGCATACGAAGGTTTCACATACTCCCATGCTTCTATTATGTTCAATGCTATTCAGCTTCCTCAGATCGAAAAAATCGTTCAAGTTGGTATTCGTGATTTCAGTGAAGGTGAATTGGAAGCTGTAAAAAGTTCGAATAAAGTTAAAGTATATACTGATACCGATTTAAAAGCGAACAGTTTTGAAGGAAAGACATGGAAAGATCAGTGTGATGAAATCTTAGCGCAGCTACCTCAACATGTAGCGGTCAGCTTTGACATCGATGCTTTACAACGCTGGTACTGTCCAAATACAGGAACTCCTGTACCGGGCGGATTATCCTATGAGCAAGCAACTTATTTGTTGAGCAAATTGGCCAATAGCGATAAAAATATCGTGGGTATTGATTTGGTTGAAGTTGCACCAGGAGAAGATGATTGGGATGGTAATGTAGGTGCCCGATTGTTATTCCATTTATGTGGTGTATTTGCAAAAAACAATAAATTGGCTACAGGAACTAAAATTGTTTTATAACAGTATTAAAGACTAGATATCAAAATCAGATTGCCCCTACCCCCATATGGGTAAAATATTAAAATCCTGATGCACAACACAGCAGGTAAAATGACAAACAAAGCCAATCTTTCGATCGGCTTTGTTGTTTTAATACAACATCATATGATATCCTCTATGTTTAAGCCATCTAGGCTTAAGTGTACTGCTCTTAAGATAGGGATCGAGAAGATTATCATGGACTGAATTGAATATCCTTTAACGATAGAACAAAATAAATTTGTAAATTAAAAAATTAGCGACGTCATTGTATGGTTACCACTAAAACTTTAGCAGAAAAAATTATTGACTTCAATAAACAATTACAGTATCAAGGTGATCTTCCCCCTGATTTTCAAGTATTAAATCCTTATTTAGGAAATCCGGAAACTTTGGTCGTTATGCAACAATTCTACCATACCTATTACAACGACACATCGAGTCGTAAATTCATCATTGGCATTAATCCGAGTCGTCATGGTGCTGGTGTCACTGGAGTACCATTTACGGACACCAAACGTTTGGAACACATTTGTGGTATTCCAATGAGATCGGCACACACACATGAAATTTCATCTGTTTTCCTTTACGATATGATCGCAGAATTTGGAGGCGCACAAGCTTTTTACAAACAATATTATATCAATTCACCTTTTCCCCTAGCCATTGTCAGAAGAACAAAAGAGAACAAATGGATCAACGCCAATTATTACGACGATAAAAATCTATTTGAACTGGTTAAACCCTTTATGATAACCTCGCTGAAAAAACATATAAGCTTAGGTCTAGATACCAGTGAAGCATTTGTATTAGGGAAAAAAAATGCAACATTTATTGAAAAAATAAACAAAGAAGAGCAGTTGTTTGAAAAATTGACAATTCTAGAGCATCCGCGTTATATACAACAGTATAAATCCCGAGATCGTGACCGCTATATAAATAAATATATCGGTGTATTAGGCACTTAAAAGTTTAGTTCAAAAATTATTTGGAGTATGTGCATAGAAATTCTATCTTTGCATCACTTTCAAAAAAGGAATACATTCCAAAAAGAAAGGATTCCGTAGCTCAGCTGGTAGAGCAATACACTTTTAATGTATGGGTCCTGGGTTCGAATCCCAGCGGGATCACAATAAAAAGCTAATCGCAAGATTAGCTTTTTTTGTTTAAAGATATTTGGGATTCGAAAGAAGAGAAAAACAAATCTCATTTATCATTTCAAACGCTAACAAAACAGCCTAAAATCATAGGTTCCTATAATATCTACCAGCATTCCTATAATAAAAAATATGGGACTGCACGAAAGGGCTACTTTCGTAGAAAATTCGAAAAATGTTAAAATCAATATCTTTTTTATTCCTTCTTATATCGCTTTCGCATCTATCCATTGCTCAAAAGAGATATACGATATCGGGGACAATAACAGATGTCTCAAGCGGCGAAACACTGATCGGTGCTACGGTCCGACTACAAGAATTACCTCAATCAAGCAGTTTAAGCAATTCTTATGGCTTTTATTCTGTTTCAGCTCCATCAGGACGATACCTACTCGTCGGCTCTTATATAGGTTATAAAACCTTTACAGATACCGTATCCTTAGATAGCGATATGGTGTTACCTATTGCACTGCAATCGCAATCTACATTAGATGAAGTAGTCGTTTCTGTCAACAGAAAAAACAATAAAAACATTTCATCTCCACAGATGGGAATTGAAAAACTCAATATGAGCCAGATTAATCAGTTGCCAGTGGTATTGGGTGAACAAGATATCTTAAAAAGTATCACGCTCATGCCCGGAATAAAAACTTCTGGAGAAGGCAATACCGGCTTTTACGTTCGTGGAGGTGGTTCGGATCAAAATTTAATTTTATTGGATGAAGCGACTGTATACAATGCCTCTCACCTATTAGGATTCTTTTCCACCTTTAATTCAGATGCCATTAAAGATGTCAGTATTTACAAAGGTGGCATGCCTGCCGAATATGAAGGTCGACTGTCTTCGGTCCTAGATATAAAAATGAATGAAGGAAATAATAAAAAAATAACGGTCCAAGGTGGCATAGGAATGATTGCTTCTCGGATCAAAGTTGAAGGACCGATTATAAAAGATAAAGGATCATTTATGATATCTGCACGCCGCACGTATGCAGATCTATTTCTCAAAGCCTCATCAGATACAACCATCAACAAAAGTACACTCTACTTTTATGACATCAACGCAAAAGCCAATTACAGATTCAACGATAAAAATGCGATCTATCTTTCTGGTTATTTTGGTAAAGATGTACTGGGACTGCAGGATATCTTTGGGACCAACTGGGGCAATGCAACAGGTACAGTAAGATTTAACCATGTATTCAACAACAAGCTATTCTCAAATACGTCTTTCATCTACAGTAATTATAACTATGTCATTGAAGGACTAGATCGCAATGATGGATTTAAAGCGACTTCAAAAATTACAGACCTCAATCTCAAGCAAGATTTTCAATATTATGCGGCATACAACCATAACTTAAAATTTGGTTTACAAGCAACACGGCATGATATTGCTCCTGGAGATATTACTACAACTGCAAGTTCGAGCTTCAACGACAAACATGTAGAACATCGCTATGGTTATGAAATGGCGGCATATATAAGCGATGAATGGAAATTAAACGATAAACTCAGTATGCTATATGGCTTACGTTTAAGCTCGATGTTGCTTGTCGGACCGGGCACTTTCAGCAGCTATGATGCTGCAGGTAATATCACGGTTTCCAAAAAGTACCATTCAGGCGAAGTCGTACAGAACTACCTCAATTTAGAACCCCGCTTCAGTGTAAGCTATATGCTCAATGAGCAGCAGTCCATCAAAGCATCCTACAATAGAAACACACAAAACATCCACTTATTAACAAATTCGACGAGTTCAAGTCCTACAGATCTGTATGTCATGAGCAGTAAAAATATCAAACCACAAATTGCAGATCAGGTTTCTGCGGGATATTTTAGAAATTTCAAGGACAACACCTATGAATTTTCAGCAGAGTTTTACTATAAAAATCTACAAAATCAAATCGACTATAAAGATGCCGCACAATTGCTCGTCAATCAAGATGTAGAATCCCAATTACTATATGGCGTTGGTAGAGCTTATGGTACCGAAATATTTCTAAAGAAAAAATATGGAAAGTTTAATGGATGGGTTGGATATACCTTGTCCAAGACGGAACGTAAATTTGAGGAAATCAACGATGGCAGATATTACCCTGCCACCCATGACAGGACACATGACCTATCCTTAGTGGCTATCTACAAATATAATGACCAATGGACATTCTCCAGCAATTTTGTTTATGGAACTGGTAAAGCCGTAACCTATCCGACAGGTAAATATCATGTCGGTGGTCACACTACCTATTCTTATTCAGAAAGAAATGCATATCGCCAACCTCCCACACACCGTCTAGATATAGCAGCTACGTATGAAGGCAAGCCTGGTAAATACTTCCAATCGAGCTGGACATTTGGCGTCTACAACGTATATGCACAAAAAGATCCATATCGCATTACATTCAAAGATAGCAAAAATGTGCCTCATGCAACGGAAGCTGTTCAAACCAGTATTTTTGGAGTTCCCATTCCTTCTGTTACCTGGAATTTTAAATTTTAATCTTAAATCAGAACAAACATGAAAACATATATTCCATATTCGCTTATCCTGATGCTTTTTATTTTAGCGACTTCTTGTGAAAAAGTCATTGATATTCAAGTTGACGATGATATAGGCAAGCTTGTCATTGAAGGTACCATTAACAATACTGATGAACAACAGGAAATCAAGCTCAGTAAAAATATCGCATTTTCAGATCGCAACAACTATCCAGCAGTGTCAGGTGCTACTGTTATTGTCCGGGATGATGAAAAAAATGAATTTGTATTTAGCGAGACGAGTGCAGGCACCTATATTGCAAAATCATTTACAGGAATACCCGGCAAAACCTACAGTTTTGAAGTTCATGTTAATGAAAATAAATATACGGCGATATCGCAGATGCCTCAAGTGGTAACACTAGATTCGATTGCTGCAGAAAAGCCTAAATTCGGAGAAAAAGATACACGGAATATAAAAGTATTCTACCAGGATCCAAAAGATCAAATTAATCAGTATCGATTTATCCTTTTTGTCAATGAGAAGCAAATCAATGATATCTATGCTGTAAATGACGATTTTAACAATGGAAATCAAGTTAGCATAACATTAAGACCCAAGGAAGATGTCGATATTGTTTCTGGAGATAAAATTCGTGTCGAGATGATCGGGATGGATAGAAACGTCTATCAGTATTGGTATAGTCTCATGCAACAATCTGCTGGTGCAGGCATAACCCCTAGCAATCCCCCAACAAATATTAGCCCATATGTATTTGGTTATTTTAGTGCACAAACCCATTCAAGCAAAAGCATAAGGGTGGGTTGACCCATTTCTAATAAAACAAAGGAGGTTTCATAGTGGAGATTTCCTTTGTTTTTATAGCTCAGAGTCAGCATCCGTTATACTTCTAGGCATTTAACATCCTCCTCTGTTCCCATATTACCGATTAATAGTGTGCTTTTCAATACGCTTTAACAAATTCTCTTTAAAGCTAGCTCCCAAGGGCATCTCAAAACCAGCCACAGTGACCCAGTGATTATCCACGCTCTCAATATTATTCAAATTGACAACAAATGACTTGTTGACCCGAACAAAGTCAGATCCGGGCAATTGATTACAAATAGTCTTTATATTCATGGCTACCATTAATTTTTTATGTTTTGTATGAATCATTACATAATCTTTCATGGCTTCAATATACTGGATTTCAATCAATTCCAATCGAAACAGTTTACGATCAGCTTTTACAAAAATATGATCAGTCTCTGGCAAGACATCCTGCTCTGTGACATTTTTTTGAAAATAGTTGATCACTTTATCCACAGCTTTTTTTAAACGGTCTTCGGCAATAGGTTTTAAAAGATAATCTAAAGCATTCAATTCGTAACTTTCTAAAGCATAATGGGGATAGGCTGTCGTAAATATAATCTGGACAGGTGCCGGCACAAGCTTTGCGAACTCCAATCCGCTTTCCTCTGGCAGATGAATATCTAAAAAAACCAAATCGATCTGCTGCCCTTCCATGATCATACGGGCATCTTCTGTATTACTATACATACCCATACAATCCAAGCAGTCATACTCTTTTAATAATTTCACCAGCCCCCTCCTAGCCAAGGGTTCGTCCTCAATGACAATATATTTTATCGTTAACTTATCTTTAGCCATATCAACCTTTTATTGGAATACTTAAAAAAACTTTAAATATATCTCCACCATCATCTATCTGTAGATCATACGCCTGAGGATAAAGGATTTCTAGTCTTTTACGAATATTACTCAGTCCTAGGCCCCCGTACGCTGCTGTATGTTGTCTCTTTTTTTGTGAATTGATACAGGTAAAACAAATATGCTGATTATTTATGGAGAACTGGATTTGGACATGTAAACCTCCCTCCATGGTTTGATGCGCACCATGCTTGACCACATTTTCTATAAAAGGTATAAAAAGAAAGGGCGGTACATGAATCTGTTCCAAATCGCTATCAACCTGAAAATCCACTATGAATTTATCCCGACGGATATCTTCCAGAAAGAGAATGTTCCTCAATACCACGATTTCTTTTCCCAGTTCAATCGTCTCCCCTTTTGATAAATATAATTGATTTCGCAGAATATCACTCAGTTTCACTAGAACTTTTGAAGCCAATTTGGGATTTTCATCAATCAAAAAATTGATATTATTGAGTGTATTGAATAGAAAATGAGGATTAATCTGACTTTTGAGCTGTTCTAGTTGAATGGTTAATGTATTATTTTCAAATTCTTTAAACCGAATCAAATTAACAATCCATATTTTAAACAACTTAACACTACTTACCGCGGCTATAAAAATAGTAAATAGAATAATCAAAACGATAAAGTCCTTCCAATTTAAAAGAGACTGATCCTGTTTTTTAATAAACTGCAATTCCTGACTTTCTAGTACCAACATACTTAAAAATATGAAAGTGTAAAGGGCAAATAAGCTGCCGGCATAATCTAAGAATCGACTTTTTAGTATGAAAAAAGGAATTAAAATATAATGATTGATATAAAATAGCGCCAGAAGGATGAGGATTGAAATGAATTTGACCCATAAATTCCACATCTCCGTGTCCTTATCGACCTCTGCAGGGGCACTATTGGGTAAAAAATGAATCCCTATGATGGCTGCTATCAATAGAATATGTCGAATCCAACGATATTTACTATCGATTATAAAATCTATAAAAAGACTATTTTCATAGCCTATGATTATTTGTCCATTTTTCATATAAAGAGTCGGTCAAGAGCATTTGTAGCAAAGATACGCTATAAAGATGAAAACGATTTGGTGGCCTTGCCTCCCTTTATTCAATTGAGATATGCACACTGCTACGCTCTTACATGAGGTCAAAAATATTTTTGATGAATCTTCTCCAGATTGAAATTAGATTCAAATAATTCTTTAACTTTGTAATACATAAAAATAACTATTCTATCTATAGGTACATCTTGTTTGTTTAAATACAGAAAAAGCTATTTATTATTGAAAAATAAATAAGCATATTTGGATACAAACCAATGTATTAAACTTTTGTTATTACAATAATAACAGCATTGATATATTGTTAAGGCGACTTTATTAAGATCTCTTACTTATGACAACAAATAACATGGAAAATAAAAAACCCAAAATAACTGTATTATATGTTGATGACGAGGAAAACAATCTCGTTTCTTTTAAAGCGACATTCCGTTTCAAGTATAAAATATTCACTGCTATCAGTGGTTCTGAAGCCATTGATATTGTCAAGAAAAATCAAATTGATGTCATTGTGACCGATCAACGGATGCCAGAAATGACAGGCGTTGAATTATTGGAAGAGATTATCAACATCGATCCAGAGCCTATGCGTATTTTATTAACAGGCTATACGGATATGGGTGCAGTAATAGATGCTGTAAACAAAGGAAAGATTTTTCATTATCTCAACAAACCATGGAGCGAAGAGGAACTAGACGAAACCATTAATCGCGCCTATGATATCTATTCTGAACGCAAGAATTTACTGGAGACGTATTCAAAACTGGAATTATCTAATGAACAATTAGAATTTTTACTGCGTCAAAAACTACTTTCTTAAGTAATTACTTAGCTTTTATACATCAACTACTTACTTGGAACAACTATCGTAAAAGTTGTTCCAACTCCAATATCAGATTTCACATCAACTGTTCCTTGTAGTTTCATTAAGGCACTCTTGACATTATAAAGCCCAAATCCCATGCCTTCGGCTTGATCACTTGCCCTAAAAAACAATTTAAAAATATCATTGATATATTCTGGAGAGATTCCAATTCCGCAATCACTCACGACAAAAGTAGCGTATCCATCAGCTACTTTAACGGACAACTTTACAAATTTATCCTCATTATCCTTGCGTTGATATTTAAATGCGTTGGAAAGCAAATTATGCAAAATCAGTTCTAAAACAGTCTTGTCACACTTAAAATCTTCCGCTTGATCAACATTTATTATAAACTGCACATCGTTATTGCGAACGTACATATTGTAAAATGCAGCAATATCCTTGAAAAGCTCTTTAAAATCGATACTAGACAAAAATAATTCTCCACGCCTCAACAAATAATAGTCGCGTAAACTATCAATATATAAATCAAGCCTAGTCAGGGAACCATCCATTAGCCTCAGCAATTCATGAATTTGATTGATGTCATCAAATTGCAAGGCAAGTTTGACAGCTGATAAAACTCCTGTAAGTGGATCACGAAGATCATGACTTACACTATACGCGAATTTATCTAGCTCATGATAGGCTTTTTCAAGTTCTTCATTTTTAATATCCAACATCGAGTTGGCTGCATAAAACTTATCGGCCTCTTCAATACAAGAAATCATCTCCTCTTCCAACCAAGGCTTGCGGACGAATCGAAAAATGTGTCCCTTATTTACCGCGTCGATTACGGTTTCCATATCTGCATATGCCGTTAGTAGAATACGAATAGGTCTTGGAAATTCTTTTTTTATACGGAAAAAGAAATCGATACCCATTTCATTTGGCATACGTTGGTCACAGAATATAATCCTAATATTAGGATTTTTAATTAATATTTCTTCAGCTTGAATTGTCGAGGAAGCGGTGTGCACAACATAGCTATATCTAAAATTGGCTTTAAAACCAAATAAGTTATTCAATTCATCATCAATATATAATATTTCTATGTCTTTAATCATAATCTAATAATATAGCAATGCATACCGCATTAACAAAAGTAAGAATATTTGTTACTATAAATACATTCCCCTTCTTAATTAATTTGTCGAATAGGAATGATTAATTTAAAGCTAGTACCTTCCCCTATAACTGAATCAACGACAATTTTACCATTATGCTTGGCAATTGTATTGTAAGCAATAGACATGCCTAATCCTGTTCCTTCCCCAACATCTTTTGTTGTAAAAAATGGTTCGAAGATTTTATCTCTAATATTTGCTGGAATTCCAATACCGTTATCCTGAATACGGATAAAAATAAAAGAATCGTCCTCATCTATTCCAGTATCTAATTTTAACGTTCCCCCTGGTTTATTTACAAACTTTTTATTAATAGCGTAGATTGCATTAGTTAAAATATTTAGAAAAACCTGATTAAGTTTACCTGCATAACATTCAATAGCTGGTAAATCTCCGTAATTTTTCTCTACCTCGATGCCCTGTTGTATTAAGCTATTGAGAATGACCATGGTCGATTCTAGACCTTCGTTGATATCTGCAAATTTAAGAGTATCCTCATCTACTCGAGAAAAAATACGGAGACTTTTGACGATTTCAGCAGTCCGATTAGCACCGTCGCTCATGCCTTTAAGTAAAAAGTCAACTTCCGTTTTCAAGTACTCCAGATCTATTTCCTCTTTGTATGCCTCGATACGAGATTTCTTTTCATTCAGAGAGAGCTCTTCATTAAAAGCGAGGTGCTCGACCTCTTCCAATGTATCCCAGATCATACTAATATCCCGTTTCAAAGGAGCCACATTTGAAGTTACAAAATTGATTGGATTATTGATTTCATGTGCTACCCCTGCAGTCAGTTGACCAAGAGAGGCCATTTTTTCTGCTTCTACCAATTGTGATTGCGTTTCTTTCAAGTGGGTCAATGTGGCTTGCAGGGACTCATTTGCTTCCATCAATTCACTTGTTCGCTCTTCCACCTTTTGTTCTAATACGACATTTTGCTCCCGGATCAAACGTTCATTCTCAAGTGACGTGGCCAATTCTTTAGCTTGAGACATTTCCTTTTCTTTTTTCAAAATATTAATACGAGAAGCTAAAGCAAAAGAAAGTAGAGCCATCTCAATAATGGATGCTAGCCTAAAAGAATTGCTGGTAAACAAATTATAGGGCAATATTCCATAATCTTTCAAAAGAAATATTAAAGCTCCGATCAGTAAGATAGACCATGCAATAAAAAAATATCGTGCTGGCAGATAATTCTTCTTTAATACATACAATGATGCGATAAATAGAGCAACTGTCTCCAATGAGGTGGTGATCTGCATCAACTCAAATGCCAATTGACGATAGCCAAAAACCATGAACAGCATACTCAGCAGAAACAAACCTAATAACACAAACAACACCTTACGAATGATCGGTGCGTTGGTACGTAGGTTTAAAAACTGATTGGAAAAAAACAAGACAGCGATACTACTCAAGCATGCAAAAAGAACAACACTGATCGATTCCCATTCCGGATTATTGGGCCAAAGAAATTGAAAGTTGAAGCCCACAATTCCTAACTGTGTAAGCCCCAAGAAAGAGATATAAAGCACATAATATAGATATGCCGAATCCCTAACGGACAGGAATAAGAAAAAATTGTAAATTGCCATGATGAGCACCACTCCCAAAAATAGCCCCAATAAAATATTCTCTTTCCATAATCTTTCCCAGACAACATCGGGTTTACCCACAGCAATAGGAAGAATAATCTGTTCTGAACTTTTTACTCTTAAAAAGTACTGCTTAGTTTCCGAGGACTTTAAGTGGAGATCAAAAATATAATTTGTACTTTGATAAGTACGATGCTTAAAAGCTTTGAAACTTCCTAAATGACCAAGCGATCGGAGGTTGCCTGTATCGTCCAAATCATATAGCTCGACATCATCGAGTAGTGGATAGGCAACATCTAATAAATAATGTGAGCGCTTGCTGAGATTTTGAATTGAAAATGAAACCCAAACACTAAACTTACTAATCCCCAGATTTGGATTGGCAGCATTACTGGGTGTAAATTCATGAAGAAGCGCTTTGATCTCCTGAGGCTGCACCTCTCTTTCTAATTTTAAAATATCTAAATTAGAGTCTGGTGTAACATACTCAATATGATCAGCCAGTTTTATTTGGCTAAATGCAGGGATGGGTACTATTAATAAAAATAATAGCAGTCTAAATAACATCATACTATTTAACAGCCGAAACGACTACAATATTCATAGAACAAGAAAAATAACCGGATTGATCGGCATGTTTTTGGGCTTCAATAAAATGATCTCGTTCATGAGCTCCTATCAAATCCAACGCATACATCTCATCGATCATTTTATCTATCCAAAGATATTTACATGCATCTTCATATCTTTTTAACACAAATGGAAACACTTCGATGGCTATTTCAGAGAATCCGCTTTCCATCAAATAAGCAGATAAGGATTGGGCAGCCTTTCCATTATTTACTTTTCTTCCTGTCAGATATTGGTTCAATTTATCGGTCGTGCTGCTATCTCCGTTATAAAATGATAAACTATTCCAATCAGATTCTACAATCACAATCACTCCTTGATCTTTTAAGATACGTCGCGTTTCTTGAAACAAAGATATCGGATCGGAAACATGCTGAACTAAACGTTCCATCCGTACACCATCGACAGCTGTATCAGGCAATGGTACTTCCAGTACATTCGAAACCAAAAATTTAACATTATCCTCGTCTTTTATCGCGTTATTACCTGCCGCAATCATTTCAGGATCGTGGTCAATACCCAAAAACTCCAATTTATTGGCATGAAACATATGGCTCATATTGAGCACATCCTGTCCAGATCCGCAACCCAGATCAACAATAGTTCCACCTTCAGGAGTATCTTTAAAAAATGCGTAAGATTTCTCTTTAACACCACTAAGTAATTTTAGTGTTTCGGTTAAATAATCTATATTATAATGTTTTTCGTACATGTTATATTAAAGTATATTCAGATTATTTTCATCAAAAAGTTCATCATTATTTTTCTGTTTAGACATCTGTTTGATCACCTCTTTCAAATCCCATCGTTCCATATTATCCAACTGCAGCATATAATGGATCTCAATCTCTTTAGATCGCAATTCCTCGATTCTCACGACGTTACCTCTATTACGCAATTCTAAAATTGCTTGTCTATCTTCTTCAGATGCTAAATCTAGATTATTGACATCATCTAAAATCATGGTTGTTGCCAAAAGGTCAAGTTTTGGGTAATAGAATGTCCCATTATTTCCCACTCCACTTTCCAAACGATAACCGACACATTTTGTCAAATTAATCGTATAGGGAGCACAAAGTGCAAATAATGATTTTATACCGATTTGAGGTGCAATGGCAATCGCTGCTCTTGTTAAGAAAATACTACCGATTCCATAACCCGCAATTTCACGCGAATTCCACAATCCGCAGCCCTCTCCTGTACCTTCTTGTGCATAATCCCAAACTAGATCAAAGATCTTAGCGTCCATTCTTCCTGTTGCCTCCTCGATAGGAAGAGGTTGCGATCCTCCAGAAACATGTATTCTGGCGCCCCCATATACGTTTTCCCCATCGAGAGATTCAACAATTAAAACAAAAGCTGCAGGGTTATACATCCAATCATTTTTGGATGATGTCACTTTTTTAACACCTATAGCTGTTAAAACATGTGCATGTCCCTCTATAAAACGCTCACAAGTCTTAGGATCATCAATCGCACGAAACGCTCTTAACCTGACCACAGGACGTCCCTCTTTAAATATTAGTGCCATGGAACAGTTAATTATTCGATTAAGATTCAAAAATAATGAATATAATCAAAAGATGTTAACGATAAAAAAACTTTACAATTTTATACGTATATCTTTTTCAAAATTTTAACCTACATCATGAAAATTTGATGTTCCATATAATATAAGTTCCTAAAAAAGAGAATTCCCTAGTCGATAATAAAAATTTATAATACATCGACACCAACTATCAATCCTATAGGTAATTTAGCTCTCTTCAAACACGCTCATCAAAAAACACATGTTTAAGTCAATGCAATAAACAACGTAAAACTAAGCTTAAAATCTTTATAAATACAATTAAAAAATCTTAAAAGTTAATTTTAAATAACTATGTGTTACATAACACTTTTTTATTGAGCGATAGTTTCATTAAAATCAACAATAAAAACCTGCATGTTTGAAAGAAAAGTCTATTATAATCCGTACAAATAGCATTCCCGATAAGCTGTCCTGCTGCTAATTTTACGATAATACCATCATAAATTGTAAGTTTGTATTTATAAAAATAGTTTTGGGTATGTAGATCTAGGTCAAAATAATCGATTTTGACTTTGTTTTTTTGATTACCTGATTATCATTTATATACATCAAAGATCAGTTAAATTTCAAGGGTATTAACATGATACTCATGACCATCATTTAGCTAAAAAACAACTTGTTCCATGAAAATACTAATTGTAGAAGACGATCAACGTGTAGCAGAACTCATCAAAAGAGGACTTGAAGAGCAGGGTTTTGTGACGACCTTAGCTTATGATGGCTTATCAGGCAAAAAATTGTCTTCACAAGATCATTTTGATCTCGTGATCACCGATATCATTCTACCAAAAATGGATGGCCTGGATCTTTGCAAATACCTCAGACAAACAAATCCAGATCTTCCTATCATTATGTTAACAGCCCTTGGTACGACAGACGATAAGGTAGAGGGTTTTGACGCTGGAGCAGATGATTATTTAGTGAAACCTTTCGAAATGCGCGAATTGTTAGTTCGCATCAGAGCATTATTAAAGCGAAACCAAAAAAACTCCGGTAACATCAGTGGTATTTTGGCTTATGCAGACCTTGAAATGAATTTGCATACCAAGATTGTCAAACGAAATCAACAGCAGATAAACCTTACTCCTAAAGAGTTTAAACTTTTGGCCTATTTGATGCAAAACCCAGATCGTGTATTATCTCGTGTAGAAATTGCCGATAAGGTGTGGGAGACCCATTTTGATACCGGCACCAATTTTATTGATGTCTACATCAATTACCTTAGAAAAAAAATAGATCGCAATTTTGATCACAAACTCATTCATACAAAATCTGGAATGGGCTTTATTTTGAAAACAGAATCATGAAAATAAGAACCCGGCTGATTATACTTTTCACACTGATCACAGCGATTATATTAGGACTGTTTGCTACGATTATTTACTTATCTGCCAAAGAGAATAGGGAGATCGAATTTTACCAGTTACTCCGAAAAGAAGCGATTACTAAAGCAAATCTTTTTTTAAATGCCCATGTAGACAAAAAGATCTTACAAGATATCTACCATAACAACCGAAAAATTTTGAATGAAGTTGAGGTTGCTATTTATGACACCCACTTTGACCTACTTTATCACGATGCGGTCGACATTGATTTTGTCAAGGAAACCAAAGTGATGATCGATCAGATAAATCATAAAGGAGAAATTAGGTTCTATCAACAGGGCTGGCAAGTCGTGGGGCTACCCTACCGGTATGAAGGCAAAAATTATATTGTTACCGCAGCCGCTTATGATGAATATGGTTATAGTAAACTTGCCAATCTACTCCACAACAGCATTTTTGTTTTTGTCATTTCCATTCTGTTTATCCTCATAGCGGGAATCTTCTTCTCTAAAAAGGCATTTGAACCGGTACGAGCGATGATTGAAAAAGCCAAAAATATATCGGCTACAAATCTTGATCTTCGATTATACAGCCATCAAAGTAAAGATGAATTATCTGAACTCGCAGATACATTTAATGAAATGCTCAATCGTTTAGAAAATTCATTCGATGCACAAAAACACTTCGTTTCAAACATATCACATGAATTGCGTACACCGCTGGCCGCCATTATTGCTGAATTGGAGCTATCAACAACTAAAGAACGCAGTATTGCAGACTATAAAGCAGCGATTCATCATGCTTTAAATGATTCAAAAAAGTTAGTCCGATTATCCAACAGCCTATTAGATCTTGCCAAAGCCAGCTATGATCCTAGTGAAATCACTTTTAAGCCCGTTCGTATCGATGAAGTATTATTGGATGCCAGACAGCAGGTTCAACAAACAAATCCTGAATATAAAATTGATATCCATTTTGAAGATGATTTCGAAAGTGATGATCAAATTTCGGTAAATGGTAATGAATATTTATTGCAGGTTGCCTTCAGTAATCTTTTTGAAAATGGTTGCAAATTTTCCAGTCCGCATCGATGTACTGTCTTGGTCTTATTTGAAGATAAAAACATCATCTTAAAATTTAAAGATCAAGGAATCGGAATCCCTGAACAAGATCTCTCACAGCTATTCAGCCCATTTTATCGTGGCAAAAATAAAGATTATACTTATGGCAATGGTATTGGACTTGCACTGACCGAAAAGATCATTACACTGCACCATAGTAAAATAACGGTTGTTTCGGAGGAAAACGTGGGAACTACTTTCATGATCACCTTGCGGCATTATTAAATAGTTCATCTTCTTTCCTCTTCTAAAGATTCACCTAAATGACCAAGCTCACATGAGGTTTTACAAAATAGTTGCCCTCCCCATATCCTTCTAATAAAATTCTAATTTTTTTCTATTGTTCTTCTAACAGCTTACCATCGATAGACTCAGCACCTTTGCCCTATTCAAAAAAATAGGCACTTCCTAAAAGGGAAGTGATACGAAGTTTGTGTTCAAGTCAAATCAAAAAAAGATCTTATCGATGAAAGCAACAATGACAAATAAATACACCATTTTAACAAGGCTCCTTTTCATTTCTCTTATTTCATTACCTCTATTGGGCTGTCACAATCCAGTTGATCAAGAACAGCTAGCAAGTATGACTTTACGCGGTGATACCATTTTTGTCCACGAAGCGGCTCAAGTAAAATCGTACTTAAAGACCATAACCGTGCAGAAAGAACTGCATCAGCTGCAACTGAACACCACCGGAACAGTCAAAGCAATTCCAAACCAATATGCCGAAATTACCGTTCCTTTTTCAGGCCGTGTAACTGCGGTACACCTCAAATTAGGGATGAAAACAAAACCAGGAATGCCGCTTTTCGAAATTGCATCACCCGAATTTATGGACAGTCAAAAACTATTCTTTCAGGCAAAGACAGCCTTTCAAAATGCATCATTAATTTTAAAACACCAACAAGATCTTAAAGCTAACGGAGTCGGTACCGCACGGGATGTAGAAGAAGCTAAAGCAACCTATGACATTACACAGAAAGAGTATGAAAATGCACGAGCTGCGCTCCAAATCTTCCAGATCGATATCAATAAACTCGTTCTAGGACAGTCCCTGATTGTACGTTCACCCATTGCCGGACAAGTCATTAGCCACGATATCGTCGTCGGACAATATATCAAATCTGACGAACCTTCCCGTGCAAAAATTGCCGAGTTGAATCGGGTTTGGGTAGTCGGAATGGTGAAAGAGCAGGATCTCAACCTCATCAACAAACTGGACATCGCAGAAATTGCCATTGCAGCTTTTCCTGATAAAAAAATAAAAGGAACCATTGAGCACATTGACCAAATCCTAAACGAAGATACCAGAAGTGTTCAGGTGCTAGTAGCCTGTCAAAATTTAGATAGCGTGTTAAAACCCGGTATGTATGTCAGTGTCAATTTTATTGAAAAAGCATCCGATGTAATCTTTATTCCCGAAAAATCATTGCTACAATACCATGATCAAAGTTACGTATTGGTGCAGATTGGTCAAGATCAATACCTCAAGCGTCCGGTCAAGACGGGTATGACCGATCACGGCAAAGTACAGGTTATATCTGGACTAACGGTTGGTGATACCATCATCAGTGAAGGCGCCTTTTATCTGCTAAATGCAAAATAGCATAACACAGACCGATACCTATTAATATCATCTCGTGCAAGCAAAAAAAATCCGCTAAACGGATGACCGTGCTCACCATAGATTCTTATACTGATGAAAAATATATTTCACAACACCATTGCCAGACGTTGGCTTGTTCTGGCACTTTTTATTCTACTAACCTTCTTTGGATATTACTCTTGGACACAATTATCGATTGAAGCTTACCCTGATATTGGCGATGTGAGTTCACAAATTGTAACCCAAGTACCTGGACTTGCTGCCGAGGAGGTTGAGCAACAAATCACTATTCCGATAGAGCGTGCTATCAATGGTTTACCTGGCATGCATGTCATGCGCAGCAAAAGCACCTTTGGTCTCTCTATGGTTACGATCGTTTTCCAAGATGGAACAGACGATTATTTCGCACGCACACGCATTCAGGAACGTTTGGCGGACTTAGCATTACCCTATCAAGCTGTGCCCAGTCTGGACCCACTTACCTCTCCGACAGGAGAGATATTTCGTTATATCATCGAAAGCAAATCACATGATTTGCGCGCACTCACAGATTTGCAGACTTTCGTTATTATTCCGCGGATCAAACAAGTGTCCGGAGTTGTCGATGTCACCAATTTTGGGGGAATTACCACCCAATTTCAGATTGAGATCGATCCGCAGAAACTTGAGCACTATGGTATTGCCTTAAGCGAAGTCGTTCATAAAATCGAAGCAAATAATACCAATGCAGGTGGAAGTGTCATGAACAGAGGCGACCAATCTTATGTAGTCCGAGGAATTGGATTGGTCCGAACACTGGAAGACATCGGCCAGATAGTTGTCAAATCACAACAGGGAACAGCCATTTTCATGAAAGATATCGGTCAGATCAAATATGGAAATCTGGAAAGAAAAGGCGCTTTGGGATACTCAGATAAACGTAGAGCAAATTACTCGGATAATATTGAAGGAATAGTACTCTTGTTAAAAGGTCAAAATCCATCTCTTGTTTTAGAGGGAGTCAACGAAGCCATAGATGAACTAAACAGCAGCATTTTACCAAATGGCGTACAGATTCATGCTTTTATGGACCGTACAGATCTGATCAATACCACACTAAACACCGTTTCGCATACCTTATTAGAAGGAATGGCGTTGGTCATTATTGTACTGATCGTATTTCTGGGAAGCTGGCGTGGGGCATTGTTAGTTGCGATTACCATTCCTGTTGCTTTGCTGACTGCTTTTATTCTCATGCATTTTACCCATGTGCCTGCCAATCTCTTATCATTGGGAGCAATTGATTTTGGTATTATCGTCGATGGAGCCATTGTCATGATGGAAGCTATTTTGAAAAAAAGAGAAGAGAATGAGCAAGCAGAGTTAACAGAATCAGGTGTAGCTTCATTGGTCAAGCAAATGGCAAAACCTATATTTTTTGCGACCATTATTATCATCACCGCTTATATCCCATTATTTGCTTTTGAGCGTGTAGAGAAGAAATTATTTACCCCTATGGTATTTACTGTAGGTTACGCCTTATTTGGAGCATTATTAGTGGCGCTGTTTCTGATCCCAGGAATAGCTTACGTTGTCTACCGCAAACCGCAAAAAGTATATCACAATAGATGGTTAGCAAATTTGACAACAGGCTATCATAGACAAGTCGAAAAACTATTAAAGAAACCAAAAACCGTCATTTTTCCTCTGGTAATTATATTTTCAGGTGCACTAGTGCTCACCGCTACCGTCGGTAAAGATTTTCTTCCACCCTTGGACGAAGGTTCTATCTGGTTGCAAGTATCGCTTCCACCGGGTATCACGGTCGAGAGATCAAAAGAAATGAGTGATGCACTACGTACACGAACACTCCAATTTGATGAAGTGACCTATATGATGGTTCAAGCAGGTCGAAATGATGATGGCACAGATGCTTGGACGCCCTCACATTTTGAGTGCAGCATTGGTTTACTTCCCTATAAACAGTGGAAAGGTGGTAAGACTAAGGCTGATCTCATCGAAGAATTAGCAGCCGCATATGCAGAGATGCCCGGATATGATGTCGCTTTTTCTCAGCCGATGATCGATGGGGTCATGGATAAAATAGCGGGAGCACACAGTGAACTGGTCGTAAAAATATATGGCGAGGATTTCAAAGAGATACGCCGCATTGCGGAAGAAGTGATGTTTACATTACATCAAGTTAAAGGAGCTGTGGATTTGGCTATTGACCAAGAACCACCCTTACCTCAGTTACAAATTAAAGCAGACCGCACTAAAATAGCACAATATGGTTTAAATGTAGCTGATGTTTCAGAGCTTATTGAAACTGCGATTGGAGGAAAGGCAATTTCACAAATATATCAAGAAGGAAAAGTATACGATATCATCTGCCGTTATCAGGAAGAGAGTCGAAATACACCTGAAAAAATAGGTGCCTTGATGCTCACAAGTGAATCAGGCATGAAGATCCCCTTGGCACAAATTGTAACGATCAAGCTCCATACCGGAGAGAGTACGATAGCTCGTGAGATGAACAAAAGACACTTAACCGTACGGCTAAACCTTCGAGGCAATGATCTGACGTCTTTTCTCAAAGAAGCGCAATTAGCGATAGAAAAAAATATCCGATATGATCATGATCAGATCAAAATAAAATGGGGAGGACAATTTGAGAACCAACATCGCGCCTATCAACATTTGTCGGTCATTGTTCCGATGGCATTAATGATTATGTTTATTCTTCTTTATGGAGCATTTGGGAGTTTCGCCCAGGCAGGATTGCTTATGAGTGTCGTACCACTTGCTATTTTTGGAGGGATGCTCGCGCTCCATGTACGTGGAATGACCCTCAATGTATCGTCCGTGGTAGGATTTATAGCCCTATTTGGTATCGCGATCCAGAATGGGGTACTGATGATCACGCAATTCAATACCTTAAGGAAAAATGGATATTCACTTCAGGAAGCTGTTACTATGGGTTCACAACACCGCTTTAGACCAGTTATCATGACGGCAACTGTAGCGATCTTAGGTCTTTTACCGGCATCACTCGCCACTGGAATTGGTTCCGATGTACAGAGGCCTTTAGCAACAGTAATTGTTTATGGGTTATTCTTTGCAACAGTGATTACCCTATATGCGCTGCCATCATTATACTACCTCATGGAAAAGAAAAATGCAGCTCAAATAGCGTATGAAAACCTTCACCAAAAATCATAAAAATCATGCTTAACAATATGACCATAGTTAAAAATTTACTCTTATCCACCTACTGGACTTTGTTGCTCTTGGCTCTTGCACCGATTCAGGCTCAAGTTGTGGTAGATACCACTTTTCATAAAAAAATAATGACCTATTCGGACTATATAGAAGCCGTGGCTCAAAACAACCTATCCTATGCAGCAGAAAAATTAAACATTAATATAGCTCAAGCAGCTATTGAAAAGGCTAAAATAATACCTGACCCAGCATTCAATACCGGATTATTCAATAACGATCAACAGCACATGAAAATGGGGTATGGTTATGATATCGGGTTAGATTGGACATTAGAGCTTGGCGGTAAACGAAAAGCTCGAATAGATCTGGCAAAAAGTGAATCGGAATTAGCGCAATATGCATTGCAGGATTTTTTTCAGCGTCTGCGAGCAGAAGCTACCATGCACTATTTGACAGCTCTACATCAGGAACAACTCGTTAAACTGCAACTCAGCTCTTATGAAGCTCTGGATCAATTAGCAAAATCCGACAGTGTCCGTGAAAAATTAGGTGCAATTACTGCTATAGATGCCACACAAAGTAAACTCGAAGCGGCATCCATGTGGAATCAAGTTATCCAGTCCATTGGTCATTGGAAATCCGCTCTTGGAAACTTAGACTTGCTAATGGGCAGCAAGCGAATAGCAGCCGTCACGTCAACAAACGGAGATTTTTCAACCTTCAATAGGAATTTTCATCTGCATGACTTGATCGAACAAGCGCAGTTGTACCGCTCCGATCTACTTTACGCCTTGCAGCATCAAGATGCTTCGCAAAAAATGTTAAAACTGGCAAACGTCAATCGGATCATTGATCTCGGTATCAATACGGGATTAACCCGCAATGCTGCAGCCCGTAATGAGATCGCACCGAGTCCTGCATTCACAGCAACCAACATCGGTATCAGTATTCCATTAAAATTTTCAAATAAGCAAAAGGGAGAATTGAAAGAAGCTTATTATGCCCAACAGCAATCCGCAGTACAATACAAGCAGATCGAACTTCAGGTGCATACAGAAGTAATAAACGCCTATTATCAATATGAAGCAACACAAAAGCAACTTCAACAGTTTAATACTGGATTACTCCAAAATGCTCAAGCTATTTTAAAGGGAAAACGCTATAGTTATGAACGAGGCGAATCCAGCTTATTAGAAGTGCTGCTTGCACAGCGTGCCTATATAGAAATCCAGCAACATTATTACGAAACACTTTTTAACAATGCGGCCGCACTTGTGGAGCTCGAACGATCTGCTGGAATATGGGATATCCATTTTTAACGATCTTAATGAAAAAGGAGCACTTTTATAGTATAAATCTTCCAACATTATTGGATAGTGGGGTACATAACGGCACAAAATCAAGCAAAAAAGAAGAGCTAAAATGGTCAATTAAAAAATATTCTCCCTCAAAATAAACGTTTTAAAGAATATTCACAACATATACTTGGCATATATCAGGTATTTTTCTACCTTTGCATCACTCCAAACAACGAAGGAAACTTCAAAAAAAAGAGTAAGATTCCGTA
>NZ_DJTA01000005.1:47291-129439 GCF_002440335.1 Sphingobacterium sp. UBA6320 | reverse complement strand
TAACTTTTTGGGGGCACTGCATACTGGCAGCCTTTTAAATCTATCCTATAATCTATATCATGAAAAAAGTATTTTTCTGGACAGCTATTGCAATTTGTGTATATATACTAATCAGTATTTTAAATATCCTATTTGTCGGCAATACTCCGATGAGCAGTTTTGATTATGGTTTTTTGGCAGGCAAAATTCTGTTATTGACCATCCTCATTTTTATTATCATAACAATACGCAAAAGAAATTAAGTCCTATATCAGCCTACCTCTATTTCAGTTTTAACACGCTATACCTGACTTGTACCTATCAAAAATAAATTTTTAAATTTAAAATTCTTCTGCACTCCGCGTACTTCACTTTAATAATCCTATTATCTAATTACTTCAAAATCAAACGGTGCAACATCAAGATATCTATTAAGTAATAAACATAGTATATCTTCAGATAAGTATCATTACATCCCCAGCACCCGAAAAAAAAGAAATAGGCTATAAATGTGGCTTGATAAATACGAAGAACTGAAGTGCTTCTATTTTTTTACATTTTTATTATCTTAGATAAAAATTAAATGAGTGAATATTTAACGCCCTTTTTATCTTTTTTATAGTAAAAATGCACATGAATAAACAAACTCTTATACTCGTACTTAATCTGCTTCCTTTTATAGCACTTTGTCAAAAAATGATTGCACCTGGCAGTCCTGATATTAATACGTCTTATCTTAAACCTCAAAAATCTTTATACACGGTATACTATGTAAAGGATACTAGCTGGACAAAGAAAGGAACGATGACTTATGACATCTCTTACGAAAACAATCAATTGATATTCCATTACAAATACACAGACAAAAGTAATGAGTGGTCTAATATCCGAACGTCTGTTGCAGATGCTAAGACCCTAAGATCGATCAGTTACCAATCTGAAAGCAGCGGAAGTAAATTCAACCTCGATTTTGGAGAAACCATAAGAGGGAATTATTATTCAAAAAAAAACAAAAAGGATAAAATATTGAATTTAAAATCACCAGGTTCATTTATTGATTTCAACCTAGCTGATAATATGATGACCACCTTACCTCTCACTGTAGGCTATAAAGGAACTTTTTCGCAGTTTTATTACGATGACAACTCGGATACTTTAACTTCCAACTACATCATCAAAGAGGTTAAAAGTTATGCTTATCGTTCACCTAAAACCGGAAACCATGATACGTGGTTAGCCTCCGTATTGGAAGAAAGCACAGGAGCGATCTACAACTATGTGATTGACAAAAAAGATCACCGTTTATGGCAACGGGAAATGTCCTTGGGCAATGGCATGTGGGAAATCTGTACCAATGAAGAACTAGACTACCAACCGATAAAAAGTCAGTTCAATAAAGAACAGGCGGTACAGCAGATTACAACAGGTAGTAGTGTCATTACAGGAACAGCCTATGCAAAAGATAACACGGGCAAGAAACTGGGCGGACTGGTCAATACGGCCAAAAAACAGTTTGCTCCAAAGGGTACAGAAATCACACTTTTCCCAAATTCTGCATACTACGAAGAGTGGACCGCCGTTAATAAAAAGATAAAAAAACAAGGGAAAATACCTGAGGTACCATTAGATTCAAATTTTGGAGCAGGAATTAAGAAAGCGAAGGTTTATGATGATGAGGGACATTTTGAATTTGCGGATCTTCTCCCTGGGACATATGTGATCATGGCCAGTTTTGATTTTACCAACTCGTATAACTATTCGTATGTAACTGGATATACTAATTATTATAATTACTGGGGATATACCGGATCTAATACTAACTATGCCTCTGCTAGACAGCATTACAGGGATCAGGCTCATATAGAAAAACGAGTGACCATAGACAAAAATGGAGAAAAAAAAGAGGTCAACTTAAAAGATAACTAAGTCCATGATCAAATATAGAAGTTCGTGATTCAACCTACTATGCTAGATCAAAGTAGTGAAACCTGACTTCCATTGTATGTAAATGAAAGAAGTATAATTTTAAAATAAAGAAACAGCATATGGCAGACAGAAAAGTAATCCTATATATTGCCATGAGTTTAGATGGCTATATCGCTAAACCAAATGATGACCTGGGTTTTTTATCCCTAGTAGAACAGGAAGGTGAAGACTACGGTTATGCAACGTTTATAGCATCTGTAGATACGGTAGTGATGGGGAGAAAAACATATGATTGGATCATGAGGCACGTTCCGGAATTTCACCATGCAGATAAGCGATCTTACATCATAACGAGAACTCCAAAACCAGCTATTGGCAACACCAGTTTCTACACAGCGGATCTAAAGGACCTCATATTAAAATTGAAAAGTGAAGCCGGAAAAAAAATTTTTATTGATGGTGGAGCTGAAATCGTCAATGCGCTTTTAAGGGACAATTTAATTGATGAATTTGTGATTTCGATTATTCCGATCTTAGTTGGAAATGGAACCAAACTCTTTCAGGACGGGAGACCGGAGCAAAACCTAAAACTTGTCTCAACCAAACAGTTCAAAACAGGATTAACGCAACTGCATTACAAAAGCATTGGAGTGTAATTGAGTTACTTGCGATATTCTGATTAGATCGTTCATTAAAAAGTAGAGTCAATTTATCTTCCATAGATCATATTGACTCTATTTTCATAGACGACAACAAAATATGAGTATCTTAAATAAAATGATTTTCAACGTATCATCACACTCATTATCTCCATATTAAGCTTTTCGCGCATCTCATACAGCACGATTGTAATCAACCAAAAACTTTATAAACTATCTTTTTTCAATAAAAATAAAGGATAATAAAATTACGCTTTGAAAAGTGTAACATGAATAATATATTTGCACTGTTTATAATTAATCTAAATAAAAAATGATAAACACTATGAATAATATTATCATCTACCTCATGCTGCTGCTTCCATGCGCTCTCCAAGCGCAGGCGCAACAAAAAACAGAAATATATGGGAAGATATTCTCCGCGGATGGAAAGCCAGTTGAAGGCATCACGGTCAAACTACTTCCTCAGGACATCAGCGTTTCTACTAGAGCCAACGGTTCTTATCTCATAAAATCAGTAAAACCCGGTCCTGCACAAATCTATATCTCAGCCATTGGCATTCAATCTCAGACCCGAGAGATCCAGATAGAAGAAAAAAGAAATACCATTGCTGACATCTATCTTACCGAGAACCAATCCACACTAGAAGAAATAGTGATCAATGGCACTAACAAGAATAAGTATACGCGCAAACAAAGCTTATACGTATCTAAAATGCCTCTTCGCAATATGGAAAACTCGCAATCTTATGCTGTTGTTACCAAAGAATTGCTAAAAAGTCAAGTAAATACAAATTATGACGATGCATTGGCCAATGTTTCGGGTATTGACAAATTATGGGCAGCGACCGGTCGCCCCGGAGATGGAGTCTCCTACTACACCTTACGTGGATTTACGACACAGGCAGCGATGGTCAATGGAGTGGTCAGCATTGCCAGCACGAATCCTGATCCCGCTAATTTAGAAACAATCGAGGTGATTAAAGGTCCTTCAGGTTCTTTGTATGGTGGTGCTGCAGTTGGCTTTGGTGGATTGATCAATAACATCACTAAAAAACCGTTGGATACTATAGGTGGACGTGTCAATTATATCTTTGGTAGCTATGCACAACATCGCGTGACAGCAGATGTTTACGGCCCTTTGACAGCAAACAAAAAACTTCTCGGCCGTATCAATACAGCATATTCGCACACTGGGACATTCCAGGACGCAGGATTTAATAAATCATTTTTTGTTGCACCTTCTTTACTTTACAGACCAAATGACAAATTAGACATTCAACTGGATGCGGAAATTTATCAGAGCAAAGCGACTAATCCTATGATGGTATTCCTCAATCGTTCCCGTCAATTGTTTGCAAGAACGCCTGATGAATTACAATTTAACTTTAACAAGTCTTACACCAACAATGATGTAACGTTTAAAAACCCAAGTACCAACTTGCGTGGAAATGTGACCTACCGTATCCATGAGAAGTGGACATCCAACACAACTGTCAATTATAACAGACGTAAATCTGATGGTTACTTTCAATACATTATGTACTTGCAAAATACCAACGACACCTTGATTAACCGATATGCAGCTCTTCAAAATTATGTAGCAACTAACTTCAATGCACAACAAAATTTTACAGGTGATTTTCATATCGGTGGTATGCGCAATAGATTACTTGTGGGCCTAGATTTTCTTTCTCAAAAAACAGAAACGCACAACTCTCCTTATGTACAGACGGATCAGATCAATACTTCATACGACGATCCGGATTACTACAAATTTAACGCTGCTTTTATTGACGCCGCAATTGCTGCTTCCAATGGTTCAAAAACCAACAATCGCGGCCGCACCGAAGTATTTGGTGCATATGTTTCCAATGTATTGGACATAACTTCACAATTGCATTTAAACCTTGCTTTACGCATGGATTATTTCAATAACAAAGGAACTTATAACATCGATAAGGATACGACTACCGGAGCATTTAACCAAACAGCCTTTTCGCCACGCGCCGGTCTCGTTTATGAAGCGATCAAAGATCAGGTTTCCTTCTTCGCAAACTATCAAAATGGTTTTAAAAACGTATCACCTGTGGTACAACCACACCCTAGTATATCTGGTGATTTCAAACCTCAACAGGCTTCGCAGTGGGAAGCTGGTGTAAAATTCAATCTACTTGAGGATAAAATCGGTCTTACTGCCAGTTACTACGACATCAGTGTCGACCACATGATCCGTCCTGAAACAGTAGAAATCGACGGACAAAAATACAACATCAGTGTACAGGATGGAACACGCCTAAGTCGCGGTATTGATTTTGATTTCACTGCAGCTCCTATTCAAGGCCTTAATATCATCCTAAGCTATAGTTTTAATGATAGTAAAACAAAAAAAGCTGCTGCTACTGTGAATAACCTTCGTCCTACTGAAGCTGGCCCAAAACATCTATCGAATATCTGGGCAAATTATACTTTACAACAAGGAACGTTAAAAGGTATAGGTATTGGTTTTGGAATTAATCACGCTAGTGAAAATATCATTACCAACAGTATCCCTACAGGAACTTTTGTACTGCCGTCTTATACATTACTGAACGCCAGCCTGTCTTATGGTTACAAACATATGGAGTTTGCTGTTAAAGCAAATAATCTGACCAACCAAACTTACTTTAAAGGTTGGACAACGGTCAATCCGCAAATGCCAAGAAATATCTTAGGTAGTATCGCCTACCGTTTTTAGTATTAAAACATAGAGGCTGCCAAAGTGCAGCCTATATGTTTTAATACTATCCAATAAAAAAATACGAATACAAAATAAGCATTTTTATGCATTAATAATGAAAATCCAATCTTCATACAAAAAGATCTTTATGCGAAAACACCATAAAAGTATCCTTATGCCGTATCAGCTTTCCTATTTTCAACTATAAATCGATCCAAGAAATCAATTTTAATGTCATGAATTTGTAGAAGACTTATTAATCGATCCATACAACATCCTTCGGTTTCTATACGAAAGATAGAATCTTCGTCATCCAGATCCAAGGTTGCAGATTGTACTTCCGGCATATTAACCTTTAAGATCTGCATTAAAAAGTTTTTCTTTTCGTTTGTTTTTACTGAGCTTTTAAAAATTAATACCTGCTTGACCATCATTATTCTTAATTTAAGATATAACCATACCGCATTATTAATCATCATACATTAACGATGCTGCTAAACAAATCTAGTCTTTAAGGTAGGAAGAAATTTTAATATTATACGAAAGTACTTGCTTTTTATATGAAATTCAAAAATCCAAAGATTAAACAAAATTCAGTCCATTAAAATCATCAAGATCTTTACTATCGCAACCAACTATTGACCAAAGATCGATGGTCTGCAACCCATTGTTTTGCGGTAGATTCTTTATCTTTACTTTCTTCCATTTTCATCAATAAATTGGCCATAGTGCCCATATCAAAATGAACCTGAGAAAAGAAACGTGTCAACTCGGGCTGCTCAGCAGGAAATTCCTTGCGCGTAAAAATCTTGATCTGCTCTGCGGTTCCTAAAGATGCTCTCGGATCTTCTAGAAATTTCAACTTCATCTTGCCAAACATCCAGTGTGGCTGCCATGCCGCGACGACAATCCAGCGTTTTTCTTTAATCGCATTCTGCAATTCAGTGATCATCGCTACGGTGGATGAATTGACCTGTCGATAGTTTAAATCATAGTCTTTTATGGTACGATCTACCGCAGCCGTGATACCAGCTCCTTTTTCAATACCCATGATCTGATGATTAAATTGACCTTCGTGTGTTCTTAACTCTTCTATCGAATTGATAGGCACATAATCGGGTACAACCAGACCATTTCTGGCATGCGCATAACTCGTACCGATATCAACAAGATTGGGAAATTTTGCAATTTTAGAACCATGAGTCAAAGGAAGCCAAACATCCATATAAAGATCTGTATCGCCATTGTTCATGGATGCTAATATCATATCGGGTGTAGCGCGCTGGATCACCAGTTGATAATCCATTTCTTCTAGAACCGCCTTTGCTACATAGGTCATGGCAACACCTTCTGCCCAGCCATCCACCATACCTACATTGATATATTTTTTGTTGCCATCTGGCTGACAAGCGCTTAGCAATAAGATAATGCCCCAGATTAACGCTAATTTTATGTTCTTCATATTATTTTTTATTCTGTACAAAACCCTGTGTTATCCTATCTAAGATAATGGCTAAGATGACGACAGACAAACCACTTTCAAATCCAAGTCCTATATCCAGATTATTGATTCCTTCAAGTACTTTTTCTCCTAAACCTCCTGCTGCGATCATTCCGGCAATCACGACCATGGATAGGGACAATAATATAGTCTGGTTTATACCTGCTAAAATAGTTTTCATCGCTAAAGGCAGTTCCACCTTAAACAAGATTTGTCGATTGGTAGCTCCAAAAGCACGTGCTGCTTCAACAATATCCTTTGGCACAGCATCGATACCCAGAGTCGTCAAACGAACAGCTGGCGGCATAGCGAAAATAATAGTCGCAAATGCTCCAGGAACTTTACCAATACTAAAAAATAACACTGCCGGTATCAGATAAACAAAAGCAGGCATCGTCTGCATCAAGTCTAACATGGGGCGGATAATCTTCGCAGCTAGTTTATTTTTTGCAGCCCAAATACCCAAGGGAACAGAAAGTATCAAAGCTGTAGCCGTTGCAACCAAAACCAATGATAAAGTCTCCATCGTCTCCTTCCAAAACCCCATCATGTAAATCAGCGTCAGTCCTAATAAAGTTGTGATCGCAACTCCTTTGCCGGATTTCCACCATGCCAAACCTGTAAAAAGTGCAATCACCACAAAAAATGGTATCGCTAAAAATATCCACTCTAATCCGATAATGGATGAATTACCCGTATGTTTTATAAAATCGAATAAAGGCTTAAAATTTTCTGTAAGCCAATTAATTGCAACTTCAATATATTGACCTATATCTATTATTTTACTCATTGTTATTGATTATTTGCTTTTTCTTTTAATTCGTTAATTTCCTCTTCGTTAAACTTTGTTGCTTCGATAATGAGCGACGTTTGTGTCACTATGCCCAACAATCTATTCTGATCATTGACCACCGCTATTGGAGATCGTGTCTCAGAAATCAATGGCAACATCTCTTCCACCGTCACATCTTTTGATACAGACGGCACATTCATATGAATAATAGACTCTACAGTTGGATCTTTACGCTTGGCAGCTTGAATAACCTCATTAATATTGACAAAGCCTAAGAAAGTATCATGAATATCCACAACAGGTAATATTTCCAATCCAGTTGTTCTCATCTTACGGAGCGCTCCTTCAGGGCCATCTTTTTTAAATCTGACCAATGTCGGCTTCTCAGTCATCAATGAACCCGCAGTGATAATAGATTTTCGATCGACTTTATCCACAAAAGCTTTCACATAATCACTCGCAGGGTTGGTTAAAATATCTTCTGCCGTACCAATCTGCTCAATTATACCATCTTTCATAATCACGATACGGTCACCAAGCTTGATGGCTTCATCCAAATCATGCGTAATGAATACAATAGTTTTTTGCAAAGTATCCTGAAGGTCCAATAGCTGATCCTGCATCTCGGTTTTGATCAAAGGATCTAGTGCTGAAAATGCTTCATCCATTAACAAGACTTCCGGATCATTTGCCAAAGCACGAGCCAAGCCTACTCGTTGTTGCATCCCACCCGACAGCTGGATTGGAAACTGCTGTTCAAAACCATTCAGACCGACGATGTCAAGCGCTTTTTGAGCTTTCGCTTCACGAGACATTTTGTCCTCGCCTCTAATTTCTAAACCAAAAGCAGCGTTGGTCAAAACGGTATGATGAGGCAATAATCCAAATTTCTGAAAGACCATACTCATTTCAGTTCTCCGCACTTCTAAAAGCTCTTTGTTATTCTTACTGGTGATATCATCATTATTGATAAAAACTTTACCCATAGTAGGCTCGTTCAATCGGTTCAGGCATCTTAGTAAAGTCGATTTACCACTTCCAGAAAGTCCCATAATGACAAAAAACTCTCCTTCATAGATCTCAAAATTAGCTTCATTAATACCGATCGTACAACCGGTTTTTTCTAGAATCTCTTTTTTTGTACAACCTTCACCCAGTAATTTTAGAGCCAACTTCTTTTGTTTACCGAACACAATTGTCAAGTCTTCAACTTTTATCTTAACTTTTCTGTTTTTATCCATTTTTATTTTTTTTGATATGAAACAAATTGTCACGTCACATTGGGCATATTTTAAATAGCAAATACATTCATGTTATTTTTAATAACACAAACATATCCCTAAAGTTGAGTTCGATCGTAGACCTACTTCTTGTTCAATCAACTTGATAATAAATACATTTTACTCTTAGTTCGATGAAGAGCAATCATGAAAAAGAAATGAATCTTTTAAAAGACGAGATATAAAAAAATAATACCTCTTTTATACTTAACAAGTATATGGCGAACAACTCAGACAGAGCTCCAAAAAGGAGACTGTCTTAACGGAAAAAAACATGGCCTCCGTGTCATATGACGGCACAAAGGTACGAAAAATAAAATAAATGACATTTTATGCCATTAAAACACTGGCTTACAGAGCACCCAATATAGCACTAATAATCACCAATTTAAAAAATCAAAACGGTATCAAAACAGTTTTACACCCCGTTTTTTAAACACTATTCCTAAGCTCATCCAAATCAATTCAGCTCTCCATATTTTAATATAGAAATTCCTGTTTGGGTTCAATATTTGAATTGATCTGACCGACGGCAACATCCTGTAACCCGTGCAACCATATACCTATGTATGTTCACTATCATAGGTTACCAATTGGATACTCACGCGAAAAGTATGTTGATCTCTGGTCACCTCTGGAACTTGTTCTCCCAGCAACTGAAAACGGCTTGTAATATTATTAAGCCCTATACCAGTCGATGTAATTTCCGAATGATCAAGAGGTGATAACGTATTTTCGATAACAACCTTGCCGACTTCGGCATTAGAAATATGAATCATTAAAGGACGTCGCTTATTGGTAGAATTGTGTTTAATTGCATTTTCAATGAGCAATTGTAAAGTCAATGAGGGAATATACATATGACGACTATGATCTTGGATATCAATCGTAAAATTGACACCACTACCAACGCGATGTTCTATTAGAAATATATAGGCATTTAAAAATCTAATTTCCTCATCTAGCGTTATCATATTTTTTTTACTATTCACTAATAAAAACCGATACACTTTAGCAAAATTTTCAGAATATTCGAATCCAAGCTGTTGATCTTCCAATATCAATTCGGAAAGTACGCTGAGATTATTAAATATAAAATGAGGATCCAATTGCATCTTCAATGCATTAAGCTCAGCTTCTACAGATGCTTGTTTTAATTCAGCAGCTTTTATTTTATGGGCAGACATTTCCGTAGCTGTTTCAATCCAATTGTTGATCAGATAACTCATGGTATTGATGGAAATAATCATAAAAGAAATCACTAAACTCACGACGATCCATTGCAAAATATCTTTTATTTCCTCCATAGAAGGAACTGATTCTATTTGAGCAGACTGAGGATCTATGATCGCATAGCAAATCATATTCATCAAAATAAGCGTCAGTACAGCGATGAAATTAAGGGTGATTTCAAGGAAAAGCCTTTTCGATTTATTTTGTGTCCAAGGAACGCGCATGTTCAACTTTCGATGGATAAAAATACTTACTTCAGAAATCAGAAAACAAAATAAAAAAGAAACCGCCCATTCTGCTACAATCTCAGAGATGCTTCTTTTAAAATAATCTTGCCAATAGGCAGAATACGGATCGAGGATGTAAGAAACTAAATAATGCAAAACAAATGCAAATACGACCAAAAACATCCGTTTAAAACGGGTAGGCACTAGTCGTCTATTTTTATCAGAATAATTGATTTCTTCCATTTTCCGCAAAGTCTAGATCACACACCATCACATAATAGGGTAATCTTTGAACAAAGTTATCTGAAATTTTCTATTCAAATCGTTTCACCTACCTGAAATTTTATAATTAACAATAACAACAGACATGCTCAAGCGAAAAAGGAAGCAGAAGAAATGTCTCAATGGCGCTTACTGTTGGTTTCTCACAGGGATGTAGATAAAAAAAATAAACTTGGTAAGTTCACCTCCTATAAAAAATATTGGAGCAAGATTAGACCATTAATCAAAGCTATAGAAAAGAAAGATTAATGATGGTCTGTGAGGACTGAAAATTAAAAAAAGGATGATATTAAATTAATAACTGACCTAAAAACAAGTAAGGTGCAGCAAATACTGCACCTTTACAAGAGTTAATATTGGTTCAAATAATGTTAGTGTTACAATTCCTCATCATGTTGAGTAATATCCAATCCAAGTTCTTCTTCCACTTCATGTACACGAAGCGGCGTGATTAGATCTGTTATTTTAATCAAAAGAAGAGATCCGAAAAATGCAAATACAGACACAGCAATAAGCGCCACTACATGCGCGATAAACAAACCCGTTTCACCGAAATATAAGCCATTTGTCGTCACGACACTGTTGACACTGCTATTAGCAAAAACACCTGTAAGGATCATACCAACCATACCACCGACTCCATGACAAGGAAATACATCTAAGGTATCGTCAATACTTGTTTTGCTACGTAAGAACACAACTAAATTACTGACTAAAGCAGCTACAAGTCCAATAACAATGGAATGTGAAATGGTAACAAAACCCGCTGCAGGTGTAATGGCCACCAATCCAACAACAGCTCCAATACAAGCGCCCATAGCAGATGGTTTTTTGCCACGAATGATATCTACAAATATCCAAGCAATAGCCGCTACAGCTGATGCGGTTGTTGTTGTAGCAAAAGCATATGCTGCAAGACTATTTGCACCACCAGCAGAACCAGCATTAAATCCAAACCAGCCAAACCACAGCAAAGCTGTTCCTAAAATCACATAACTAATACGAGCTGGAGAGTGTGTTGGCTTTTTACGCCCCTTAAGATATATAGCTGATGCTAACGCTGCCCATCCAGCAGACATGTGCACAACAGTACCACCCGCAAAATCTAAAACACCAAATTTAGCTAGTATACCTTCTGGATGCCAAGTAGCATGTGCCAAGGGCATATAAATAAAAATACTGAACAAAATAATGAATACCATAAACGAGTTAAAGCGAACACGTTCGGCAAAAGCCCCTGTAATAAGTGCGGGCGTAATAATGGCAAATTTCAGTTGAAACATCGCAAATAATACGAGCGGGATCGTAGGCAGAGCTGACCAAGACACATTACCCAACATGCCTTTCATCATATAAAAAGTTCGAGGATCTCCAATAATACCCCCAATATCCTCTCCAAAAGCTAAACTAAAGCCGAAGATGACCCACAGCACAGAAATAATACACATACAGATGAAACTTTGCATCATCGTGGAGATTACATTCTTCTTACTGACCATCCCACCATAAAAGAATGCTAAACCTGGAGTCATAATCAATACCAAAGCAGACGATGCTAGCAACCAGGCGGTATCACCTGTGTCAATTTCCACACCTGCTACATTAGTGACTTCTAATGAAGGTGTAAGTAAGCCGACAATTGCTAAACATACCAAAATAATAAGAGGAATGAATTTTTTCATAATATTCAAAGATTTAAGTTTAATAATTTCATAAATAATACTATTTTTTGTTACAAAATAACCAAAAACAAATGTAATTGATTTTATTTTATTCAAATATAACTTCAAATAATTAAAAAATCAATAAAATATAAAAAAAATCATATATTTACATTAGGATCCTAAACATAATCAACCTAAAAACACAAAAACAACTAGAATAAATGCTAAAAACTATAAATTTTAATTAAAAAAAATCTACATGCAGCACAAATACATATAACAACTAGAGGTTTTAGTGATTTTAAATGAGTAAAAATTAAAAACAAACATTTAAAAACATTAAAAAATGAAAAAAATCATCTCAGCAACATTATTTTTAGTCATATTTTTTGGAAAAATATACGCGCAAAGTAAAAAATACGACTTATTAGACTTGGAAATATCAGGGTCGGTAGATACATATTGGAAATATGATTTTCAAAAACAACCGAATATCAATACCTATTTTACAGAAGACAACAATTCTGTATCCATTGGAATGGTCGACCTTGCTCTTAAAAAAACGACTGGAAAAGCATCATTCGTAGGTGAACTATCCTTTGGACCAAGAGGCCAGTATCGATCTATATTGAATGGAGATGGTCAAGATGGAGATGACAAAAACAGTTTTCATATTCAAAATCTTTATATATCGTACGCACTTACGGAAAAACTTAGTCTGACAGCTGGATTTATGGGTACGTTTGTGGGCTACGAGGTTATTTGCCCTTCATTCAATTTTCATTATTCTACTTCTTATCTTTTTGGCGCCGGACCTTTTCAAGATGCCGGAATAAAAGCGCAATACGCTTTTTCTGACAAAGTGGGGCTGATGGTTGGAATCTTTAATGACTGGAATGTATACCAAGATCTAAATGGCGTATCGCACATTGGATCGCAATTATCAGTAACACCAAATGAAAAATCAAGTTTTTATCTAAACTTTCTTACGGGTTCTTCACAAGGTGGCGCAGCTAATTATAGCTCGGGAACCTTGATTGATTTCGTAGGAAACTATTCATTCTCCCCTATGTTTTCATTAGGAGCAAATGCGACAAATTACAATAGAAAAGGTGAAGGTGGATATGCGGGAGTAGCACTATATCCAAAGGTGAATATCAATGAAAATATTGGCATAGGTATTCGTGGAGAATACTTCAAAACAAAGGAAATGCCCGCAACCGAAACAAGCAGTAATAAAATTATCGCAACCACTCTAACAGCAAACTTCAAACATCATGGATTTACATTTATCCCCGAAATTAGATTGGACAACAGCGATTCACAAATGTTTGTCAAGCAAGACCTTTCTCCAACAAAAAATGCTGGACAGTTTTCACTTGCACTTGTATATGCATTCTAAAAAATAACATAACCAGACTGTCAACCATACAAAAATCCTTATTTAAAATATAATAGGTTATGTTTTTCGGAATAGTCAGGAGGCTTATGTGAACAATTAAGCATTCCGAACAGGACATATTATTTTGACAATGAAGTAAGATTTTAAATAAAAAAGGGATTGTTCATTTTATTTGTTCAATCCCTTTTTTGTTAATAATTCACAAAAACAATACGATTACTTTTCATAAAACAAACGCTTAGTATTTCAATAAAAACCAAAACACCATAATCATCAAAGTCCAATTTTTAAATTTCACACCATAGATTTACAAATTGTTTTTTTACAAAAACATCGTTACATTCATTTTTTATTACATGGCGCTTATTAGATTATAGAAAAACACATCTCAAAGAAATGGTAAAAACTAACGCTGCTCGCATCCTCGACAACCTGGACATTACTTATGAATTAAAGACTTATGAAGTAAAAGATGAGCACCAAAGTGCAACGGAAGTGGCGAAAACTTTAGGAATTCGAGTAGAAATGATCTACAAGACCCTAGTGCTAACTGGACAGAAAGATCCCTATATCGTCGCTGTTATACCAGGAAATGCACAGGTAGACTTAAAAAAATTAGCTCATATCTCTGGTAATAAAAAATGTGAAATGCTCCCGATGAAAGACCTGCAGCATGTAACGGGCTATATCAGAGGTGGCTGTTCTCCTATAGGAATGAAAAAAGCATTTCCAACATACCTAGAAGAACTCGCCTCCTTAGAAAATAAAATAATCATTAGCGCCGGCAAAAAGGGCCTACAGATTGAAATCAACCCCCATGACTTGATCAAAGTAACACATGCTAATTTTGCTGATATCATCTGTATCGCCTAATGCAATTCAACTGTATAAAAATACAAAAAAAATATTGAAGGATTTCATTTTAAGCCTATAATAGCAACCAATATCGACCACTCATTCCAAAAAGAATAGCAACCTTTTCAATTATAAATTCCTATTTTCGTGACTTCGCCTTTGATTTCTACAACAGGAAAACGGGATAAATGAATATATAATTATGAATCAAATGAAAAAAATTACGGAGAATCTTCTTTTTAAAGTAATCATTGCTATTATTTCTGGAATTCTACTAGGGCTCTATCTTCCTGAATCATTAGGGCGCATATTGATAACATATAACTTTCTCTTTGACCAATTTTTGAAATTTTTGATCCCATTGATTATCGTTGGATTAATTATCCCATCAATTGCCCAACTTGGAAAAACTGCAGGAAAACTATTACTAACGACTGTACTGATCGCATACGGATCTACGTTATTTGCCGGACTTTTTTCATACACAGTCAGTATGAGCATATTTCCATCTTTGCTCCAAAATCAGATCAATACCGAGCTCATTACCGAAAGCACGAAAACACTTAGCCCATATTTTACCATTGAATTTCCACCGCTATTTGATGTCATGTCTGCATTGGTGCTTGCATTCTGTATTGGCATCGGTTTATCAAAATTGGAAAACTCGGCATTAGAAAAAGTATTTATTGATTTTGAAAAAGTGATCAGTTTTATCATTGAAAAAATGATCATACCACTACTCCCCTTTTTTATTCTTGGTATTTTTTACGATATGACTTATACCGGTAAAGTATTCACGATATTACATGTCTTTATTAAAATCATCGGTATTATATTCGTCATTCATATTCTTTTACTTGTCATTCAATTTATCATAGCAGGTATAGCTTCTAAACAAAATCCATTCAAATTATTGATCGGTATGCTACCTGCTTATTTCACTGCCTTAGGAACACAATCTTCCGCAGCAACGATTCCCGTAACGCTAAAACAAGCAAAAAAACTAGGTGTTGATGAGGATATTGCCAATTTCAGTATCCCTTTATGCGCGACAATACATCTTGCGGGTAGCACACTAAAAATAGTTGCATGTGTACTTGCACTCATGATGATGCAAGGCATTCCTATAGATTTTGTACAAATGATGGGATTTATCTGTATGCTGGGGGTCACGATGATTGCAGCTCCAGGTGTACCAGGTGGAGCCATTATGGCGGCTATAGGCATTATCGGCAGTATGCTTGGATTCAATGCTGAAAATCAAGCTTTAATGATAGCTTTATACATCGCCATGGATAGTTTCGGTACTGCCTGCAACGTAACTGGAGACGGCGCAATAGCAATTGTATTAAATACCATTTTTAAAAAAGGAAAAATAGACCAAGCACAGGAAGCAGCTGCTTAAAAAAGCAACTCGGTCAAAACGTGGGACATGGATATTTTAAAAATCAATTCAACACAATGAGACCTCTAAAGGTAATGCAATTGCATGCTAATAATAGCTGAATTAATTATTATTAGCACAAACTAACAAAAATGTTAGAAATATATTTGTTAGTTCAATCTAACTTATTACTTTTGTTAAATACCATCTCGGACTTATTATATTTTTAAGCTTGAAGTTTTAAAACACAGTTAAACTAAAATGTCCAGCAAAATCAATAGATTTTCGCCTTGTTAAAGCGCTGTTGCACCCATAAACGAATAGATCTTAAGATGGATAAAATAAAGAATTAGCATATACTATGATTGAATCAATTATCTCCTACCTTGAAAGCATCGACCCGATTTTAGCAGCTTTGTATGCAACATTGTTTACTTGGCTAGTGACTGCTTTAGGAGCTGCCTTTGTGTTTCTTTTTAAAGAAATGAATAAGAATGTGCTGGACGGCATGCTGGGATTTACGGGCGGGGTTATGGTAGCTGCAAGTGTCTGGAGCCTTCTCATACCGGCGATCGACATGAGTGAGGGAACAGGTTTTATACAAGTTGTCCCAGCTGTCGTTGGATTTCTCATCGGTGCCGCATTCCTATTTAGCATAGACAAGGTTTTACCGCATCTACATATCAATTTTAAGAAAGTAGAGGGTGTAAAGACCCCATGGCAGAAAACGACGCTAATGATTTTAGCCATTACACTTCACAATATTCCTGAGGGACTTGCCGTGGGTGTCCTTTTTGGGAGTGTTGCAGCAGGTGTTCCAGAAGCGACAATTGCAGGCGCAGTTATACTGGCAATAGGAATCGGACTGCAAAATTTCCCAGAAGGTATTGCTGTCGCTATGCCTTTAAGAAGAATGGGACTGAGCAGACGTAAAAGTTTTTTCTACGGACAAGCATCGGCAATCGTAGAACCTATTGCTGGTGTTTTAGGAGCAATGGCTGTAGTCACCTTTACTCCGATACTTCCATACGCACTGGCATTTGCGGCAGGAGCCATGATTTTTGTCGTAGTAGAAGAAGTAATTCCAGAAGCACAACAAAATAAAAATTCAGATATTGCAACAATAGGATTTATTGGAGGATTTATTTTAATGATGACATTGGATGTCGCTTTAGGATAATAATGTCCTGCGTATACAGAAATGACCAACCATTATTTCAGGCAGAAATTTGTTTTTAATTAAAGATTTGTAATAAAATCGACACGATCTACAGAAAATGAACATCATTCAAGGAGTCCTTATCTAAATCGTACATCTGTCAATAAAAAAAGATCAGAGCTTATTAGCCTGATCTTTTTTTATTGATAGAGAATCGCCTAAGTACGCAATCATATAACATTTCTAATCCAAGAACAAATGTGTACAGCCTGATTCTCACTTTCTTTCAGTATTTCTATTTTTTGACAAAAGAATGCAGACTGACAAATTTTACAATTCAATTATACCTAGCAAACTTTTAAGCAATCACAAAAACACTAAAATTATTTTAAGTTTTATTTCATAAATAATGTGTTAGACAAATGCACTGAAACCCGTTATGCTTCGCCCTACAATTAGAGAATTAATTTCTTTTGTTCCTTCATAAGAATATATTGCTTCGGCATCGGCCAAAAATCGAGCAACATTATATTCTAATAAAATTCCATTTCCGCCCATTACTTCTCGTGCTTTGGATACAATATCTCGTGTTCTTAATGAACAAAAAACTTTAGCTAGAGAAGCATGTTCATCTTTTAAATCACCGTTATCTTGCATTTCAGATAAACGATAAACTAAGGTTTGCATTGCCGTTAAATTAGAGAGCATTTCGACCAAATGGTTTTGAATCAATTGAAATGAGGCAATCGGTTTTCCAAATTGTTCACGCTTGCGCGTATAATCAAGTGCATTTTCATAAGCTCCTCTTGCACAACCCACTGCCATCCAAGCCACACCCGCTCTTGTCATCTGCAACACTTTAGCTGTGTCTTTGAAACTATTGGCGTTTTGCAATCGGTCGGATTCTGGTACCACACAATCAGTCAACGTAATCAAGCCATTCTGAACAATACGCAGTGCCATCTTTCCTTTTATCTTTTCTACGGCAAAACCTGGATTTTCCTTACGCACGATAAAACCCTTCACCTGTCCATCATCCAGATCTCGTGCCCAAATAATGGTGATATCTGAAAAAGTACTATTTCCAATCCACTTCTTTTGTCCATTCAAAACCCAACCAGATTCGGTTTTTTTACAGGTACAAGTCAATCCTCCTGCCGCACCGGATCCGACTTCGGGCTCTGTTAAACCAAAAGCACCAATAACTTTCATCTGCTGCATACGCGGCAACCATTCTTCTTTTTGCGCTTCTGAACCACAAATATAAATAGAGCCCATAGCTAAGCCACTTTGCACACCGAAAAATGTCGCTATCGATGCATCTACTCGAGCGATCTCTGCAGCGATCACTCCCTCCATCAAAGAGCTCCCGCCTGCACAACCATAGCCCTCATAGGTATATCCGCAAATATTTAATGCCGCAAACTTTTCAATAATTTCAAACGGAAACTCATCTCTTAACCAATAATTATTAACAATAGGGCTGATTTCTTTCTCCATAAAATCACGCACTTTCAGTTGGATGATCTTGTCTTTAGTAGATAACTTATCTTCAATATGATAGAAATCTCCGTTAATAGGAGGCAACTCTTTTTTCTTACCGGATGCGGTTAGCAGCTTCATCGCTCCCCTCAACTGATGATCGTCCATCTTGGATACCGCATTCAATACCTGACCTAAATCAATTTTTTGAGAAATTTCGTTCAGTTTTTCTAAATCAACGACCTTCAAGAGGTCTAAAATATTTTTCATTTTATCAAACATAGTCTCCTTCTTTAAAATTAACTGTCAACAATTTGTCTCTTCAATATACGGTATTTAAAATAAAAAGTTCTTTCAACAGAAAATCAACAGATAAATTACAAAAAACATAAAATATAAATAACTGATAATCAACGTATAAATATTTAATAAAAAAATAATCCATTTTGAAGGTTACCTTTTATCATTCTAAGTATTAATGTTTAAATAACAATTTTGTTTCCATTAATTTAGAAAAATCAAAATGAAAAATTCATTCAAATTCGCTTTCTTAGGATTAGCTTTAACTGTAGCTTTCGCTTCTTGTGGTGGTGCTGAAACTAAAACTAACGCTTCTGCTGATTCTGCTGCTGCTTTAGTTGATTCTGCTGCTACTGTATTAGATTCAGCTGCTAACAAAGTTGACTCTGCTGCTGCAAAAGTTGATTCTGCTGCTGCGAAAGTTGATTCTGCTGTTACTAAAAAATAATTTAGTACTGTTGACAACATAAAAGCTTACATTTTAGTGATGTAAGCTTTCTTTTAAAAAAAAATAAAAATAAATGGGTTACCTTTTCATATTTAAGGTATAAACCTATGAATAAAAAAATTTAATAAAATTTAATAACATCAAAATGAAAAATTCATTCAAATTCGCTTTCTTAGGATTAGCTTTAACTGTAGCTTTCGCTTCTTGTAATGGTACTGCTAACAAATCAGAAACTACTTCTGATTCATTAGCTATTGATTCAGCTAACACTGTTATTGATTCAGCTAACACAGCTATCGATTCAGCTAAAACTGTAGTTGATTCAGCTAAAGTTGCTATTGATTCAGCAAAAGCTGCTCACTAATTTCAGGGAACTGATTTTAAAAATATTAAAAGCTCCACTTGTTGGAGCTTTTTTTTGTTATATACCTCTGATTTAAATTGATAAGCTCCCCTCATTTTTTTACCTTTGCACAAACAAAAACGTATTATGGCCTTATCATCACTTACCGCCGTATCTCCAGTAGACGGTCGTTATCATAACGCAACTCAAGAATTAGGGGCTTATTTTTCAGAATTTGCCTTAATCAAATATCGAGTTTTAGTAGAAGTTGAATATTTCATCGCACTTTCTGAATCAGGAATTGAACAATTAAGTCATTTTGATGGCTCGTTAAATGAAAAATTACGTGACCTTTATAGAAATTTTACAGAAGAAGATGCAACTTGGATTAAAAATACTGAAAAAGTAACTAACCATGATGTAAAAGCAGTTGAATACTTCTTGAAAGATAAATTTGAAAAATTAGGATTGCATGATTCTTTGGAATTTATCCACTTTGGATTGACTTCACAAGATATCAATAACACAGCAATCCCATATTCATGGAAAGATGCTATTGCACATGTTTACACACCTGCGATTGAAGAATTGATTCAAGAATTAACACAATTGTCTACAGATTGGTCAAACGTATCCATGTTGGCACGTACGCATGGTCAACCCGCTTCCCCAACGCGCTTGGGTAAAGAAATTAAAGTTTTTGTAGAACGTATTGAACGTCAGTTTGAGCAACTGAAAGCAGTGCCTTACTCGGCCAAATTTGGTGGAGCAACGGGTAATTTTAATGCGCACCATGTCGCATATCCACAAACCGACTGGGTCGCTTTTGGAAATAAATTTGTCAATGAATCACTTGGTTTGAGCCGTTCGCAAACAACCACTCAAATTGAACATTATGATAACTTTGCTGCAAGTTGTGATGCATTCAAACGTATTAATACAATTCTGATCGACTTGTGTCGCGATATCTGGACCTATGTATCCATGGAGTATTTTAAGCAAAAAATTACAGCTGGTCAAATAGGATCTTCAGCGATGCCGCATAAAGTCAATCCTATTGATTTCGAAAATGCTGAAGGAAACTTAGGGATTGCAAATGCACTATTTGAACATTTAGCTGCAAAATTGCCGATCTCTCGTTTACAACGTGATTTAACAGACTCAACCGTATTACGTAATATTGGTGTTCCATTTGCGCATACGTTAATAGCAATAAAATCTACATTACGAGGTCTACGCAAATTGATTTTAAATGAAACTGCGCTACAGGCGGATCTTAATAACAATTGGGCTGTCGTTGCTGAAGCGATACAAACAGTGTTGAGAAGAGAAGGATATCCAAAACCTTACGAGGCTTTAAAAGATCTGACACGTACCAATACGCACGTAACGGAAGTTACTATAGCCGAATTTGTGGACAACTTAAAGGTGACAGACCAAGTAAAGGCAGAATTAAAATCAATCAGCCCTGCTAACTATACCGGTGTAAGTCTATAAGCTTTTACGCTTTAATGACTAACATCACCTGATATTTAGCTTATATTTGTTTTTTGAAATAGACACTGATTAATATGGCAACAATTAACGTATATACAGAATCCACTCCGAATCCATCTACGATGAAATTTTTGGTCAATAAATTGTTGATCAACGGTAGTTTGGATTATCCGGATAAGGATAAAGCACAAGAATCTGCTTTCGCAAAGGAATTATTTAAATTTAACTTTGTAAACGGCGTATTTTTCGCAAGTAATTTTGTGACCATTACGAAGAGTGATGATGCTGAGTGGACTGATATCGAAGCGCTATTAAAAGACTTCATAAAAGGTGCTATAGAATCTGAACTTGCTGTAAAACCAATCGAACATACAGAGGATGTTACTTTTGAAGGGTCGGATATCGAAATCAAGATCCAACAGGTATTGCATGATTATGTACGTCCTGCAGTAGAGCAAGATGGTGGTGCTATTGCATACAAATCATTTGATAGTGGTATTGTGACAGTAGAGCTACGGGGATCATGTAGTGGTTGCCCTTCTTCAAGTATCACCTTAAAATCTGGTATAGAAGGTTTATTAAAACGTATGGTGCCAGAAGTTGAAGAAGTTGTTGCTGAATCGATGTAAGTATAAAACGATATCAAATATAAAGCCGTTCCATCTTGTGAACGGCTTTTTTTATGGATTGAAAATACCTTTGGACACCTCTCCCTTGCGCTAATTTTAACCGCCATATATTGGGCTCGGATATGAACAAAAGAAATCATATGGAGGAAGAAATCAAGAAAATCCCAATCAAAGTTATTCCATGGACATTTTTTTGGAAGACTTTTTAATGCCATGTTTTCAAAAAAAATATATGTTGTTCTTATAGGGATCCAGAAGACGTTATTTGAATAGCTATTTTATCCTTAAAATTTACAATTTATAACCCCTACTCTGTTAAAAATGACTAACTTTACGGCTAATTGTGAAATCAATATATTAAAATGAGTGCAGATATCAATAAACTAGAACAAATTGCATCACAAGTAAGACGTGACATCGTACGCATGGTACATGCTTGTCAATCTGGCCACCCAGGTGGATCATTAGGTTGTACGGACTACTTAGTTGCTCTTTATTTCAATGCAATGAAACGTAATCCATCTTTTGATATGGATGGCATCGGTGAAGATTTATTTTTCTTATCAAATGGTCACATTTCGCCCGTTTTCTACAGTACACTTGCACGTGCAGGATACTTTGAAGTAAGCGAATTAGCTACTTTCAGAAAAATCAATTCTCGTCTTCAAGGACACCCGACTACTCACGAAGGTCTTCCTGGAATTCGTATTGCTTCTGGATCTTTAGGTCAGGGACTTTCTGCTGCAATTGGTGCTGCTCAAGCTAAAAAATTAAACAAAGACACAAATTTAGTGTATGTTTTAATGGGTGATGGTGAATTGCAAGAAGGTCAAGTTTGGGAAGCAGCAATGTATGCTCCTCATAATAAAGTAGACAATCTGATTGCAGCGGTTGATTATAATCGTGCTCAAATTGATGGTTCTACAGATCAAGTTCTTTCATTAGGCGATCTTCGCGCGAAATGGGAAGCTTTTGGATGGGATGTACTAGAAGTAGCAAAAGGTAATGATATGACCTCTGTAGTTGCTGGACTTGAAGAAGCGAAATCGCATACAGGTAAAGGTAAACCGATTATTATATTATTACATACTGAAATGGGTAATGGTGTTGATTTCATGATGGGATCTCACAAATGGCACGGTGTTGCTCCAAACAATGATCAATTGGCTTCGGCTTTAGGTCAGTTAACAGAAACTTTGGGCGATTATTAATTATATTAGATATTAGTATTTAAGACATTAGTATTTAGAAATTGACCATCAAACGTCATTAAAAAAAATCTATATACTACCTATTCCATACTAACTACTCCATACTAGTAAAAAATGAAAAAATATACTTTCACAGAATCAAAAGATACCCGTTCAGGATTTGGTGCTGGATTATTAGAAGCAGGTAAACAAAACGAAAATGTTGTTGCTTTATGTGCTGATTTAATCGGTTCATTAAAAATGAACGATTTTATAAATGAATTCCCAGAGCGTTTTTTCCAAATTGGTATTGCTGAAGCAAACATGATGGGAATTGCTGCTGGTTTGACAATTGGTGGTAAAATTCCTTTTACAGGTACATTTGCCAACTTCTCGACGGGTCGCGTTTACGATCAAATTCGTCAATCTATTGCATATTCAGACAAAAATGTTAAAATAGCTGCTTCACACGCTGGATTAACATTGGGTGAAGATGGTGCTACTCACCAAATATTAGAAGATATCGGTTTGATGAAAATGTTACCAGGCATGACAGTGATCAATCCTTGTGATTTCAATCAAACTAAAGCTGCAACAATTGCTGCTGCAAAATTTGAAGGTCCTGTTTACTTACGTTTTGGACGTCCTGTTGTTCCTAACTTTACCCCTGCTGATCAAGAGTTTGTAATCGGAAAAGCGGTAACATTAAATGAAGGAACTGACGTAACGATTATCGCTACAGGTCATTTGGTATGGGAAGCAATCCAAGCTGGTGAGCAATTAGCAGAATTGGGCATTGATGCTGAGATCATCAACATCCACACGATCAAACCATTGGATGAAGAGGCGATCTTAAAATCTGTTGCTAAAACAAAATGTGTAGTAACTGCTGAAGAACACAATCGTTTAGGCGGTTTGGGTGACAGTGTTGCTCAAGTATTAGCGAAAAACTTACCAAGTCCACAAGAATTTGTTGCAGTTGATGATAGCTTCGGTGAATCAGGTACTCCCGCTCAATTAATGGAAAAATATGGTTTGAATGCTGCTGCAATTGTTGCGGCTGCACAACGTGTTATTAATAGAAAATAAAAAACAACGATCACAACGTCACTATATGGAAGATGCTTTAATTATTTCAAAATTTGCTAACGAAAGTACGCGTGAAGAAGCATTTAATCATCTGCTGACTAAATATCAGCAAAAAATATATTGGCATGTGAGAAGAATGGTCATTGATCATGATGATGCGGATGATGTTGTACAAGACATATTTATCAAAGTATGGCGCAATTTGGCAAACTTCAGAGAGGATTCCCAATTGTATACATGGCTTTACCGCATCGCAACCAATGAATGTATCACATTCTTGAATAAGAAAAAACTGAAGCAGAACGTATCGTTGGATGACGATAGTTCTGCTTATTTAGCTGACTCTTTATCAAGTGGTAGTTACTTTAGTGGTGATAAAGCACAAATGAAATTGCAACAAGCTTTATTAACATTACCAGAAAAGCAAAAACTTGTTTTCAACATGAAATACTTCGATGATATGAAATATGATGAGATCTCACAAGTATTAGGAACAAGTGTCGGTGCCTTAAAAGCATCGTATCATTTAGCAGTAAAAAAAATAGAAGCTTTTTTTCATAACAACGATTAAACCTTTTTTGATTAAGATACTCTAATGATTTACTATGAAGGAAAATAACACATATCATGAGGGAATGGAAGCCAATAATCTACCCGATTCACTACGTGTAAATCCTTTTGATGTGCCTGAAGGATACTTTAAAGATCTCCATGAGTCTCTAATTTCCCAGGTCAAATTGGAATCATTACAGAAAAAAAATCTCGATGTACCTGTTGGCTATTTTGAAAAACTTCAACAAAATATTTTAAGTAAAGTATCTGAAGAAAAATTAAAAGATCAGGTTAAAACCGATGGTTTTAGTCATCCAGATCATTACTTTTCTTCTTTACAAAATGATATATTAATAAAAGTAGCGGAAGATAACTTAAAATCGAAAGTAACTCAAGATGGATTTGTAACCCCGTCTTTATATTTCAATGAATTCAATGATCAACTATCCGCTAAAATAACTACGGACAATTTAAGGCAAATCGTTTCTACAGATGGCTTTGAAGCTCCTAAGGGTTATTTTGAAGCATTAAATGCTACAATTACTAAAACGATTCGTGCAGATTTGGATTTAGATATTCCTGTTGAGACTTCTACTGTTCGTTCTATCAAAAGAAAAATTTCTTGGAACAAATATGCGGTAGCTGCATCTCTGGCAGCCGTTTTAAGTATAGGTGGTTACTTTGGAATACAAAATAACAACGTTCAAGATGAACAAAAAAACCTGAGTCATGTTTCTGATCAGGAAATTATTAATTACTTGGCACAAACAGGAAATAGTGACGATCTACTCTATGTTGCTAAATATATCGACGATGAAGATATAGTAGGAACAAATAGTAAAGTTAAGGACGAAGATATTGAGGATTATCTTAAATATACGTTATAATGATGTCGAAAATTAAGAATATAATGATCATATTTTGTTTCTGTATCATAGGTTTATCAACAACTTATGCACAGGACAATGAACGTTTTCAAATCATTGAAAATGAAAAAATTGCTTTTATTACAAGAGAGCTAAATTTATCACGCAAAGAAGCTCAAGATTTTTTTCCTATTTATAATGAATACTCCAAGGAGATGTGGAGCGTTAAAAAAGCTAAAACGGGAAACAGTCCTTCCCGAAATAATCTAAGAGGAGGGTCTCGAGATGTCATCGCTTATGATGCCAAAGAATTGGAGATCAAGAAAAATTACCGTGAGAAATTTTCTAAAGTTATTGGAACTTCGCGATCCTCTCAATTTTTTCAAGTAGAGCAGGAGTTCCGAGAATATTTGATCAAATCTCTCAATAATCGAAAAAACAATAATTAATACGCATATGAGAAGAAGTCCAAAAGACTTCTTCTTTTTTTTAAACAAATCATAAGATGCTAAATAACCGCCAACTTTTTCTTCTCAATACCGCTCAGACATCTAATTCACCTAGAATGATTGAAATAGCTAAAGCAGAAGGAGTTTATTTATATGGACCCAATGGTGAAGAATATATGGACTTGGTGTCTGGTTTCAATGTCAGTAATATTGGACATAGAAATCCTAAGGTAATCCAAGCGATCCAACAACAACTGGAGAAGTACCTACATGTGACTGTATATGGTGAATTTGTACAAGCCCCACAAGTTGAATTTGCAAGCGATTTATTAGCCGTTCTTCCAAAACACTTTGAATCCGTATATTTTACAAATTCAGGAGCTGAAGCTGTTGAAGGAAGCATGAAGGTCGCAAAGCGTTTTACAGGTAGAAGACAAATTATCGCTGCAAAAAAAGCGTACCATGGTAGTACACAAGGAGCCTTAAGTCTTATCGGTAATGAAGAATACCATACGGCTTATGCACCGCTACTTCCGGAGATTGAATTCATAACTTTCAATGATATCGCAGACCTAGCGCATATTACAGATAAAACGGCCGCAGTCATTATTGAAGCCATTCAAGGAGAAGCTGGAGTACGTGTACCAGATGTTGCCTATATGCAGGCTTTACGTAAACGATGCGATGAAACAGGAGCATTACTGGTATTCGATGAAATCCAAACTGGCTTTGGTAGAACCGGCAGATTATTTGCTTTTGAACACTATGGTATAGTTCCTGATATTTTAATGCTTGCCAAAGGTATTGGCGGTGGCATGCCACTAGGTGCATTTGTAGCAGCTAAGCAGGTGATGGATGTGATCAAAGATAATCCTATGCTGGGCCATATTACGACCTTTGGTGGACACCCCGTAAGTTGTGCGGCAGCAAAAGCTTCTTTAGAAGTAATCCTAGAAGATCAATTAGTGGAACAAGTAGCTGAAAAGGAACAATTATTTAGAAACCTCCTGCAACATCCTAAAATTAAAGAAATTAGAGGTAAAGGATTGATGATGTGCCTGCAGCTTGAAAACTTTGAACAAGTATATAATGTCAGCAATTATTGTGCACAACAAGGAATCATGATTGATTGGTATCTACACTGTGAAACAGCGTTGCGCGTCGCTCCCCCTTTGACCATTTCAAACGAAGAAATTGAGAAGGCATGTAAAATTATCCTTGACGGTATTGAAAAGTATGGTTAGTTTTTTTATATTTAAGCTATCAACGTATAACCAAATATGAAAACTAATAGGAGATCATTTATTACCAAAAGTATTGTTGGCGCCACCTTATTAACGAACGCTAATTTGTTTTCTGCTCAGGCTGAAAGTATGACCAGTTTAAAGAAATCAAAAAAGATTACTATAAATCAGAACGATATTATCCTATTTCAGGGAGACTCGATCACCGATAATGGTCGAGATCGAAACAATAAAAATGTGAATGATAATGGTGCCCTAGGATCAGGTTATGTCAATCTTGCTGCTGCAAGTCTGCTTGAAAAATATGCGGACAAAAATCTAAAAATATACAATCGCGGTATCAGTGGCAACCGAGTACCTGACTTGCAAAATAGATGGCAGCAAGATACCATCGATCTTCAACCTACTATTTTAAGTATCTTGATTGGGGTGAATGATTTTTGGAGAACAAAAGATAGTGGAGCAACAAATACACCTGAACTGTTTAAAAAACAATATCAAGATTTATTGCAACAAACACTATCCAAATTACCTCAAGTGAAATTGATCATTGGAGAACCATTTGGAGTAAAAGATGTAAAACATGTTACTGACGATTGGTATCCAGACTTCTTAGCTTATCAAAATGCTTGTGTTGAGATTTCCAAAGAATTTGATGCGGCACTAATTTCGTACCAATCGATTTTTGATCAAGCACAGCGTAAAGCTTCTGGATCTTATTGGACAACAGACGGTGTCCATACTTCATTGGCAGGCGCTAGTCTAATGGCCAAGGGTTGGCTTGATGTTATAAAATAAATAAAGCGCTCTATAGAGCGCTTTATTTATTTTATATAACTGCTAAGCTGATTTACAAAACTTCTTTATATGGAGTCTTTTGCAGATTGGGCAAGAAATAGGCAACTACACCTATCAAAGGCAAATAAGAACAGATATGATAAATAAACTCAATCGATGTGTGATCGGCCTGCCATCCTAACAATGCAGAACCTAAACCTCCCATACCAAAAGCAAAACCATAGAACAATCCAGATACCATACCTAATTTCTTGGGCAACAACTCCTGTGCATACACAATAATGGCAGGAAAAGCGGAAGACAAAATTAAACCAATAATCACAACTAAAACCCCTGTCATGGTATAATCAACATAAGGCAGCAGTAAAGAAAATGGTGCTACTCCCAATACCGAAAACCATATGACGTATTTCCTTCCAAAACGATCGCCAAATAAACCACCTAATAAGGTGCCAGCTGCGACAGCAATTAAGAAGTAAAATAAATATACTTGTGCTTGAATCTCTGTTATACCGAACTTTTCCATGGTATAAAACTGAAAGTAATTGGTAATACTAGCAATATAAAAATACTTAGAAATAATTAATAGCATCAATATAATAACAGTTGACACCACTCGGGCTTCCGAGAGATCAGGTATTTTGATAGCATTTAAAGCATTTTTGGCTCTATTTTTCAGCCTCCTACTATACCAGTTTCCAATGTAAAACGAAACAACCTGACCGATAAGCCCAATCGCACAAAACCAAGCAATAGAAGACTGTCCTTTTGGTAAAACCAAATAAGCAACAATAATAGGAGCTAATGCTGTTCCTGCATTTCCTCCTATCTGAAAAATCGACTGCGCCATACTTCGTTTACCTCCTGATGCCATATAGGCCACACGTGAGGATTCAGGATGAAAGATAGATGATCCTATTCCAACTAGAAATACAGCACATAAAATCAGTGCGTAGCTAGGTGCATAAGCAAACAGCGCCATACCCGCAATTGAAAAGGTCATACCGATAATTTGGGAATAAGGAATCGGATTTTTATCGGTAAAAGAACCAACGACAGGTTGGAAAATCGATGCTGCAATTTGATACACAAATGTGATCATACCAATTTGTGAAAAACTTAATTGATGTTCTTCTTTCAATAAGGGATAAACTGATGGAATGACTCCCTGAATCAAGTCATTTAATAAATGTGCAAAACTAACTGCGAGTAAAATAGAAAACTCAGGTCTGATCTTATTATTTTGTACTTCCATAACGTAAAAAAGAGGTCCCTCATATTAGAAACCTCTTTTGTTTTTTTAAATAACTCTTACTAATAATCCTTTTAAATATTCCCCTTCTGGGAATGATGCTCTCACCGGATGATCATCTGGTTGATGAAATTGTCTGATAAATTGTATTTCTTTGCCCGCATCCAATGCTGCCCATGCCAATACTTGTTTAAAAGTATCGATATCCATGGCTGAAGAACATGAAAAAGTGGCCAATAAGCCTCCTGATTCTAAAAGCAATAAACCTCTCCGATTAAGATCCTTATATGCACGTGATGCACGTTCCAGTGAAGATCTGGAAGGAGCATATTTTGGTGGATCTAAGACAATGACATCAAATTTTTGATGCTCTTCAGCAAAAACTTTCAATTGCTTATTCACATCCGACTGGATCGCGATATGGTTCTCTTCACTATAGCCATTTAACAGTATATTGCGTCTTAACGTTTCAATCGCTAAAGCAGAGCTGTCTACAGATGTAACACTTGCCGCACCTTCATGGAAAGCATTTAACGTAAAACCTCCTGAATAACAAAAGCAATCCAAGACCTTTTTACCTTTCACATATTGAGCTGTTAACGCCCTATTCTCTCGTTGGTCACAATAAAAACCTGATTTTTGGCCATCAATAATATTGACCTGATAACGGATACCATTTTCAATAATTTCTACAAATTCAGGAGGGAGTTCACCAAAAAGTAAACCATTTGTATCGGGCAATCCCTCATGTTCACGCGACTTCAGATCTGAACGCTCATATATTCCCTTAGGACTTAATAATGTATTAAGTTCATCTATAACCACATCCTTGATTTTTTCAATACCAGCTGCATGCACCTGTATTGAAATAAAATCAGCATACTTATCGACAATCAATCCCGGCACAAAATCTGCTTCAGCAAAGATCAACCTTGCCGTATCATTCTTTCCCTCAATTAATAAATGGCGGCGTGCGTCTACAGCTTTTTGAATACGCTTTCTCCACCATTGTTCGTTGATTTGCTGATCAGGGTGCCATTCTAATAAACGAACAGCTACACGAGATGAATCGTGAAAAAGTCCGAAAGCAATAAACTCATTTTCTGCATTAAAAACAGTAACAACATCCCCATTATCGGGTGTACCATCTATCCGTTTTATTGCACCAGAAAACACCCAAGGATGAAGTTGCCAAGCTGCCTTATCTTTCCCCTTATTCAGAATAATTTTTTTCATCGCAACAAAAGTACAGGTTTTCAAGTTATTTGAAACATCTTGCTAATTAAATTTATCAGAAAATTAAATCCAAATTCATCACGAAGAGCATGTGAATTGAAAAGGCCCATCTCAATGGGCCTTTTCAATTATTTATGCGTAATTAAGTAATTCTTAAAAACAGCATAATCAGCAGAAAAAGCTTCTACAACTTTAGGTTTGTTGTGTAACTGTTCTACCCCTACAGGCAATTTAATTTTACTGAATACCTGCTCAGAAATAGCATCCGGAAATTTACAAGGATGCGCTGTGGATAAAAACACCGATCCATAAGAACCTGGATATTCGCCGCGGTAGGCTTGTGAACCTAACCAAGCAATAGCGGTATGTGGGCAAGCAACATAATGATAAGTATGATGTAACTGTTCCATAGCAGCCTTAGTTTCCTTATCCGTATAGGTATAAGTAGTGATCATGCTCTTTAAGTCATCGAGATTATTATCAAATAAATCTTGAATACGAACCCAATTACTAGGATCACCAACATCCATAGCATTGGCTAATGTTTGTACAGATGGCTTGGGTTCATATTTTCCAGATTTAATAAAACGGGGCACGGTATCGTTCGCATTGGTAGCAGCAACAAACTGCTCGACCGGAAGACCCATCTTGAAAGCCAATAACCCGGCACCGATATTACCAAAGTTACCACTTGGAACCGTAAAGACAACTCGATCTGAACCCTGTGCCTTCAACTGTGCATAAGCATAAAAATAGTAAAATGTCTGTGGGATCAAACGTGCGATATTAATGGAATTAGCGGAAGTTAATCTCAGATGTTCATTAAGCTCCGGATCGTTGAAAGCACGTTTAACCAATGCTTGACAATCATCAAACGTTCCATCAATTTCAATGGCTCTTATATTCTGTCCATTGGTGGTCAACTGTAATTCCTGAATTTCAGAAACCTTACCTTTTGGATATAAGATGGTGACACGTGTACCTGCTACCCCCAAGAAACCTAACGCAACGGCTCCACCCGTATCTCCAGATGTCGCGACCAGAACATCCAATAAAGCATCATCTACACCCGAAAAATAAGCCATTACACGACTCATAAACCGAGCTCCAAAATCTTTAAAGGCGTACGAAGGACCGTGAAATAGTTCTAATACCGCAGTATCTGGGCTCAAAAACTTGACAGGTGCTTCAAAATTAATAGCATCCGCGATAATATCCCTCAACACATCTGCAGGAATATCATCTTCAATAAAAGCCTGCGCTACTGTAAATGCAATTTCCTGCAGCGAATATTGCTGTATATTTTTTATAAAATAAGGATCCAGTTGAGGAATGGCCTCAGGCATATAAAGTCCTTTATCGGCAGGCAATGAATTAAAAACTGCTTCTTTGAAAGAAACACGTAATGCTTTATTATTGGTACTGTAAAATTTCATAATAATCTTAATTTAATACTTTAGGGCCATCAACATTTACACCCGATACATAACCATAACTTTCAATTTCTGATTCGGAGAGATGCGCTTTAATCTGATCAACAATCTGCTTAGCAACCTCCTTATCTCGTGTAATAGCTACAACTGAAGGTCCAGAACCCGATATTCCAAAACTCAACGCACCATTTTCTAATGCAATTTGCTTCATCTCATAAAACTGAGGGATCAAGATCGCTCGTGTTGGCTCGATGAGTACATCCTGCATACTTCGCGATATGAGATCATAATCATTTTTAAACAATCCTGCTATTAGTCCTGCAATATTTCCCCATTGGATGACGGCATCTTTTAACAGCACCTTTTCTTTAATCAGTTGACGCGCATCACGTGTGGGAACATCAACCTGCGGAAACACCACAGCAGCAACAAGTTCTTCTGGTACAGGTAAAGGAATTAGATCCAATGGGTCATGTCCTCTGATCAATGTAATGCCACCAAATAACGAAGGCGCTACATTATCTGCATGACCATGTCCACATGCCAGTCGTTCGCCTTCCACACAAAAAGGCAATAGTTCTTCTTTTGAAAGTGGATCACCCAACATTTTATTAATAGCAAATAGACCTGCAACGGTACTTGCCGCACTTGATCCCAAACCTGATCCTATAGGCATATGTTTATGCAGTTCTATTTCCACTCCCACCTCATCATGTAACTCCAGATGCTGCAGTAGAAACTGTACACATGCAGACACTGTATTTTTGTCTGCATCCATAGGAAGACGACCGTCATCACCCGTAATTTTAGTGATGACAACACCTGCAGTACTTTTTCTCCGCATGATTACTTCATCTCCTGGTTCATCTAAAGCGAACCCCAAAATATCAAAACCACAAATCATATTCGCTACGGTTGCTGGAGCGAAAACATGAACGTGATCCAACATATTATCCAGATTTATCTTTTTCTTCGATAGAGAAGTTTTCATATTTAATTTTTATGACTGTTATCCAAAGCAATAACAGGTCTGTGAAACTTTTGATTAAGCGCCTACATTTACTAAATCTGCAAATACTCCTGCAGCTGTTACTTCAGCACCGGCACCAGGTCCTTTAACCACCAATGGTCTTTCTTTGTAACGCTCTGTGGTGAACGAGATAATATTATCACTTCCCGACAGGGCATAGAAAGGATGCTTGTCATCTACGATCTGTACAGAAATAGACACAACTCCATCTTCCAATTTCCCGATATAACGGATCACTTTATTTTCAAGACGAGCCTTTTCTTTTAAGGCCTCAAAATAACTGTTCTCATTTTTAAGTTCTTCATAGAAAGATTCTACTGAATCTGCTTTCAAACATGCCTCAGGCAATATGGCGCCTAAATTGACATCCTCCGCTTCGATGGTATAACCTGCGTCACGCGCTAAAATCAACATTTTACGCATAAAATCGACTCCACCTAAATCGTCACGAGGGTCTGGCTCCGTATAACCCAAATCTTGTGCTTGTTTTACCACATCATAAAAAGATACATCGTCTTTAAAATTATTAAAGATATAAGAGATCGTTCCAGAAAGAATAGCTTCGATTTTAACGATACGGTCACCACTTAACATCAGGTCTTTCAAAACACGCACGATAGGCAGACCAGCACCAACATTGGTTTCATAAAAGAAGTCCACACCATGCTTATGGGCAGTTTCACGTAGTGTTTTATATTGTTCGTACTTTCCAGAATTAGCAATTTTATTACACGTCACGATCGAAATATTAGATTGAAAAATTCCCTCGTAATAAGTAGAAGGCAATCGACTTGCTGTATTATCTATAAATACACAATTTGGAAGATTAAAGCCTTTCATACGTTCTACAAAAACGGCTAGGTCAGCATCTTCCCCTTGCTCCATTAGTTCCGTATCCCAGTTTGCTAAATCAACACCATCTAGTTTAAACAACATTTTCTTGCTATTTGAAATACCGACAACCTTGATCTCAAGATCGTTTTTACTCAACAAGAAATCATATTGACTCTCCAATTGCTTAAATAAAGTAGAACCAATATTTCCTGTTCCCAAATTAAACACATAAAGCGTTTTTTTAAGTTCCGCAAAAAAGGCATCATGCACAGCATTCAGTGCTTTTGATAAATCACTCTTTGAAATAATAACAGATATATTATACTCCGAAGATCCCTGAGCTATAGCACGTACATTGATCCCATTTCTTCCCAAAGAGGAAAATAACCGGCCAGACATTCCTGGAGTTTTTTTCATATTCTCACCTACTATGGCTAAAACAGATAAATTGTTTTCGATCTCTGGTTGGATGAGTTTATTAACTTGTATTTCCAATTCAAACTCATTCTCGATCAAACTCTTGGCGCGTAATGCATCCTCAGGATTGACTGCAAAAGTAATACTGTGCTCAGACGAAGACTGCGTAATCAAAACCACATTGATCTGCTCTCGCGCTAATAAAGTAAATAATCGACCACTAAATCCAGATTTACCAATCATACCCGAACCCGTAAGATTGATAACAGATATTTCTTCGATCGAAGAGATACCTTTTATTGGTAAAGTTGTTTTACCACTTTCAAATTGAATAAAAGTACCTGCAAAATCAGGTTCAAAAGTATTGCGGATAACAATTGGTATTTTCTTTAGAAAAGCAGGAATCATAGTGGGCGGATAGATGACCTTAGCACCAAAATAGGACAACTCCATAGCCTCTGTATAGGATAGAACGGGCAATGAAAATGCTTTTTTAACAATACGTGGATCCGCTGTCAGCATACCATTTACATCTGTCCATATTTCGATCGCTGTTGCATTTAAAATAGAACCAAAGATTGCAGCTGTATAATCTGACCCACCTCTACCTAAAGTTGTCATTCGTCCGTTCTCATTAGATGCTATAAACCCGGTTACAAACATGAGTTTATCGTTATTTGTTAAATACAAAGATTTAACAAGTTGCTCTGTCAACTGGTCATTGACATGTGCATGTCCAAAATGAGAATCGGTTTTAATATAATGCGATGCATCGACAAATAGTGATGCCGCCAAATCTTGTTCCGAAATCTTAGATACCATAAAAGTCGAACAACGTTCGCCATAACTGACGATCAAATCCTTACTTTGTTCGCTCAGCTCCCTTAGCGCATAGATCCCCTGCAATAACTCTTCAATTTCATTGAAAAATAATTTTAGTTTCGTGAATACTGGATTTTGATATTTAACTGTGATTAATTTCTTGATCACCTCAAAGTGCTTGGTTTCGATTAATGCTAAATCTTCATGAAATGATTTTCCTTCAGAAGCATCTACGGCCATTTTACATAATAAATTTGTGACTCCCGACATGGCCGATAAAACTACCAACGGTTGTTCCCCGGAATCATACGATTTCTTCACAATACGAAGTACTGCTTTGATGCTATCTGCAGAGCCTACCGACGTTCCTCCAAATTTTAAAATTTTCATAATGTATACTGTTTAGTTGTTTGTTTTAGAGCATAAAAAAAAACGCCTTCACTCAGAGAGGAAGGCGTTTGCGAAATATCTTGTCTACATTTCTATACAACGAAACTACCTCCTCCTAAGTTTTATCCCGGTGGTAATAATAATCGATGTAATAATTGTAGTCGTTTTCATTCTTTTTTATTTTACTTTCGTAAATATAAGGGATTATTTATCAAGTATCAAAATAAATTAATGTTTTTTTTGATATTTCTTAAGAAAAGATCATCTTATATATAAATAACATATTATTAAGTACTACATGTAATTTTTATAATACACATATACCTGTCGTTGGATGCTTACAATTTATTCTGCCTCGATAAATTGCGTTTCAATAAAAAAAGTGTTAAAAACGTTAAAACTTCGTTAAATACTTGTCATATTTTTTGCAAAGTAAGATGAGTTGTATTATATTCGCAACAGTGATGTCCAAAATAGTTAACATCTAATAATAAAAGAATAAGTTAAAGTTGTACATAAAAGCGATTTAATGAAAACAAAGAAAATATTAGCTTCAATGCTATTTATAGGCTTATGTCTAGTGTCGCAGGCACAATCAACCAAAACCCAATCTAAACCGGAATCAGACCCGGACAATCTCGCTAAAGAATACTTCTCCCAAATCATGGGTGTTGCGGTTTCAGCAACTACAAACACAAAATTATATCAATTTGTTTATGAATGGTTAGGAACTCCTTACCGCTTAGGAGGTGACTCCAAAAGAGGTATCGATTGTTCAAAATTCTCTTTTGAATTGTACGACAAAGTTTTTAATACAACTTTAGGCTATAATAGTCGTAACCAATATTCTCAAATAAAACCAGTAAAGAAAGATGATTTAAAAGCTGGTGACTTGGTGTTCTTTAAGATCAGAAGTAAAAGTATTACGCATGTTGGGGTTTATATTGGTGATAATAAATTTGCCCATGCTTCTTCAAGCAAAGGTGTTATGATTAGCAACTTAGGAGAAGCATATTGGAGACGTTATTATTATGATGGTGGTAGATTACCTGATGATAACAAATCACTTACTGCTGAGATATTAAATGGTGAAAAAGCAGATAAATTCAATTAATTTGATTTTTTCACGCCACGATAAGGAGTCCGAATGTATTGACATTCGGACTTTTTTTTGCAAAGATTTTAGTACTTTTACGCTTAAATAAATTTAATACCATTATGTCGTCAAAGAAAACGCTCATACTAGATAAAGAACAAATCAAACAAAAATCGATACGTATCGCTTATCAGATTTTAGAAGATAATTTTGAAGAAAATACGTTGGTGTTAGTAGGTATTGCGGATAGAGGTTATGTTTTTGCACAACGCTTGCAAAAAATATTAGAAGAAATATCAGATAAAAATATTGAGCTCTTAAAGGTGACGATGAGTAAAACAAGTCGTTCATTAAAAGCAGAGACCGATCAACCCATTGAAGGTGCTAAAAATAAAACCTTAATCTTAGTTGATGATGTATTGAATAGCGGAAGAACGCTTGCTTATGGATTAGGGGTATTCTTAAACGTTCCAATTAAGAAAATGCGTACTGCCGTACTTATTGACCGAAGTCACCCAAAATTCCCTATTGTAAGTGATTATTATGGATTAAAACTATCGACCATCTTGAAGGAACATGTAGAAGTTAATCTGCAAGGTTTTGAAGCAGAAGATGATGCAGCGTGGCTTGTATAAGAGCATAAAACGATATAAAAAATTAAAAGCCTTCCGTATGGAAGGCTTTTAATTTTTTATAAATTGACATCTTGATGCTAACCCTTATTGATTTTCAATTTCATTCCAGGCTTTAGTTTTGTGTGTGATAAATTATTATCCGCTTTCAATTTAGATAGAGACACCCCCTTATTATTCGCTATTTCAGAAAGTGTATCACCTTTCTTGACAGTATATACCAGAACAGTTGACTTTTTGGACGAGCTTGCAGTAGCCTTCTGAGCTAATCGGCTATTTATTCCATTGCTATTGACAACTAAAGAAGTTCCGGCCTTTACAGAAGATCCGCTCACGTTATTCCAAGCTTTTAAATTTTGAACACTAACATCATACTTTCTCGCAATTATAGCCAAGGTTTCTCCTCTACGCACTTGATGGCGACTAGGCTGGGCACTACCTTTACTATTCTTACGAATATCAGCGTCTACAGCCGCAATGGATTGAACAGGAGCTTCTACTGTTGTATTGAGCGCTAGATAAAGTTGATCTTTATTGATGCCGTCACCCAGTGCAGGAATAATTAAACGGCGATGAATTTCATCGGAGCCATTGACTACTCCTTTCTTATAAGCCGGATTAAGCAGTTTTAAGCTCTCTTCTGACACATTTATTGCCTTAGCAACCTCAGCTATCGAAATAAACTTATCAACTTCTAACACCTGCGTATTCAAAGCGATTTCACTTTCCTGAGCTTCGATGCCATGTTCCTGTGCATAGCCTAAGGTATAAGTCATCGCGATGTAAGCAGGAATATAATTTCTGGTTTCCTTAGGTAGATAAGGTGCGACTTCCCAAAATGTAGGTTGAATCTTTCCAGATCTTAAAATCGCACGTTTGACTCCACCCTTTCCACAATTGTAGGAAGCAATCGCTAACAGCCAATCACCAAATTCGGCATAAGCTTCTTTCATATATTTGGCAGCAGCATAACTGGATGCAATAGGATCCTTACGTTCATCAACATACGTATCCATCGTTAAGTTATAAATCTTAGCAGTACCATACATAAATTGCCACGGTCCTGTTGCTCCAACACGTGATACGTCATGAGGATTTAAAGCAGACTCAATAATCGACAGGTATTTTATTTCTTTAGGAACGCCCACTTCAGCCAAAATACGTTCGTAAAGCGGAAAATAATATTGCGCCAGTCCCAGCATTCGGGACATATGCCCAGAATAATTTTTGGAATTGTAAAGATCAATATACTTGCGAACATGTTGGTTGTAGTCTAAGGGGACTTCACGTTCTAAGGAATTTAGTTTTCGAACAACATTGACATCTTCAATATCAAAGACGATCGATTGGGCGTCTTTCTCTCCTATATTAACAAATTTAATGCTGTCAAGCTGTTGTAAGATCGATGCATTTTCACGATCAATACTCGCAGACATAATTGCTTGCGTAGAATTTCTCATCTCATCTATAGACCTTTCTTGTGCACACAAACAATACGTCGTGATGGCTAAGCCTATGGTGAATAGAGTCCTCTTTTTTTCAATCATCTTTTTTAATTATGGTTGACAATTAGAACTAAATCGTCCTAAGAATAAAGTATAATTTTTTTCAAATACGCTTTTCTTTTACAAGATTAGAAATGGTAAAAAATGAAATAAGATTTTACGAAGAGGTAAAATCTTATTTCTAACACACAGCAGAATTATTTATTCTCTGTTGTTTTCTCTTTAGTATCATCTGTAGAATCCTCTTTCTGTCCGTCTTTGAATTCTTTTACACCTTTACCTAATCCACGCATCAATTCAGGAATTTTTTTACCGCCAAATAATAGTAATAATATTACAACGATTATAATTAATTCCTGACCCCCAATACCCATTATTAATAACCCTGATGTCAACATAACTTATGATTTACTGTTTTTCAATATTCTCTTTGAGTATATACACTTATACCTTAAAAACAAATGTACATAATAATTTTTATTTCTATATTTTTTTAATTTGCTAACCAAGATTGTGGATTCATCGGAATTTGACCCTGCCAAACTTGAAAATCCAGTACCGGCGCATCCAGATCAGGATCGTTAGCAACAGTTCCAATAGACTGACCTGCAGACACTTTCTGTCCTTTCGAAACACTAAAACTTGCTAAGTTGCTATACACCGAGAAGAATTCACCATGTGAAATGATGATCACCTTAAGTCCATTCAACGTTAACGTACTTGTTACAGTTCCAGAAAATACCGACTTAACCGTAGCGCCACTTGCTGTTTGTAATTTCAAGGACTCATGGCTCACAGACACGTTTCTTCCTGTCCTATCTGTACCAAAACTTTGTAATATTTTAGCATTGGAAACTGGCCATGGCAATCGTCCGCGATTAGATCTAAAATCAGCCGATAGACGGGCTGCTTCTGGAGTAGCGCGCAACACCTCTGAATCCGACTTACGGGCAGTAGATTTAGATGACTCTTTTTCTTCTACTTTAGTGTCGTTTTTCTTAGCACTTCTTGCCGCAGCAGCTTCTGCAGCTCTACGAGCAGCTTCTTGTCTTCTACGCTCGGCTTCAATCTCTCTTTTAATGATTGCTTGAATGGCAGATCTTAACTTACGCTCCTCTTTTTGTTTCTGCGTAATATCGCGTTTTACACCTCTTTCAGTGGTAATCAAAGAATTTAATTCATTCGAGAAAATAGCACGTTGCTGAGCGATCGTTTTCTTCTCTTGTTCTTGTTCGTTCAATAACTGTTTATGTTTATTACGATCAGCCTGAAGCTGTGCGATCTTTTGTTCAATTTGTTTTTTAGTCCCTTCAATCTCACTCGCCTTTAACTTCCGTGAATCATTGAATTGTTGCAAATATTTTACACGTCGAAACCCTTGATTAAAATCTTTTGAAGCGAAAATAAACATCAATTTATTATAAGCATTACGGTTTCGAAACGCAAACATGATCATTTTCTCATAATCGTTGCGCATCTTTTCCAACTCAGCCTTCAATTTATCAACAGCAGCAGTATTGACATTAATCTGGCGATTAATCAAACTGAGTTCAGAACTAATGGTAGTAATTTTTTCTTGACGAAGATTAATCTGACTACTCAGCGCACTCACCTGCTTCTGCGTCAATATCTTTTCCGTCGTAGTCTCCTTAAGCGTCTTTTGAAGTTCCGCTATTTCACGATTTATTTTTTCACGTTTCTTTTCAAGCTCCGCCCGGGTTTGTGAAAAACCGATTCCAAGCATCAAAAAAAACGCAAGTAGACTTAGTATTATCTTTTTTAAATTCATCTATAGTAATCTTTTACTAGCAGTTGAGTCCGAATTAACATCTTTTCATTAAAAACAGTCCCAGATGCGAAAGTAATAAATCTTAAGGATTATCGTGCTAACATTAATGAATTACTTTGTATTTGTTGGAGATTGTAAAAGGCATTTCCAGTGCCTCATTGAACGATACTCTGCTATAATTAAAGTTAGCGCTTATAGCGGTATCACCTCCCGAAATCAGTAATTCAAGTGCCATCGGAAACAACATCCCTCCGTTATTTGAATAGCCTGCATAATTTGCTTCCAATTTTTGTCCCTTAGCAACTTGTTCTAAGCTAAACGAGTCCAATTTATTTTGTTGGTTCACTACATACCTATAAGTAAGTTCATTCTTTTGACCCTTCAATTGCATCGGTATACTTTTTTGATCCACTTCAAAATTATTGGCATTTAACAGATTTGTAGAAAAATTCGCCAAAAGCAGATCTTGTACATTTGCAAAAGTCAAATCCTCACTTGCATATTGGTACAAGTAACTAAATGGTTTTCCAGTATATTCACCTTGAAATTTATTTAATATCTGAACACTATCCGGTGTAATCAAAACTCGCCCAACCTCAATACCTAACAATGCAGTAATAGAAATCCATATTTTCTTATCTTTCTCTATTCTGATATTCACCGTTGCATCTTGAGAAGATTTTCCAATGCTTATTTTACTCTTAGCTTTGCCCGAGAACGTCGTAAACTCCAAGTTAGATAATAAAAATTTTTGCGCAATTTCGGTCTTAGAATCTTCCTTATCTATCGTCAGAATCTCCACAGGATCACTCTCCACTTTCGCAACTTTCTTCTTCGTACTACAAGACGCAAATATTAAAAGCACGGCCATTATAGCAATAGATCTACTCCACATAAGCTTTCGCATTTATTTTTTCTTTTAACTTATCCAAGTCTATTTCTGATTGACCACCTCTACTTAACGCTAGTTTCCATTGCTTCATTGCTTCTGCAGGTTTTTTATTTTTAATTAGAATATCACCATAGTGCTCTAATAAAACTGCAGAAATCGTATTTGAATTTTTAATAGCTTTTTCGATCCAGACCAAAGCATCAGCATACTTACCCTGTTTAAATAGCACCCAAGCATACGTATCCTCTAAGGTTGCATCATTTGGTCTCAACTTATTTGCAGTTTCAGCAAAATGGGCCGCATCTTCTAAATCCTGATTTCTTAACGACAAATAATAGGCTAAATTGTTCATAGCACTTACATTTGTACTATCTAGATGAATCGCTTCTCTATAGGCCACATCCGACGCTGATTCCATTTTAAGTGAATGGTAGATATCACCCAGTCCGCTATATATATTGGATTGAAAAATAGCATTTTCATTTTGCCCATTATTCAGTGCAGCTTCCATCAAATTACGAGCAAGCTCATAATTACCCTTTAATGTATAGGCAATCGAACTGAAATACAAGATAACAGGATTGTTTGGGATATTGTGTAAAGCCTCTCCCCCATGCGCTATCGCTTGATCATACTGCTCCATGGCCAGATCGACATTGATCAACATCCGCCAAGCGTCAATTTGATAGGGATTGATCCCTACGGCAATCGAAAATGATGATTGTGCACCAACAAGGTCATTACGCATCCAGTTTACTTGCCCTTTTGCGACATGGCTTTCTGCTACACGCGGATGCATATCTACTAAAATATTCGCCAGCTCTTGCGCCTGATCGAGTGTGAAGCTGCTATTCGGAGCCAAGAGGGATAAAATAATTCTATTTTTTTCCGAAAAATCAATAGTTTTAGACGAAAAAGCCTGTTTTAAGTATTCAAATGAAAGTTTTCCTTTACCCGATAAACGATATTCATCAGCTAAATCCAAAAAAAGATAATCATCCTTAGTATTTAAAACACCCGCATTCAAAACAGCAAGTGATTTTTTAGGCTCTTTATTTTCACGATACGCCTGCGCCAATTGACTATATACTTGTGCTAAAGGAGATTTTTTATTAGCCCAAGGTTCCAAAACATTGATTACAGCAGGAAAATCGTTTTTATCCAATAACAAAGTAGCCCCAATGACATCCAATGTATCAGTAGCACCGGCCGATTCACGGACATTTTTATAACGTGCAAAAGCCTCTTCCTTTTGTTCATTATTGAACAATAACATGATTTTTTCCCTATTTAATGCAGCGATATTGACATGATCCTTATTCATTAACATATCCAATGACCGGATTGCACTTGCTAGGTCGCCTTTACCCTTATTGACATCAATACTAAAACTTAAATATTCGTTTTTAGGATCTATTTCGAGCGCTTTATTTACTTCCTCCAGAGCACGATCAGCATTTCTCATCTGTCCAAATAATACTGCCTTCGTAAAATAAACGTCATCTGCTTTGGGATAACGCGTTGTAATCGCATCTAACGAATCCATCGCCTGTTTATAATCACCCTTTCTTAAAAAAGCTTCTATATTTTTTAATTGTTGCGAATAAGGTTTTTCTGGGATACTATTTTGTGCTAATGCTGTTTCTCCAGCTGCAGATAACATTGTTACTAATAGCGCATACTTCAAATATTTTTTAAACATAAATAATCCTTCTCGTTCACCAATTACTGTGTTAATTATGTTGCAATATACTAATAAACGACAATTGTAAATAACGGTATTGCAATTCAATGGGTTATTTTTGACGATCTCCTTATTTTAAACTAGAGTAAAACATACTTTGGATAATGAAAGTCCCTAAAATAAAGTAAAATAGATTTTCGTAATCAAAAAATTAAAAGTACCTTTGCAGACCCTTGAGATACAGGGAAAAGAAGTGAATAAAATATTATTAATTATTTAATTAAAAGCAAGTGAATACGTTAAGTTACAAAACTGTCTCTGCCAACAAGAACACCATCAACAAAGAATGGATCGTTGTTGATGCTGAAGGCGAGATTTTGGGGCGCTTGGCAAGCGAAATTGCGAAAGTAATTCGCGGAAAGCACAAGCCATCGTTTACCCCTCACGTAGATTGCGGAGATAATGTTATCGTTATCAATGCAGAAAAAATTAGATTGACAGGTAATAAATTGGGCGACAAAACTTACGTTCGCTACACGGGATACCCGGGTGGTCAACGTTTCATCACTCCAAAAGAATTATTGGCAAAACACCCTGAGCGCATCATTGAGAAAGCTGTTCGTGGTATGCTTCCTAAAAACCGTTTAGGTCGTCAATTGTTTAAAAATCTTTATGTTTATGCTGGAACTGAGCACAAACAAGAGGCTCAAAATCCAAAACCAGTTAAATTTTAAGGAGAATCGACATGTCAACAACTAATACTTCAGGAAGAAGAAAAACTGCTGTTGCCCGCATTTACTTAACTGCTGGTAGCGGAGTCCTTACTATTAATGGTAAAGACTACAAAGAATATTTCCCAACATTGCCATTGCAATACATTGTTACTCAATCATTAGAAGTAGCAGGTCAAGCTGGGAATTTTGATGCGAAAGTGAACGTTAATGGAGGTGGTGTAAAAGGACAAGCTGAGGCTGTTCGTTTGGCTATTGCGAAAGCATTAGTTGAATTAGACCCAGAAGTTAAACCAGCTTTACGTGCTAAAGGTTTAGTAACACGTGATGACCGTATGGTTGAGCGTAAAAAACCAGGACGCAAGAAAGCTCGTAAGAGATTCCAATTCAGTAAACGTTAATCAAAGGAGGATCAAAAAATGGCAAGAACAACTTATCAAGACTTATTGGATGCAGGTGTGCACTTTGGTCACCTTACTCGTAAATGGGATCCGAAAATGGCTAAGTACATTTTCATGGAACGCAACGGGATCCACATTATTGACTTGAACAAAACGCTTACGAAATTGGAAGAAGCTGCATCAGCTATCAAACAAATCGTAAAATCAGGTCGTAAGGTTTTATTCGTAGCAACGAAAAAACAAGCAAAAGAAATTATCGCTCAACAAGCGAAGGCAGTTAACATGCCTTTCGTTACGGAAAGATGGTTAGGTGGTATGCTTACAAACTTCACAACAGTGCGTAAGTCTATCAAAAAAATGTCTACTATTGACAAAATGCAAAAAGATGGTACATATGATGTATTATCTAAAAAAGAGAAGTTGATGATTCAACGTGAGCGTATCAAATTAGAATCTCTATTAGGAGGTATTGCTGATTTGAACCGTTTACCGGCTGCTTTATTCATCATCGATGTGAAAAAAGAACACATCGCTGTAACTGAAGCAATCAAGTTAAACATCCCTACTTTTGCAATGGTAGATACAAACTCTGACCCTTCAAACATTGATTTCCCAATCCCTGCAAATGATGACGCTAGTAAATCGATTAGCTTAATCGCTGGAATCATTGGTCAAGCAATCCAAGAAGGTTTGGACGAACGTAAACGTGATAAAGAAGACGAAGCAGAAAAAGAAGCAGCTGCAGCTAAAGCTAAAGTTGATACTACTGAAGCTTCAGAAGCTAAACGTCCTCGTAAAGCGAAAGACGGAGAATAATATTTTTTATTCCAAACCGGATAGCGTAGCGTTGGTTTCTGGAAAAGAATTCTTTTCTTGGACTAACCTATCTGTCCGGTTTTTTGGTTTAACATTGCTCTAAAAAGAAATGGTAAACTTTATATTAACTTAACAAGAGTTAGGTTAATATTGTCAAGAAAATAATAAGTCAAAAATTTAAAAAAGAAATATATCATGTCAGTACAAATTTCTGCATCAGATGTAAACAAGTTGCGTCAACAAACAGGCGCAGGTATGATGGATTGTAAAAAAGCGTTAGTAGAAGCAAACGGTGATTTTGAAGCTGCTGTTGATTACTTACGTAAAAAAGGAGCTAAAGTTGCTGCTAGCCGTCAAGACCGTGATTCTAACGAAGGTGTTATCATTGCTAAAGCTGCTACTGATGGTAAATCAGGTATCGTAGTTGAAGTAAACTGTGAGACAGATTTCGTAGCTAAAAATGCTGATTTCGTAGCTTTCGCTGAGTCAGTTGCTGAAGTTGCTTTGGCTAACAAACCTGCTTCTTTAGAAGACTTAAAAGCGTTAGAAATCGGTGGTACTAAAATCGCTGATTTATTAATCGATCAAACAGGTAAAATCGGTGAGAAAATTGACGTTTCTAAATATGAAACTATTTCTGCTGAGAAAGTTGTTGCTTATATCCACGCAAACTACCGTTTAGGTGTTTTAGTAGGTTTATCAGCTGCTGCTGATGGTGTTGAAGAAGCGGGTAAAGATGTAGCTATGCAAATCGCTGCAATGAACCCTATCGCTATCGATAAAGATGGTGTAGATTCACATACTATTGAGCGTGAAATGGCTATTGCTAAAGAACAAATCATCGCTGAAGGAAAACCTGCTGAAATGGCAGAAAAAATCGCTGCTGGTAAATTGAATAAATTCTACAAAGAAACAACTTTGTTGAACCAAGAATTCGTTAAAGATAACTCTAAATCTATCGCACAATTCTTAGATTCAGTTTCTAAAGGTTTAACAGTTACAGCGTTCAAACGTGTTCAATTAGGAGCATAATTAACGCTATTCAATAAAGAAGACCTATTTCCAAAAGAGATAGGTCTTCTTATTTTAATTCAAAACTATATCATTAAAATTCATTTGCAGAAAACCAGTTTTTCAACATCTGCATCTCCTTTTCCTTATTTTCCATCATCACCCGTTCCATTTCTTTCCTATCTTCCTCTCTTAAATTTTTTAAAAACGGATGCTGAACAAAAACATTCAAATCATCTGCTTTTATAGAATCAACCGTTTTAAAATACTTAATCATTATCGGGGTAGCCTCAAAATAGAAATACTCACTCACAGGAATAAAATTTCTTAACATTTTATAGTAAATTTTATTACAGCCCAGATCTTTCAGTAAAGGATATAAAATCTTATCTTTTGATGAATTTATAATTCTAATTTTATAAACATCATCATAAACCCGCTCCCCATACCGGATATATAATCCAAGTAAAAATGAATATTTCCTACTTTCATCTTTATCAAAATTTTCGTCAATCAAATGACCATCATCGGTATAAAACGTATTAAAATGTTGAGCCAATTGTGGATTATTCAATTCGCTTTGAATATCATTATATATTTTTTTTTCAATTTTCACCTGATAATTATCTTCTAAAAATGCAGCTAAATACGTGAACAATGCTTTTTCTGAAGAACCATATTCATCAATATTAATTTCCTTATTACGACCATTAAACCGATCCAAATAATCACTAAAAGTGCCCAACATAAAATAATCAGGTATCACATTTAATTTATAATTAGTAGAATCTTGCCATTTATGTAAATTAGATCTCATTCCAGGTATCGTATTTTTTGCACCTGATCCAAACAGCTGCCGTACATGCTGTCCAAAACTAGGTAGCCCAATAAGCAGGATAGCCATGATAAAGATATACTTCTTCATAATTTTAAAATTTAGGTCAAACAAATATACTTTTTATTTTATATCAATCCATTACAATCTACCTCTTCAATCTACATGATTCACAGTTGCTTATTTCAATTTATTTACCTTTCAAAAACTCATTAAAATGAAGTAAGCTATGTTAAATAGAATAAACAGAATTAATCAAAATCAACTTTAGAAATTAAAGAGATCAAATTATTACGTTTAAAATAAATAGTACCAAAAGCACATATTTTTTGTAAATTGGTTGATAACATTGATTATACATCACTAAATGATATCCAAAATGAGTACGACACAAGGCATGCTTCGTGATGATGCATTAAAAGGAAAAAACATTTTAATTACCGGCGGTGGTACTGGGCTTGGTAAAGCCATGACCAGATATTTTTTACAATTAGGTGCCCAATGCCTGATCACGAGCCGCAAAGATGATGTCATACAGCAAACCGCAACAGAACTAAGTCAAGAAACAAAAGGTAGGTGCATCGCTATAGCATGCGATGTCCGTGATTATGAATCTGTAGAGAAAGTCATCGCTTTTGGTATTCAAGAACTAGGTTCCATTGATGTTCTGGTCAATAATGCTGCTGGAAATTTCATATCCCCTACAGAAAGACTAAGCCACCGTGCATTTGAATCTGTCTTAGGAATTGTCCTACAAGGTACCATTAACTGCACCTTAGCTCTTGGAAAAATCTGGATTGCCAATAAAGATCAAGATAAAACGATTTTGAATATTGTGACTACCTATGCAAGTACAGGTTCAGGATATGTAGTTCCTTCAGCTTGCGCCAAATCAGGCGTATTGGCGATGACAAGATCATTAGCCGTAGAATGGGGACGTAAAGGGATTCGATTGAATGCCATTGCACCAGGCCCCTTTCATACCACTGGCGCTTTTGACCGTCTTTTTCCAAGCAACCTAAGTGAAACCCTCAACCCTATCAATAGAATTCCATTAGGTCGCACGGGCGACTTACAAGAACTGGCCAATTTAGCGGCATATCTCGTATCTGATTATTCAGCTTATGTCAATGGTGATGTCATCACGATAGATGGTGGAGAATGGCTAAAAGGTGCCGGAGAATTCAATGGACTCGATGCGGTGACTGATGAACAGTGGGATACGGTAGAAAAATTGACCCGAGGAGCAAAAAGCACTTAAACTAGCGCGAATAAATACGATTGTTTTTTATACAAAGGCTAGACAATTGTTGTTTTATTTAGATATTTGACAATAATAACACAGGAATGAAAAAAATAGCCTTCATAACACTCCTATTTTTTAGCGGATCGTCTTTATCTGCCCAGCAAATAGCAGAAAATACCGTAGACTCTCTCGTTCAAAAAGCATTGTCCGCTTTTAATGTACCCGGAATTGCAGTAGGTATTGTCAAAGACAATCAAGTCATCTTGGCCAAAGGATACGGTATTGCAGATTTAAACAGAAAAAACAAGGTTTATGCAAGTACAAATTTCGGTATTGCATCTAATTCCAAAGCTTTTACAACATCTGCACTAGCGATCTTGGTTGATGAAGGGAAAATTAATTGGGATGATCGAGTTCAAAAATATATCCCCGAATTCAAATTATATAATGACTACGTCAGTCAAAATTTTACGATTCGAGATTTGCTGACCCATAGAAGTGGTTTAGGCTTAGGAGCAGGAGATTTAATGATCTGGCCAGACGGACATGACTTTAGCCCAAAAGACATCGTCCATAATATCCAGTTTTTAAAACCAACTTCCGCCTTTCGTACAAAATATGATTATGACAATCTTTTATACATCATCGCTGGAGAAGTATTAGAAAAAGTATCTGGACAACAGTGGCAAGAATTTATTCAACAAAGAATTTTTAAACCACTAGAGATGAATCATTCAGCTCCAAACTGGAACTTATTAATGGATCGAGACGATGTCATTTCCCCTCACGTACCGATAGATGGAAAAAATCAAGTTAGCACACGATATACCAATACAATCTTAGATGCGGCTGGTGGAATATACTCAAATGTTGAAGACCTCAACAAATGGATGATCTTTCATCTAAATAATGGGGAGCATCAAGGAAAACAATTGATATCTAAAAAACAACTGAAAGAATTGACGAGTCCCCAGACCATTATGCCGGTGCGGACCACTGCACCATACCACTCCCTATTTAAGAATTACGGACTAGGATTTGTCCTTACAGATGTAGCAGGAAAATTGGAAGTTTCGCATACCGGAGGTTTAGAAGGGATTGTCACTCAAATCGTTATGATTCCACAATTAAAGCTAGGCATTGTCGTATTGACCAATCAACAAGAAGGTGCTGCATTCACTGCCATAAGCAACAGTATAAAAGATTTCTACCTAGGTATTCCAGATCAACATTGGATCACGACCTATCAAGATCTGATCGCAAAAAATAATGCCGATGCCGATCTCATCACGCAAAAAACATGGCAGATCGTAGATGAGCATAAAAATATAAAAAATCAGCACCATCAAACCATAGAAGGCACATATAATGATAATTGGCTTGGGGAAGTAGCCATTCATATGAATAAAAATGGACAGTTAGAATTTATTTCTAAACGTTCGCCACAGCTCACTGGGGAACTATTCTATTATCAAGACAACACCTATGCTGTCAAATGGTATAATCGCTTTATGTATGCTGATGCATTTGTATATATGGACATTCAAGACAATCAGGTCGCTGGATTTACAATGAAACCGATTTCTCCGCAGACAGATTTCAGTTTTGACTTTCAAGATCTCAATTTTAAAAAACAGACAAACAATGGAACAAAAAAATAACCCACTTCATGGACAACGATTGGATACCATATTAGAATACCTAGTTGCCTACTTTGGAGGTTGGGAAGGCTTAGGTGAGCGCATCAACGTCAAATGCTTCAATGAAAATCCAAGTATGAAATCTTCACTCGTTTTTTTAAGAAAAACACCTTGGGCAAGAAAAAAGGTAGAAGAATTGTATCTCAAGATATATCAGTACGAAAGTAAATAGTTGCGATAATGGGATCCACCTTCTTATAAAAAATGTACTAGCAGTAGTATAGAAAAGATAATTTATCCGCTTCATCTCCTAATGGGCAGATACGTTTAGATTATCTTTTTTTATTTTTATAACCTATTGATTTAAAATTTAATATAAAAAAAACCACAACACGGCAGATGATAAAAACTAACTTAAAAATGAGTTGTTATATCTGTTGTAAACTTAGAACATATGCATCATAAAAAGATAGGTTGGATCGGACTCGGAAACATGGGCTTTCCGATGGCAAAAAATCTCGAAAATGCTGGATTTCCGCTTTCTGTTTTCAATAGAACACCCAGCAAATCAGAACCTTTTACAGATCGATCAGAAGTCTATATCAGTGCCCTTGAATTGGTCAAGAACTGTGATATCATTTTTACAATGGTTTCCAACGATGCTGCCATTATAGATCTATACGCAGATATTTTTCAACTTGAAGACATTGAAGGAAAATTATTCGTTGATATGAGTACTATTTCCAAAGAACTTACGCTCCGCACAGCGCGCCAGCTAAAAGAAAAGCAAGCACGCTTCATCGATGCACCTGTAGCTGGCAGTACAGTACCGGCCAAGGAAGGGACATTGATTATTATGGCAGGTGGTGATGAAAAAGATCTTCAGGAGGTACTGCCCTATTTTCAAAAGCTGGGTAAAGCAGTAAAACATCTCGGTCCTACCGGACAAGGTATCTCAGCCAAATTAGCTATCAATTATTTTCTATCCATTATTTACCAGGGACTTGCCGAAACCGTACTATTTGGTGAGCAAAGTGGTATAAAGAGAGAAGACATGCTAGAAATTATCAATGAAAGCGCAAGCGGTAGTGGTGCCACGAAGGTAAAAACGCCACTTCTCCTACAACAAGATTACTCAGCTGCGTTTGCTTTAGATCTCATGTTAAAAGATATCAATCTAGCTAAAAACGAAGGAGCGAATAGTCCGCTGAGCAAGGTATTAATCGAGACTTATCAACAGGCCCACGATGCAGGTTTTGGAAAGCAAGATGTTATCGGCATAATCAATTATCTAAAACAGATTCAGTAATACCCGTGATGAAAAATCAAATATGTGTGACAGCTCAAATGTTAATTAGAAAACCTGTTGAACAGGTTTTCCAGGCATTTATAGATCCTGCTATTACGGTCCATTTTTGGTTTACCAAAAGCTCCGGAAAACTGGAAACTGGCAAAACAATTATTTGGGAATGGGAAATGTATGCTGTAAAAAGTACAGTTAAAGTACAAGATATTATTACCAATGAAAAAATTACAGTACGATGGGGACCGCCCGAAACTTTAGTGGAATTCAATTTCAAATCACTATCTACAGATCGGACATATGTCACGATCTATGAGAAAGATTTTCAACAATCGGGAGATGAACTACTACAAGTTTTAATGGATTCTACCGGCGGATTCACAACAGTACTCGATGGGTGTAAAGCATACCTAGAACACGGAATCGATTTAGACCTAATCGCTGACAAATTTCCAAAACAAGTGATGATGTAAACTCTTAAATCTACTTATATGAAAATTTTAAAAAAAATAGTATTTGTATTACTTTCCATCGTAGTACTACTTTTGATCATCGCACTATTTGTTAAAAAAGACTATGCAGTCAAAAGAGAAATCACCATTAACAAACCCAATCAAGAGGTATTCGACTATATTAAATACCTCAGAAATCAAAACAACTTCAGCAAATGGGCAATGATGGATCCGCTGATGAAAAAAACATATCAGGGTACTGATGGAACTGTCGGATTTATTTCTGCATGGGACAGTAAAGCGGATAGTGTAGGAAAAGGCGAGCAGGAAATTGTCAAAATTGAACAAGGAAAACGTATTGATTTCGAAATTAGATTTATCAAACCGTTTGAATCAAAAGATAAGGTCTATATGATCACCGACTCCTTATCGTCCAATATGACAAAAGTAATTTGGGGATTTGATGGACATATGAATTACCCCATGAATCTCATGCTGCTATTTATGGACTTTGACAAAATGTTAGGTCAAGATCTAGAAGTAGGCCTTCAAAGGTTAAAAACAAAATTAGAAACCGAATAAATTAAAACCACATGACCACAATAACACTACATTCGACAGTTTGGATTAGAAGTGCAGAACAAGTAAACCTAGCTAAAGAATGGCACACTAAAGCAAATGAATTCTGCTTCATCGCAAAATAGCTATGTGTCCCCATTGGACATCAACTCCTTATTATGGTGATGGATGCATAAAGTGACATCGATTAAATCGATCATCTTACCTAAAATAAAGGATGGATTGATCCTATATTCTTGATTTAAATTCTTTACTTTTGAATATGATTAGCGCATATTACGAAGGGGAGAAAATAGTTTCCATTGATTTTAAAAAAAATGTATTTCAACAGGCAGAATACGATAATTGTCGCTTCGAAAAATGTGATTTCTCCAATAACAAATTGAACAACAGCATATTCACAGATTGTACATTTGTAGATTGTAATTTTTCGTTAGCCGAACTTTCTGGAACTACATTCCAACAAGTATTTTTCAAAAACTGTAAATTATTAGGTCTACAATTTCAGCAATGCAATACTTTTGGTTTATCATTTACCTTTGACAACTGCAATATCGATCACGCTTCTTTTTATCAGCTTAAGATAAAAAAGACATCCTTTAAAAACTGTCAATTAAAAGAAGTAGATTTTTCAGAATCCGATCTAACCGGATCATCTTTTCAACACTGTGACTTAAATCAAGCCCTATTCGATCAAACCAATCTTGAACAGGTGGATTTTCGTGATGCATTAAATTTAACTCTTTCTCCGAATAGAAATAAATTAAAAAAAGCCAAATTTTCACTCCTCAGTCTACCAGGTCTGCTAACTGAATATGATATTAAAATTGAATCCTAATTTTTAAACTTTTCGGCTTCTAGTTTGTTTATTTTTTACAGAAAGGAGAATATAAAATGTCGATAGATAAAAATAAAACAACTGAAGACGAAGATATTAACAATTCAAACCCCGATCAATTAGCCTACGACGAGGAAAAAAAATCATTTTCCTTGGATGTAGATGATGATGATCCGGACTATGACCATCCCAGTGATTATGAAACTGTTGCAGAAGGAGCAGCTGATGATGATTCGACGTACGATAACTCAAATCCATATGTTGGTGATGAGTATGCTGATCTGGAAGATCTAGAAGAAGATGAACTTGATGAAGATGGCATGCGTATAGAAGGAGAAGTTAAAGTAAGTGAAATCGATAAATTACTGGCCGAGACACCAGAAGACTTACGCGACGATTTAGATGATGAGGGCTACCCGATCAACTATGACTAATTTAACTCCATAAAATCAGATCAAATCATATGTCAACAATTGCTAAAAAATAGACTAACAGTTATTTTTTAGCAATTGTCAATAAATATACCGATCACCAATAAAATAATATTTTTATCAATTATTTTATTCGCACATCTTGTTCCATTTGGAGCCCCACTTCCTACCCCCTCACAAAACTAACCTTACTTCTCTCTTAAATTAATGTAATTAGCTTTCGAATTTATATCTTTAGCTCATAATAATTTATTTTATGGAAGTAAGCAAACCAATCATCAGAATTTCCAATCTTCGCAAATCTTACGGATCTAAAGAAATATTAAAAGGAATCAACTTAGACATCTACCCGGGTCAAGTCATCGGTTATATAGGTCCAAATGGAGCCGGAAAATCAACAACAGTAAAAATTCTTACAGGATTGATCAATGATTTTGAAGGCGAAGTCATGGTCAACGATATCGATATCAAAGAAAATCCACTAGCTATAAAAAGCCAGATTGGATATGTTCCCGAAAATGCAGAGCTATATGATGTGCTTACACCCCTGGAATATCTTGATTTTGTAGGTCAGCTCTACGGTATGGAAAATACACTGATTCAACAAAGGTCTCAACAATTGCTCAAAGCATTTGGTCTCGAACAAAACATAAACAATAGAATGGATACCTTTTCAAAAGGTATGCGTCAAAAAGTGTTACTGATATCAGGTATTATTCACAATCCACAGATCATCGTCTTGGATGAGCCTTTGTCTGGTCTAGATGCAAATGCCGTCATCATAGTCAAAGAATTAATTTCCCTTTTAGCCAAAGAAGGTAAAACAATATTCTACTGTTCGCATATGATGGATGTAGTGGAAAAAGTATCCGACCGCATCATGTTAATTTCTGAGGGGCATATCATTGCAGATGGCACCTTTGAACAATTGAAAACATACCAATCCGAATCTTTAGAACAAATCTTTTCTAAACTCACGGGCAAAGAAGATGGAAGTGTAGAGGCATCACATATAATTTCAGCAATCCGCTAATATCCTATGCAAAAACTAACGTTAAAATTCATTTTGCTATTTAGCAAATTATGGACAAATATGGGAATTGATGTTGCGCAATTAAAAATAATTATAGAAACAAAATTGATCATCGATGATCGTCGCCCTTTAGCATCATTCACAAAAAATCAAAACAAGAAACCATCCAAATATTCAACATGGTTTCATTTTTTTATTTTTCTCCTAATGGGGTTGATGTTTCTCGCATTTGTTATTGTCATTCCTGACAAATTTCTCGCAACATCATTGTTTTTAACACTAATTTTGTCCATGTTATCGTTATCCCTGATAACTGATTTCTCCACAATCTTACTTGACAATAAAGATCAATATATCATATTGCCAAGACCCGTCAATGATAAAACAGTAGCATTCTCAAGAGTACTTTATATGCTTATCAAGATTTCAACACAGTTGATGGCCATGTCCTTACCTGGGTTAATTTTTGTGTTTACAAGTTGGAGCATTTTAGCCGCTTTTACTTTTTTGATCCAATTAATACTCGTCACCTTGATCGCTGTATTTTTTGTTAATATTTTTTATTCCTTGTGTTTACGGTTTCTATCGATTCAAAAGTTTAAAGATGTCATCAATTACATCCAAATATTTTTTTCCATTTTTATCTTTTTAGGCTATCAAATTGGTCCTAGAGTGATGCAAAGTTTTACAGAAGGACAAACCAGTGTCCATCATATAAAATTACTCTGGCTTTCTCCGGGCACCTGGATCGCTTCATTCCAAGCACTACTTGTACAAGACTTCAGTACGCTTACACTTTCATTCTCTGCACTCAGCATATGTTTACTCATTATAGCCATCTCAGGATCATCACAGTTATTTTCTAAAGATTTCAATTCAAAAATCGCACAATTGGCAGGAGGAGATAACCCAGTGGAGAAAAAACAACAATATCCAGAAGGAAAAGTTCCATTGTATAAGAAAATAGAAAAAATAGTCACCAACAGTCCACTAGAAAAAGCTGGATTTTCCATCATTTGGCTGATAACGGCACGATCTCGAGAATTTAAGATGCAGCTCTATCCCACCATGGCCTATTTACCCATCTATTTTATATTTCTATTTCTGCAAGGGAAAAACGATACATTCGCGGAACGAATCGATAATGTCAATACATCAGGGCTCTATATCATGATTTTTTATCTATCGTTATTTACGGTATTGACCGTCTTCCAACTGATCACTAAAAGTGAAAAATACAAAGCAGCATGGATCTATTATGCCGCACCTATCCAGCAAACTGGAGAGCTAATGTCAGGAGTACTAAAATCTGCATTTCTGAAATATTTTATACCCTTCAATCTGATATTTCTAATCATTTGTGTACCACTTTTTGGCGCACATGTCACCAATGACATTCTGCTAGCTACAGCTGTCGGAGGTATTGAGAGTGTTCTCGTAATGCTCTTTTTGGTTAAATCCTATCCTTTTTCTCAAGCAGCAGAAAATGGGAAAAGTAGAGTGTTGATCAATCTTTTGGTATTAGGGCTCTTAGCCATTGTAGGTTATTTGCATATTGTCATCCACCAATACGAAACAATCATTTGGGCAATAGCTATTATCGCCTGGATTGTATTTTTAATTATGATAAAATACCTAAAAAAAGAAAACTGGAAAAGTTTAGCTTTTGATGACAATTAAAAATTGTATAATAATGAAAACAATAATCACATCTATATTTTTAATAACATTATTTTTCCAAGCCTCGCAAGCACAGGTTAACGTGCAAGACACTGTACGCCATGTACCTATTATTGCTTATTGGGATCAAGGAGATACTTTCAAATTTAAGGTCATTAAAAAAAATACGGATAGCGTTGATCACAAACTTGTAAAACATGAAGAGCGCGCCTATATTGCACAATTTATTGTCTTAGACTCTTTAGAAGATGGATATCGCATCGAATGGAAAATTATTGAAAATTTAAATCCAGAAAAAAAAGATATTCCAGAAGATTTACTCTTGGATGCAATGGCCTTAAATAATTCTCAAATTATCTTCAAAACGGATACATTAGGTCGGTTTTTAGAAATAGAAAATCATAAAGTGATCGGTGAATTCTCTATTAAATATTTTAAAAGTTTGTTGAAGAATAGCCCAAATCAAAACGACAATGAGTTAATATTAGAAAAGTACACTAAAATGTTCGAGTCCAAATCTGGAGTCGAAAACTTTATCTTGCCTGAAATACCATTATTGTGCAGTTTATATGGCGGCGTATACGACACTAAAGATACTATTTATTCAGAAGTTGAATTACCAAACCCGCTATCAAATCATCTTTTAGTCAGTAAATCCGAGTTTTATAACGATTATATCGATGAAAAATTTGTTAGTTTTTATAATAACTACTACGCTGATCAAAACTCTTATATAGAAATGGTTAAATCTATATACAATGATGATGACATCCTGACAGAAGAAATAAATAAAATACAACCTATCATCATATTCACAAATTATTTTAGCTATCATCTCCCATACGGAATTCCAGCAGATTTTTTCGCAGGGAGATTAATAAAAATAATCGATGAAAAAGGTATCCTCAATATTAAAGAAACAACTATAGATGTGGAGATGCTCTATGACGAAGATTAAAAAAGCGTTATATTTAAAGAAGTTTACAATTTATAAATAAAAAAATTATGTCAACAATAACTGTCAGTGCCGATATCAATGCTCCTTTAGAGTTTGTTTGGAAACTATTCACGCTGCCTGAACATATTATGCGATGGAACACGGCCAGCGATGATTGGGAAACTACATCAGCAACCAATGATCTTCGAAATGGAGGCAGATTTAGTTTTCATATGACTGCAAAAGACAAAAGCTCTAGTTTTGATTTCGGAGGACAATACGATGAAGTAAGACCTTTAAGACATATTTCATACAGTCTCGAAGATAACCGAAGAGTAAGCACTACTTTTTTCGAAAATAAAAATGTAGTTACCATCGTTCAAAGTTTTGATAGTGAGACCACACATACAGAAGAGCAGCAACATAAAGGATGGCAAGCTATTCTTAATAATTTTAAAAAATACGTCGAATCACAATTATAAATAACCCATACCGCTTCCCCTCATCATGAAGACTCACTAGCAGTATACTGAATACATTCTCCAATTCGATCATCCCTAGTGGTTAGATCTCCTTAAAGAGGCTCTCATGAAGACAAAAGTTGATACTACCGTACCGCGCTGGCTTATTGTCTATCCCTCATCAATAAACATATTGAAATCTAAGATAGAATCCCTTACTTGTAGAGTGATTAAGAATGATATAAAAAGGGAAAAAGAGACAAAAATAAAAAAAGCTTCAAGTAAACTTGAAGCTTTTAGTAGAGTCCGCACGCCAAAGGTCTAACATTTGCAAAGATTTACAGGATTTAGAATATGCCAAACATTTATTACAAAAAATGGTCTAAATGTAAACCAACCATTGTAAATGTAGTTAACTAAGGGGATATTATAATTTCTAAGTTTTAGGGCTAGATGAACACGTTGTTACCAGAATTAAGTAACGTAGTGGCTCTAACACTATTATTAGGCATTTTGCACGTCATCCCTTAAAAACATTCTCCAGTAATGGGGAAAGATATGTGTCCTAAAATGTCTGGAGGCAATGAGCCCTATCGCCCAATAGTTTTCCTTAATAAAAGAAAACTCCTTCTCAAAGCAATTATGCTCATATTCCCCTTCCACGAGCTGCTTATATTCTGGCATTGATACAGATAGTTCAATACCAGAAAGTGCATATCCGGAATCGTTATTAGCATTTTCAGTAAAGACCTTGTTTTCAGTTTCTTTATCTGGAAACCAAAGCAGCAAGGTGATTTCCTTGAGCAGCTTGTCCTTTATACTCTTTAACGAATCATAAAGGCTTGACGAATCCAATACCAACGACCATTCCAGAAGTACAGTAAAAAGATAGCTCGAATTATAATCGTAACCTGCTCTTACGCTGGTATCAGTTTCAAGCTCGGCGACTGTCCGCAAATCTCTATGGGCGGGAAATATTCTAGAAAAGGAATGTGCTTCGGCAATATGTTTACATAAACCAAAGAGGATGTCAAGAGCCTGCTGCTTGAGTCCAAGCATATATAAAAGCATGAATAGCATATGTAATTCTATTAAATGGTCATCGTACCTTGGCGTATAGAAAATTTGGTTGTTATTCACCAACCTAATCACCTCGGAAGCCAAAATGGTAGCACGTTCTCTATGTAACGTTGCAGCTTGTTGAGCTTTTTCACCTTCACCAGTTACTAGGAACTGGTACATCTGCAGATGGAACAAGCCGGTTTCGCACCATATACCAATCTGCTCATATACCACAGTTCCGTAAGCTAACGCATCTCCCACAGACCTGCCCAATCCATCTTTTACATCGACAACAAATGAAAACTTGGCATTGTACTTCTCTAAGGTGTCACTGTGCAGATAAAAGCCTTCCACCACCTCTTTAGTAAATTCTTTTTCTGCTTTACCAAAGGTAAACATCGACCAAAGACGAAGCACGTACTTTTCCGAACATTTCACCGCGTGTAGCAGGTTATCAACTTCCTCACAATATTTGATCACCACAGCTACCAGAAGTCTCATTTCCTTCAGAACGCGGAGCTTGGTCTTTTTGAACTTCGTCGTCTTGAACTCTTCCTCCAACATATCGAGTACCTGAACAAAATCGCTAAACTGATAGTCCCTGTTTTCTAGATGAATGATAGTCTTGCGCACAGCGGATCTTAGTTTATTAGAGAATCCGCTTTCGTTCAAAAGATTGTGTTGGAATTGTTCCACCAGAAAATCCCCTTCCCAAAGTGCGAAATCAAAATTGGTATGCTGGCTTGTATAACCTTTCCAGTTCTGTTGCAGGCTCTGCTTGATCAACCCATTATAGGCGACAACAATCTTTATGGGCAGTTTTTTATGCTGAGGAGCCAAGTTGTTAGGCACAAATACCTCCCTAATCTCATCAAGCGACTGCCTCACACTGTTGACTTCCCTATCCCAATTCTGCCTATCGAGATCACCCTGCTTTACCGTAATGAGAAAAACCTTTTTCTTGTCATCATCGGTAAAGTCCTTTCCAACCGCATAAATGTCGACGCCGTACTGCCGCCCTCTTTCAGGTCTTGAAAATATCTCCACTCCGTTTGCTCTGAGGATATCCTGGATTACCTTATCCAACTCACCATCTTCTTTCAGAGAATTGATGTACTCAGCTAAAATTAATTTCATGTTTTTGGATTCTTTGATAATTACGCCTTAGTGATTCCTGCCTCGTTGGATCAAGCTTTTCGCCCGATGGAAATTCAAAGGAGTGTTGAATCAGTGCCAATTCTGTAACCTGATGGATCTTTTCTTCTTTTCTCCTTATCGCCCATTTCTTCGCGTGGAGATTGACCGATTTAATCATCGACAGAAAGCCACTTTTATTGGATTCCTTCATCGATGCGGCAAATAGCTGGTTTTTATAGAAACGAGTGAATTCCTCTAGCTTTGCATCTGACTGAAGCTCGTTGAATACCCTGACCGTATTGAGATTCTTAAAGTAGGTCTCATAAGCATCATCGATTGACTGGAGAAAATCCCTTTGGTGGGCAGGGCACTCCGTCTTTTTCAATCTTTCCTTAATCATGTCTAAAGTGGACCTATAGTTGTAGACTAGGTATTCAATGAATATCCCGTGGAGGTTGGTCAATAGCGCGTCATCCTCGGGCAAAGCGGCGTCGAGCACTGAAAACAGCAGGCTTTGGAGATGTTCCATCGAATAGACGAACCCTGCAATCTTTATGCAGATGTATACCTTTTCCTCTATCGTGAGCGTTCTAAAGTAGATTTGCGAAACCTTGAAAACAGCGTAGGAATCCCTCCCAGAGCAAATTCTCAACATTGCCTTGTGCACATTTCGACTCTCTGAATTGAACCATTGGGTCAGGTTAAGCCGAAAAAGTTCATTATTTAAATCAATAATATGATCCAGATTGTCGTCCAAGATATGCTGCTCGCCCATCATCTCGAAGCGCTTAGTCAACAGCTCATAAACCAAGTCCAGGTTATGGTCGGATAGTGAATATATAAAAAGGTTAAGTTGGCCCTCGTACTTGGGTTCATCGGCAGTAAAAAGCTGAATTGCAGATAGCCTATACCAATCTTTATTATGTTCAGATGCGGTCAAGTTGTAAACATATTCATATACCCCTTCAAAATCTCCATTGGTCAAAGGCTCTGTAGCAAGTTCGGTAAGATCCTCCCCCACAAACCTGCAAACCCCACAAAGTTTCAGGTATTGCACCTTATTAAGCTGTCCAGCATCGAACTTAACTTTAGTCATAATCTGGAAATCCACTCGTCTTTCATTGGGGCAACATCTGCCGAATGCCCAAAGCAAAAGGAACAGATTGTCATTAACAAATAGATCCTTCACCCGGTACAACAGACGGTCAAAATTTTCCGCTTTCCCAACAACCAGTCCGGTGATAATCGCGTTCATAAAATCCTTTATATATTTCTCACCTATCAGCACTTCAAGTTCCTTATCGAATGTGGCGGCAAGTTCTGGCTGGACAGACAGCTTTTCTATTAAAGCATTGGAAACCTGGTACGAAGCTCCAGCAAGATCGGTTGCCAAATGTAAACGCTTGAGATAATCCAGAACATCCTTAAAACCAACTTCAAGTACCGAAAAAGCCTTCTGCAATAAATTGAAGTTGTTCCAATCTAACACAGCTTCACCAGCAAAGCTGGACCAGTTCTTAATATTCATTTTGTCTAGATATGCCATAACCATCCCCGAATCGTTCCAATACAGCAATGGCTTATACCGTTCGGAAGCTTTGCTTACCGCACCTCCCAGGGTTATGATACTAGTGGTATCCATTCCTTCTTCGACCAAGTTCTCTATTAGCATCGTCTGAGAGAATATCCTGTCAACCAGTTTAAATCCGTCTTTTTCCTGTAGGTATAAGTCTGCAACTGCGCAGGACTTAAAAAAATCGTAAAGTTCAGGACTTTGGACCCACTTGTCCTTGATATTAAATGTGGCATTTTTCAACACAACTGCTTTTTTGGAATAGCCATCATGCCTTCTCAAACGCTCTAATTCAATGAACCTTTCATTATATTCAATAATTCCCATATCAAAATAGTTTGCCTACGCCCCGAGCAGGATCAATAATTTTTTTCATAGATACAGCTTTTGGAGTACCTAAGATAGCAATATGCCGTCGAAAACCAATTTCCATCTAATTTGTTTTTAAGCATCACATTGAGGAAGAAAAAGCTCAACAACGCAAGCAAAATATCAAACACGCCGGAAGAATATATTTTTGCAATATTTCAAATATCTCCACGAATAAAAAATCTAAAATATTATCGTTACAGTTTTTTTAATCATGCGCCAACCTGTAAACGATAGTAATAGCGATGTTCACTACGGATTATTTTCTGCAACAATATATCTTAGATAAATCCTTGTTTTCAATATCCGAGGTTAAATCATTGTCTTTTAGCACAAAATCCGATGGTCCTTTGGTTATCCAGAACTTATCCTCTTTTGGCTTATCACTTGGCAGCCCATTTGTATTATAAAAAATCATTGCTCTAATGTTAAAATAAACTACTTTGAAACTGCTAATGCTACTTTGTTGGCGGCAGGCACCATTATTACCTTCCACCGGTCCATATTTGGCTTTCCGCTATAAAGTGCATCGAAACGCGACTTGTGAATGGCAAAGCCCAGCAAATGCGTAGATCTTGAAAATCCGACATAAGTCATTTTTAAAGACTGCCTGATATATTCATGTGCACCTTCAGCGAGCGGAGTTCCCTGTAACTGATCTGCAACCCTAGATGACTCATATTGCCCTTTGCCACCTACGTTCTTTTGATAAAAGCTCTCCATATAAAGGGTACTGGTATGCGTCTGCCCTTTAACTGCATGGACTGTTGCCACATCGATATGGATCCCGTTTTTGACAAAGCAATTGCTCTTTTGCCCTGGATCTTCTTTTGCGGAAGCAACAACTGGCACATATTTTTCAGCAACAAAGGTTTTTGATTTTTTGATGGTCTTGCCCAGTTTTGAGAGCACTTCGGTTGCAAGCTTAACCAAAGCCTCCAAAGCTTCATTTATTTTCTTTTCTATATTCAGCACCGTTATCTGATAAAGCTGGAGCTTGAAATTCCGATAAAAATCTGCCTGTTTTTCTTTAATCCAATCGACTAGGCTTCTTTTGGTAAATGTGCGACCCGTCTCTGGGCTTACAACCTCTTCCAATCTCAATATTTTCAATATCCCATTAAGTGCGCTCTTTCGAATCGAGGCTAGCTTACCAGCATCCTTCCGATGATAATGGAGATAAGCTTCTAAGCATGGATAATTGATTTTAAGTTTCGCATGCTCCTTAGAAAAACTGTTGTGGTAATGGTTAAGCTTTATCATATCGGCCTTATCGCCTGGTTTTGCTGCCGTCCAGGCTACCGCCTTATGCACGTTATCACTAGTCAAATCTATTTTCCCCTCATCTACAAGCCTTTTTATCTCATCTGCAAAACAGGATATTACCTCACTAGCTGTATCATTTTCATAAACCAGCATTACCGGTTTTATATCGACTTCCGATCCGTCTGGATTGGTCCTATTTCCAACCACAGCTATAGGACTCAATGCAAGTGATTCTACAATACAGGCTGTGGCAGGATGTAGCCTGTGGCTTCCGTTCAGCTCCTTTACATTACGTTCCTGCCAGATATCAAGCATCTCTGATTCAGAATTGAAGATTGCTTGATTCTTATCGCCAATACGTTGATAGGTGACGTCTTCAGTGTTTCCAAATAAGGCTTCAAGCAGATCATACTGATGCTTATCCATATCCTGCATCTCATCTATGAACACATAGCTGAACCGCTTTCTTAAGATATTGATAATCCCCGGAAATTTTATGAGGTACTCCTGAGCAAGGATATAGGCATCATCAAAGCATAATAAACCACTATCACGCAGCCCTTTTTTAATGGCCAATATTTTCTTGTATGTATCAGAGGTTTCCTTAAACACAAATGTTTCATCTCCAAGACCAAGTCTTAATTTATCGCCCTCCCTCAACCTGTATCCATACAACAGCTTATTTGCATCTTGGCGTTTGCTTAGTACAAAATTTAGTTTGTAGTCTGGATAATGGCTTTCGTAATAGATCTCATCATCAATGCGTACCGGACGCCTTCTATATATCGATTTATAATACGGCACTGCCAAAAATGCATCGACAAATCCCTGTATGGTACCAATAAAATTTGGATAGGCGAACAGTCTCGGGCAGATATGTCCAATTTTGTTTTTTATCTCATCTACTGCAGCATTTGTATGCGAGATAACCAATACTCCAGACCTATCAGAGAATGGAAGGTGCTGTTCAAGCGCTATGAGTTTTGCCAGCAATGCCGTAGTCTTTCCGCTGCCGGGTACGGCATGAAGGTCATGGGTAGATAAATCCTTTATAAATGCTACCCGTTCACCATCAAAGCTCTTTCCATGTGGGAGCAGATACTTTTCTGCCAACCTCACCTGATCATCCGTGATCTCAATTTCCTGAGGCATGTTTGATTGCTTTAATTATATAATCTATTGCATCACTTTTACTATCAGCTTCATTTATTTCTTTTAAGGGTGATGCCGTTCTTTCAGGATCTATTTCCAGTAAATCGAGTAGTTTCTTCGCCAAACGATAGGCGATCTCAGTTTTGTCAAGGCTCTTAACAATAAGCTTTTCTGCTAGTTTCTTCTCAAAGTCTGTTACCCAATCTGTTTTGCTATGGACCTTTTCTGCCGTTTGCTTGAAAAGTTCTGTCATGGATACTGACTTAAACAGGCTGTATTCTAGAGTCCAGTCGTCTGCAATAAAATATTTTACATTATCTTCTGATTTATCTATTGCCGTCTTCTTTGCTGCTGTTTCAGCGGTTACTATAGTCGCATCTCTTATCTGGTAGTCGTAAGTAGATTTGCCATCACCATCAAGGACGGGCATACCTGCACCATCAATGACTAGTTTTTTTTCATATGTCCTGATATCCACGTCGGTAATAATCGCCACGGGTATCTCCATCAGTGGAGAAGATTTTCTCTGGAATATCTTTGCAAACCGCAGATAGGCTGTACTGCCTACATTGATAATGGAAACTCCGCATTCTGTAAGATCTATTCCTATGGCTGAGGCTATAACAGGCACCAGAATTTCCTCTGCCCAGCCTTCTACCAAGATTACCCCTTTTGAGAAAAACAGGTTTGCTTTTGTGGTATCAAGGAATATCTCAAGAAATTTGTAATCATCCTTATCCAGTTTTGTAAAAGTATGTCCTAGGGGATATGCCATGCCTTTATGGCACATAATCAGGTTCTCCAGGGGAATCTTGGATCCTATATTTGGACTATGAGTTGTAAAGATGAGTTGCATATCTTTAGAATGGGATTTCAAGGTTTCTACAACCTGAAGTTGAACCTGTGGATGGAGATGGGCCTCTATTTCTTCTACTAGCCCAAGACGCAGCCCATCCCAGTTCTCCTTTTTCAGGTGTAATAACTCTGATGCTATACATAGAAGATTATGACTACCCAATCCTAAGTTATATCCATCTTCAAAAAGCAGACATAGGGATTCCAAAATACTTTTAAGATCCGAGGAAGTCATTCTAAAGGCTGTATTTTTCCTCGAGAACTGATTAAGGTAAGTATCCATCACATTTTTCACCTCTTTTCCCAGAAGGTCATTTGCTGGGAGATCAACTCCGGCTGCGTCCTTCCCCTTGAAATATTCTGTCACTTCTTTATTTAGCATCTGTGCAAGTCCGATTAAGCGGTGTGTTTTTTTATCGCTGAAGGCGGCATGTGAATAAAGTATCTGTGAAAGACGGGAGTTTCGCTTTGGAGAAAGTTCGCTTTTAGCGTCCCGAAGTGGCCTGAGATATGTAGTTCTGAGCATTTCCTTTGCCTCGGCGGTAAGCATATGTCCGGCATCCCCCACGCCGGCCTTAATATCCGAGGGTATTATCTTACCATCGCGGCGAAAAACATCGTAGTAAACCGTAAGATATGGCGTTCCGACAGAACCTTCGGCAACCCAATCAAGCCACTCTGTAAAGTGCTTGGCCTCTTCATCGTTCATCCCCTTAAAACGGCATTCTATTCTCAGATGATCCGCTTCTTTAAAAAAATCTTCATCCTCTATTTTTATCCACTCGGCGCTATGGGTCTTTAGCACCATTTTAATTGCATCAATAATGGCAGTTTTGCCAGAGTCATTTTCACCGATTAGCACATTAATTCCATCATTGAAATCAAGTGACAGATTGGGTTTAGAGTGATCGAAGGATCCATCAGTTCCGAAGATCCTAAAGTTCCACAATTTTAGGTTAGTTAAATACATGTATATTCTATTGATTAATAAGCAAAACGATTAAAATTAAGAAATTTTATTGATAGCCATAAATAATAATAAAACTATTCCTAACACTTGTAATAGCTTGTTTATTAAGGTTCAATTAAATAAAAGGCTAATTGCATTTTTAGTCCTGCTCAAAAGCAAACATTAATACATATTTGAAATTCTGAAATAAATCGCGATTTTAAAATAACACTTAATAAATTCTAAATGAAAAATGCATATCTATACATTAGAGTCAGCACAGACGAACAAAAAAAGAAAGGATTTTCCCTACCAGAACAGGAAGACCGGCTATTAAAGTACTGCGGTTACAACAATATCGAGGTCAAAGGTATTTTCCGCGAGGACTATTCCGCTAAAAATTTTAATCGGCCAGAATGGAAAAAACTAATCGCGACTATCAGGAACAAATCTCCAAAGCAAGAAAACAACATCCTGTTCATAAAATGGGACAGATTCAGCAGAAACATTGAGTATGCATACGAGATGATTGGCTTGCTTAAGAGATACAAGACAACCGCTATGGCTATTGATCAACCAATTGATTTCTCCGTTCCAGAAAGTACGGTAATGCTTGCCGTTTACTTGTCTGTTCCGGAAGCTGAAAATAGCAGAAGAGCGCTAAACACAGCCAATGGAATACGCAGAGCAAAGCAAATGGGAAGGTACCCCAGCAAGGCTCCAATAGGCTTCATAAATATTACAACAATAGACGGGAAAAAGATAATTGTACCTAAGCAGCCTGAGGCCGGTATAATACGTTGGATATTTCACCAACTCTCCAAAAACATCCATCAAATGGAAGAAATTCGAAAGGCAGCATGCGACAAGGGCCTAATTTGCTCTAAAGGCTACTTTTCGAAAATTGTACGTAATCCCGCCTACTGTGGCTTAATACCTGTAAATATAAATGCTGAGGAGCAATATATGGTAAAAGGAATCCATGACCCCATAATACCCGAAGCTTTGTTCCATGAAGTTCAGCGCATCATTAATACAAAACGAAAAATGAATAGTAGAAAAGAAGAACTGAAAGCAATGTTCTTCCTGACGGGTCTATTGACTTGTCCGCTATGTGGCCGCAAACTTTGTGGTAGCTTCTCCCAGGGATCAACTAGGAAACATCCATACTACCACTGCCGAGGGCGATGTAAGACCAGGATAAAGGCACCTCTACTTAATGACAGTTACGAACAAAAGCTCCAACAATTAATACTCTCTAATAACGCAATTGATCTTTTCAACGAGGTACTAGACGATTGGAACGTTAACACGCAGAACGTAGAGCATCAATATGAGAAAAGACAAATAATACGAAAGCTAAAAGAGCAGGAGTTGACCTTATCACAGGCTAGAAAGCTATTTGTAGCAGCAGCACTAAAGATAGACGACTACACTGAAATGAAAAAAGAATACCAAATTAACTCCAAAACTCTCAAAAGAGAATTGCAGGACATCAATAGCAAGTTGAGTCAGATCAACAAGCAGCGTATTTCAGGTATTAAACCGATGCTAAATTTGCTTAAGGGATTTTCAGACATGGACACTACGGACAAAAAACATATCGCCAATTTAATCCCTCCAGTTAAGATCGACTTTAAAACAGGAGAACTATCATTAGATCTGGGTAAATCACTCTCAAAAATTCTATCCCAAACCATAAAGCACAATAAATCGTATGAATTTTATAGATAAAAAGATTACAGTTACACAAGCAATTACGATATTAGCAAAGAACAATATTGATGCAGACGAGAATGATGCTATTCTGATATTAGACTTTCTTTATCTGATAGCAAAAAACACAAATAAAATAGAAGGAAAAACTAGCGAATCCTTAAGGACAAATCGAACTTCGAAAAAAGCACGTTAAACATCAATACAGCCCACTTTTCAAAGGATTACGCACAAAGAAGAGAACTTTTAGACAGTAAAATGTCGAACTATAAATGATCGAATTATAACAATTTGGATCACAGATTTTTATGCCCATAAAAAAAGGAGACTACCTGTAATTGGTGTCTCCTTAAGTAGCGGGGAGCAGGATCGAACTGCCGACCTCAGGGTTATGAATCCTGCGCTCTAACCATCTGAGCTACCCCGCCGTTTTTCGGTATGCAAATATAGTAATTACCCGTCAAATAAAAAGCTTTTTTTTATTTTTTTTCATTGTTTTAATGCCTTTATGCACAAAAAAAACGCAATTCCTTTATAATGAAACAAATAGTAATCATAAAAAAATAAAAGTGACTAGATAAAAAAACATACCGCCTAAAAAGGCAATATTTTTTATTTTTTTTAATCCAAAACTTTTTTATAAAATAATTGCAAAGACAAAATAAATATGTATTATTACATATAATACTATAAAAGTATAACCCATACGCAATAATAAAGAGGGGCTTTTGAGTTTAGTAGCGGGGAGCAGGATCGAACTGCCGACCTCAGGGTTATGAATCCTGCGCTCTAACCATCTGAGCTACCCCGCCGTTTTTGGGAATGCAAATATAGATTTTTTTTAATAAATAAAAAATAAATATTCATGCAATATGGCAGAAAAAATAAAATTAAACTTAGAATATATTGTAAATTCTTCACCTAGAATTCTGTTCCCATTTTTACAAGAACCTAATGCCCTCTCACAATGGCTCGCTGATGATGTTAATTATCGCGAATCCGTGTATGAATTTGTTTGGGATGATGAAGGTCACAAAGCTAAAATCGTCAATATTAAGGAAAATAAGCTGATACGCTATAAATGGCTTGAAGATGAGCCTTATTACTTCGAATTGGAGATCGACCAAGACGAACTAACAAATGATGTTGCATTGCGAATTACAGATTTCGCAAAAGAAGATGATGTTGAAAACCGTAAAATGATTTGGAATAATTCAATTGAATATCTCCAAAGTGTAATTGGAGGATAAAAAAGTATATCTTTGCATCTAAATTAGGTCTTTAAAAAATAGACCTCTGAAGCTTCAAAAAAAATAAGCTTTAGAAAGGAACATGTGATCGGATGAAAAAGATTTATTTACTTATTCTTAAATCCTTTATAAAGCCATTTTTCGTCACTTTTTGTATTGTGATGTTTGTGCTTTTAATGCTTTTCTTATTTAAATATATCGATGATTTAATAGGAAAAGGCTTTGAATGGTATGTCATACTGAAACTAATCGGCTATCAATGTGCGGTTCAGATTTCTATGGCTATGCCACTTTCTATGCTCTTGTCATCCATTATGACATTTGGTAATTTGGGAGAAAGCTATGAGCTTGTAGCCATCAAAGCTGCTGGAGTATCACTCAGAAAAGCCATGACACCTCTCTTTATCTTAGTTGGTTTTTTTAGCATAAGCTCCTTCCTATTTTCGGATTATATACTACCTATTGTCAATTTGAAAATGGGTTCATTGCTATATGACGTGCGCAATAAAAAGGCTGACTTCCTCATTAAACCCGGTATTTTCAATAACACCATTCCAGGCTATTCCATTCGCGCCAAAGGCAAAAATGAAAATGGAACCATCCTGTATGATTTAATGATTTATGACAATCAAGGTGGAAATGCCGGCAATACCGTATTAATCGCTAAAGAAGGATTTATATACAATTCTCCCGACAACAGCTATATGATCCTAAAGCTCAAAGATGGGATCCGCTATGAAGACGCACGTGTTAAAAGCTCAAAAAGTTATGATCCCCGTCAACAGTTCACCAGATTCAAGTTCAAAGAAACAGAACAAAAATTTGATATGGAATGGAATAAGATGCAACGAACAGACGAAAATCTGTTCAAGAGCCATCATGCCATGTTAAATTTGAAGCAACTAAAAGTGTACACAGACTCCAATAAAATGAAATTGGACAGTGTCAAACACCTGTTATCTAATACGATGGATCATCGTTTTAATCTCTATTCACCTTATTTTAACAATAGACAAGGAAATGAAAAGATTAAACCGGCCAAAATCAAGCCCTTCAACGATCTATTGCAAGATGTGATCCCAGTTGAACAGCGGGCACAAATTACAGGAAATGCACTGAGTCAGTTGAACTACATGAAAGATGATCTGAATAATAAATTGCCTGACTATAAAGACTTAAATGGAAAAGATATTCGCTATCGGATTGAGTTTCATCGAAAATTCACGCTAGCAGTATCCTGTTTATTATTATTTGCCATTGGTGCACCTTTAGGAGCGATTATCCGAAAAGGAGGATTGGGACTTCCGGTTATCATGGCTATTATCTTCTTTTTAATATATCATATCATCTCTACAGTAGCAGAAAAGTCTGCAAAAGATGGAGCCATCTCACCTATTCTGGGAATGTGGATGGCGATTATCGTATTATCTCCATTGGCAGGATTCCTAACTTACAAATCCACAACAGATTCGGCACTATTTGATATCGACCAGTATAAGTTAAAAGCTGAAGCCGGCTTCAATTGGATCAAAAGTAAGATGAGCAAGAAAAAGGCAAAAGCGCAATAATAAGCTCATTTTGACTTATACATTATAAATAAAATAGAATTCTATACTAACTTTGCATATATACATTTAAGATATCCATGGATTTCAAATTAAATACGATTGAAGAAGCAATCGAAGATATAAAAGCGGGCAAAGTGATCATTGTCGTAGATGATGAAGACCGCGAAAATGAAGGTGATTTTGTTACAGCAGCAAGAAATGCTACACCAGAAATAATTAATTTTATGGCTACGCATGGTAGAGGATTAGTGTGCGCGCCGTTGACGAGAGAACGTTGTGAGGAACTGCAACTTGAGCTGATGGTTGGAAAGAATACCGCTGTATACGAAACAAACTTTACCGTTTCTGTCGATTTACAAGGATATGGTTGTACAACAGGTATTTCAGCATCAGATCGTTCAAAAACAATAAAAGCACTTATTGACCCCAATATAGATCCTGTCGAATTAGGACGTCCTGGACACATTTTTCCATTAATTGCCAAAGATGGTGGCGTATTGCGCCGTACCGGTCATACCGAAGCTACGGTAGACTTAGCGCGCCTTGCCGGTTTTGAACCTGCCGGGGTATTGGTTGAAATCTTAAAAGAAGACGGTGAAATGGCTCGACTTCCAGAATTAATGGAAGTAGCTAAAAGATTCGATTTAAAAATCATCAGCATTGAAGATTTGATCGAATACCGTCTAAAGCATGATTCACTTATCGTCGAAGAGGTGAAAGTGGATATGCCAACAGCATTTGGCGATTTCAAATTAAAAGCTTATACACAAAAGGATACAGGTGAGCATCATTTAGCGCTTTACAAAGGTGAGTGGAATGAAGATGAACCCATTCTTGTACGTGTACACAGCTCTTGCCTTACGGGAGATATCTTTGGTTCTTGCCGTTGTGATTGTGGACCACAATTACACAAAGCCATGGAAATGATCCAACAAGAAGGAAAAGGAGTCATCGTTTACATGAACCAAGAAGGTCGTGGCATCGGTCTAGTGAATAAATTGCAAGCCTACAAACTTCAAGAAACTGGAGTCGATACCGTAGATGCTAATATTCAACTCGGATTCAAAGCCGATCTAAGAGATTATGGAGTAGGAGCTCAAATATTACGTAGTCTTGGCGTAACAAAAATGCGCCTAATGTCTAACAACCCATCCAAAAGAGCTGGTTTAGTTGGATATGGATTAGAGATCGTTGAAAATGTTGCGATTGAAATCAAATCAAACCCTTTTAACGAGGTCTATTTAAAAACAAAAAGAGATCGAATGGGTCATACCATTATGAAGAATCTATAATCATACTTGTAAAAGGGAGTTCGTAAGTTCTCCCTTTTATTTTATTACATCAAATGATAAAACAAGATATCAAACAGCTTATTTTATTTGATGGAGTTTGCAATTTTTGCAATAGCACCGTCAATTTTATCATTCATAAAGATAAGAAGGATCAGTTTAGATTTGCTACACTGCAGTCAAAACTGGGGCAAAGTTTCATTCACAGGCTTCCCTCAAATATAGACTCGATAGTTTACGTTAGAAACCAAGAAATTTTAATAAAAAGTACCGCAGCTCTTTATATTGCCCAAGATTTAGGATATCCCTATAAATTAATGGGCATTTTCAAATATCTCCCAACATCTTGGCGAGACTGTTGTTATGATTATATAGCAAAAAATAGATATCGATGGTTTGGCAAAAAGGATCATTGTGAAATACCTACTGAGCAAAATCGAAAAAAATTCATTTCATAAAATTAATAAACGATGAAAAATCCCTTATTGCTTAATCAAGCATATATAAATGGAAAATTCATTTCCGATAAAAAGACATTCGATGTCGTCAATCCTTCCACAGGAAAAGTCATTGATACCGTTCCAGATCTTGAAATTGCTGCGTGCCAGAAAGCGATAGCCGCAGCAGAAGCAGCCTGGACATCGTGGCGTAAAACATCAGCTGGCGAACGTAGCTCCCTCATTCGAAAGTGGTACGAACTTATTTTACAAAATAAGGAGCACTTAGCTGAAATAATAACACTCGAAAGCGGTAAACCATTAAAGGAATCGTTGACCGAAGTCGACTATGGTAATTCATTTGTCGAGTGGTTTGCTGAAGAAGGCAAACGCGCTTATGGAGAGACACTACCATTGGCTCAAAATGGAAATAGACTGATGACGATCAAACAAGGTATTGGCGTGGTCGCAGCCATTACCCCGTGGAATTTTCCTGTAGCCATGATTACACGTAAGGTAGCTCCGGCATTAGCAGCAGGTTGTACCATTATTCTAAAACCAGCCTCACAAACGCCATTTTCAGCAATTGCCCTAGCAAAATTAGCCGAAGAAGCCGGTATACCAAAAGGTGTTTTCAATGTGGTCACCAGTAAAGATAGTGCTGGATTTGGAAAAGAGCTGGCAACCAATTCTGTGATCAGAAAATTATCATTTACCGGTTCGACAGAAGTTGGAAAAACACTAATAACACAAGCTGCTTCTAACATCAAAAAGGTATCGATGGAACTGGGTGGCAACGCCCCATTTATCGTATTTGAAGATGCTGATATCGAAGCTGCAGTAAAAGGAGCTATAGCTGGTAAATTTCGAAATTCAGGACAAACCTGTGTATCGATCAATCGCTTTTATATCCAAGAAAATGTCTACGATACCTTTGCTCAAAAACTTACTGAAGCCGTAAAAAAATTGAAAGTAGGCGATGGATTGGATAAAGGAGTTGAAGTTGGTCCGCTCATCAATAGCAAAGGACTTGAAAAAGTCAAACACCATATTGAAGATGCCGTTAAACATGGTGGAAAAATTGCAACAGGTGGAAAACCTCAGAAAGGACTTTTCTTTGAACCAACGGTATTGACAGATCTGTCCCATGATGCCCTTATAGCACAAGAAGAGACATTTGGCCCCGTGTGTGCTCTGTTTAAATTTACCACTGAAGAACAAGTTATCCAGTTGGCCAATGATACCCCATTTGGTTTAGCCTCCTATTTTTATTCACAAAATGTAAATCGTTGTTTCCGCGTTTCTGAACAACTAGAAGCTGGAATGGTCGGTATCAATACCGGATTGATTTCAAATGCTGCAGCTCCATTTGGAGGAGTAAAAGAATCAGGAGTCGGCCGAGAGGGATCCAAACATGGACTAGACGAATATATGGAGCTAAAATACCTCTGCTTCGGCGAATAATAAATCATTTGATATAAAAAAAAGCACGAGTGATTCGCTCGTGCTTTTTTATAAAATCTTACTCATCTAATCCGAGTAATTATTTAGAATAACTTGTTTGAACATACGGTGCAGCTAAAAGATAATCAATACTTTCTTTGAGACCTTTATCCAGATCAACCGTTACTTCTTCAAGTTCAACAAAAATATGTTTCACTCCAGCAGTTTTAGCATTTTTAAAGATCGCATCAAATCCGACCATTCCACTTTGACCGATTTCACGGTGATCTTTTATATGAAGTGCCGTAAATCGTCCTGGATATTTATTGAAATAATCGACAGGACTAGATTTACCGATAACCGTCCAATAAACATCCATTTCAAAAAATACATCTTCAGGATTAGTATGTTCAATCATATAATCTAACATGATCACTTTATCTTCCACTTTTTGAAATTCATGAGCATGATTATGATACCCATACTTGATCCCATGCTGGCGACATAGTTTACCCACCTCATTTAAGTATTTACACTGTGTATCCAGATCTTTTATTGTCTTTGGAACTTCCATCCAAGGAGTAACAATATATTGCATCCCAGCAGCCTTATGCGCCTCTATCGCCTTAACCCACCACTCCAAAGCTTTAGAAAAATCACCACTAGCCAATTCTTCTTTTGAAAGATTTCTTGTAGCATGCGATGAAATCACTTTCATCCCTGCTTTCTCCACTTTATTCTTAAATTCCTGCGGTGAGTTATTATAAAATTTTCCGTCACTAAAACCTGCCGCCTCAACTGCAGTATAGCCCATAGCGGATAACTTTTTCAATACAGGAAAATAGTCCGTATCGTTTTTGATCTGACTTCTAACAGAATACAATTGTAAGCCTATATCTTTCTTTTTCAATGTTTGTGCAACACTCTCAAATCCACATAGACTAGATCCTGTCACCAATAGAACAGCAACTAAAAATTTCAATTTCTTCATAAAGATTATTCTAAAAATAAGACTTCCTTCTTATTCGATAATAAAGCTGTAGTAAAATATGTTAAATATTCTCGATCTAGCTTTATAATCATTTGGAAGATTAAATGTAATATTATACATTATTTCAAAAAGATCCAACAAGAGCACCTAAATTTTAGATAACAATGCAAGTACAATTGGTTTAGCTATTAAAAAAATCCTATTTTAGAAGATAGGAATAAACGATATTTTTGATATAATATGCACAGGTAAAAAACTAAAACTGGGTTAGTATCTACATTGGTCAAGACAATAGTAAAACCCAATCTGTGTAACATCAAAAAATAAACAATATATCATGTACAACTTATTTATATCATATCTAAAACAATGAAAATTTATTTAACAGTAGTATTACGAGTAAAAGAAGCACATCGTGAGGAGATCAAAACAATCTTACTAGAAATGGTCCGTTTAACAAGACTAGAGCCCGCAGCCGAGCTTTACAATCTACATCAAGGTATAGAAGATCCAAATGTATTTACGTTTTATGAAATATGGACAGATCAAGCAGGTTTAGATGCACACAACGAACAACCATACATCAAAAATTTTGGACCTAACTATGGAACACTATTAGCCGATCAACCCAATGTAATAAAAACGACCTTAATTTAAAATTCCGCAGGAGATTATTAAAATAATTAAATCTTCTGCTTAAAAAAACTTAGAAATGTAAATGCAAAATGTATTATTTATTTGTAGCCGCAACCGCTGGAGAAGTTTAACAGCAGAAACCATTTATAAGAAACATAAAACAATACGAGCAAAATCGGCTGGTACAGAAAATAATGCCCGAATTAAAGTAAATGGAAAACAGCTTTTATGGGCTGACCTTGTATTTGCTATGGAAAAGCATCATAAAGAAAAATTAATACAACAATTTCCAAATGAAACTAAAGATTTAGAAATAATAATTTTGGACATAGCAGATGAATACAAGTACATGGATCAAGAGTTAATCGAAGAAATACAAAATTCAGTTTCATACTATATATCAGAATGATCAGTGTATAGCTTTAAAAATACAACGATCATATACACACCATTTATAAATTTCCATGTTACATATTGATAAGATCTCAGCCAAGCTAATTTTAAGATACTTCTGTCTGAGCATCATACTATTGGTCATAAGTTGCCATTCCAATACAGTAGATTACCCTTCGAAACACTATTTAGCAATTTCAAAAAGAGACACGGCATACCTGAAAATTACCAAACGCGAAAATTATTTTTATGGGCAATATATCGTAAAATACGGAAATAGCGCTAAAGACTCGGGTGAAATCAGAGGAAATATTTTAGGCGACACATTACTTGGAGACTATTTTTACATGCCAAATAGTGGTGGAGTAAAAAAAAGAAAACCATTTGCATTGCTACAGAAAGGAAAGAACTTAAAACTAGGCTCGGGTGCTGTCATGAGTTTTATGGATATACCCTATTATGCCCCCGATGTTTCCATCAACTACGACAGTACCAATTTTGTATTCAACGAAATCGAACAACCTTATTTTTGATTTTTAAACGCATAAAACATATAGCGTTGTTCTCAACATGCGAAGATGCAAAAGCACCAAAAACAGTTAACCCACTAAGAAGTGGGTTAACAAAATCGATTAATATCCATGCAAATTCACATCCTCAGTAGATTTGATCGCTACCGTTTTACCCATTTTCTTTTGGATAACAGAAAAATGATGTAAATCCTCATCTGTCAATAGTGTAATGGCAGTACCGACATCATTTGCACGACCTGTTCTACCGATACGATGTACATAGTCCAAAGGAGAACGAGGTAATTCGAAATTAATGACAACAGGTAAGCCGTCAATATGAATTCCACGACCGATTAAATCTGTAGCCACGAGAACTTGGACATCACCCTTTTTAAAATAGTCAAGATGATCTCTTCTACTCCCTTGTGATTTTTGACCATGTATCGAGATAGCTCTAATTTTATTTTTCAACAATTTATCCACTAGCTTATCTGCTGTACGTGTAGAAGACACAAAGACCAAAACCTGAGTCATCTTGTTCTCTTTGATCAGATAGCGTAAAAATGGACCTTTAGATTCGGCAGTGACATGATAAGCAATCTGATCGATATGGTCAATATTTGCCTCTTCACTTGCAACCTCTATCACCAAAGGTTTAATTCCAAGAAGTTGATTGATTTCTGCTATTTTATCATTTAACGTTGCGGAGAATAAAGTTGTTTGTTTTTTCTGAGGCATTAAAGCTAAAAGTTGTTTCAGCTCATCCTCAAACCCCAATTGAAACATTTTATCAGCCTCATCAATAACAAGATGCTGAATATGACTAATGCTCAATGCTTTACTATTAATGAGATCTAGCAATCGACCAGGAGTAGCGGTCAAAACTTCAACCCCAAGCATACCCTTCATCTGTGGATTGATAGATACACCACCATATACCGCCATCGTTTTGATTTCGCGTTTCAAATTCGTGGTGAAAGCTCTAAAAACTTCATCAATCTGAATCGCCAATTCACGTGTAGGAACTAGAACTAATATTTCAATATTTCGGTCACGTTTAACAACCTCAACTTGCAATTTCTCTAAAATAGGCATCACAAAACATGCAGTTTTTCCAGAACCTGTCTGCGCGATTCCCATCAGATCTTTACCTGATAAGATGACTGGAATGGCTTGTTTTTGAATTGGAAAAGGTTTTAGATAACCCAACTGTTTAACAGAACTAATGATATTGTGTGATAATCCTAAAGACTCAAATGACATAAAAACGTTTTATTTACTTGCAAATGTACACTATTATTTATTCTCAAAAGTTACGGAGCAGGTATCAATAGAGAAGATGAAGTACAAATACTTTTTATTTTTAAAGTAGGTGGGTAATGTTCAACACGTTACAAATTAACCTAGACCGGACATGGGTTTTATTTATCTCCCTTTGAAATACGGTATTTTTTATAAGCTTTAATGAGAACCATCAATAAAATCGCTAACGATATCAGGCCAACAACACCATAGATCCAATTTAATGCTGATTTAAGAACTACCGTAAAGACAATAGAAAACAATAGAACAGTTGATACTTCATTCCACATTCTAAGTTTTGAAGAGCTCAGCGTTGATTTTTCATCTCTTAGATTGAACATCATGCGTTGGCTGACAAAATGATAAACGATCATACCGGCAACAAATAGGAGTTTGACCTGCATCCATCCCATCTGTAATAATCCAGGATTTATATACAACATCACTAAAGCTGAAATCACAGTGATATACATCGCAGGAGTCGTGATTACCCACCACAGTCGATTTTCCATGATGGAAAACTGTTTATGCAAGACATGATAGGCTTCTTTGGATTGATCTTTTGCTTCGGTATGGTAGATAAATAAGCGAGGCATATAAAATAAGCCTGCCATCCAACAAATGACAAATATAATATGAATTGCTTTAGCGTATAAGTACACCATGGTCGTATAAAATTAAGACAAATATAGTCGAATATTTTTATTGCTTAAAAAAGTTCACAGTCTTTAAACAAAACAAGGAACAAAAAATTTGTTCCTTGTTTTGTGTAGTAATTGCCTGTTGTTAGTATCTAAATTCCTTAACAACCTCAATTGCATATTTTACATGATCAAAAGGGATATCAGGCATGATTCCATGACCTAAATTAAAAATAAAGCCATTTTCACCACGCATACGTTCAAATAATTGAAGAATCTTATCCTTAATCACTTTTTTATCCGCATATAGTACAAACGGATCTAAGTTTCCCTGAACCGCAATACCAGCAGGTAAAGATTGTTTGATATTTTTCAGATCAGCATTCCAATCTACAGAAATTACATCTGGTTTTGCTTCAGCCATAATTGGAGCAAAGACAGAAGAACCTTTACAGAAAGAAATTACAGGAACATCTTGACGATTCAATCTCGAGATGATTTGATTATTATAATAATGAGCAAACTCTTTGTAATCGTTCCAAGATAATGCCAAAGCCCAGCTATCAAAAAGCTGAACAGCATTTACACCAGCAGCGATTTGCATATTTAAATATTCAACCGTTACATCAGCAATCTTTTGAAGAATAGTGTGAGCCAATTTTGGTTCATTATTCAACATTAACTTAGTCAGCTTAAAATCTTTTGAAGACGCACCCTCGACCAAGTAACTTAAAATAGTAAACGGTGCACCAGCAAAACCAATGAGCGGTATACTTCCATTCAAACGTTGTTGAATAACTTTAATAGCATCAGCAACGTATTCCAATTTAGGTAGACAATCCGTCGCTAATTTATCCGCATCCGCAAATGAACGTACTGGATTTGCAAAACGAGGACCAACCCCTTGTTCAAAACTTAAATCTCCCCCCATTGCTTCCGCTGTAACCAAGATATCCGAAAACAAGATTGCGGCATCAATTCCTAATAGATCAACAGGTAACATGGTTACATCTGCAGCAATCTCTGGAGTTTTGCACATTTCCAAAAAGGAATATTTATTTTTTATTGCCCAATACTCTGGCATAAATCTTCCTGCTTGACGCATCATCCATACAGGTGGGCGTTCAGTTTGCTGCGAAAGCGCAGCTCTAATCAATAAATCGTTTTGTAAAGTAGTAATCACTATATATGTTTTGAAATTTCGTTTTGTATTTTACCAATTATACTAGCTTGGCGCTCGGTCAAGTTCAACTTTTTAGCAACATCAATATACGTCTGAGCACGTTCATACTCTTCCTTTCTTAAACTGATATTGGACAAATTGATCAAGATCATTCCCTTTTCATTATCCTTTTTCCATGGCAATCGAGATGCTAGCTGAAAATGATATTCTGCCTCATCGATCCGATCTTCATGTAAAGAAATAGTACCCATCATATATTCATAAATATTACGACGGCCTTTTCGCAATCGATCCGGATTCTTCACTTCAGCCAGTAATGCTTTTGCTTTAGCATAATTCTGCTTATGAAAAGAATCACTAGCCATCGCAACAGAACTCTCACGTAGATGGCTCCAAACAAGATAACAAACTCCCCCAGCTATAAGGATCGAAGTCTGATAATGTCCCGCATATACACCATAACCAATTAACAATAATGCAATAATAATAACAGCTACGCGAGCCTTAAATGTCATCATAGAGTACTAGTGGTTATTGTCCGTAAATTTATATCCAACGCCACGAATGGAATGGAAATAAATAGGATGCTTTTGATCAGGTTCAAAATATTTACGGAAAGTCAATATGAAATTGTCGATAGTACGAGTCGACGGATAAACATCATAATTCCAGACCGTTTCTAATATTTGTTCACGAGAAACAGCTTCGTTGCGACGCTCGATTAACAGCTTCAACAACATCGTTTCTTTTTTGGTCAATGATGTAATCGTACCATCTGCATGGTGCAACTCATAGGAATTAAAATAAATGGTCTTATCACCGATTTGGTAAGAGTTAATCTCTTTCAGATCATCTGGTTTCAAACTTCTTCTAACCAAATTACCCACCCGAAGAATAAGCTCTTCCAGATTAAAAGGTTTGATTAAATAATCATCAGCCCCTTTTTTAAGACCTGTGATACGATCTTCACTACTGTTTTTAGCTGTTAAAAACATAATAGGGACTTCCGTATTTTGAAGTCGAATAGTTTCGGCCACTTGGAATCCATCGATCTCAGGGATCATAACATCCAAGATAATTAAATTAAAACGTTCTTCCTTGAATATTTTCAAAGCCTTTTTTCCGTCTGTAGCTGTTGTCACACGGTAACCTTCTAACTCCAAATTCAACTTGATAGCCTCTAACAAGTGTTCTTCGTCCTCTACGAGTAGTATGCGTTGTTTACTTTGCATTTTTATCAAATGTTACTTCAAAAATACTCCCCGAAGGAGTGTTATCTTTTACCTTAATAGACGCGTTATGCTTTTGCAAAACCGTCTTCACTATATACAACCCCAAACCAGTACCTTTAGTTTTACGTGTTGCTTCACTTCCAACACGATAAAATTTATTAAAGATAAGTTTTTTCTCCGCATCACTGATACCAATTCCATGATCAGAAACAGAAAAAATAATTCCTTGAGCCTCATTTGTCAATTTGACAACAACATTGGCACATGGAGGAGAATATTTAATGGCATTTTCGATCAAATTAGTCACCACATTACTAATAGCAAATTTATCAGCATACAACATAATATCAGCATCCAATTTAGGCTTCAGCACCTGTGTTCTACAAGCATTCTTTTGAAGACGGTCGACAATCTGTTCGACTAATTCAGTTAAGTTAAACTTCTCCTTAGGAAGATTATAGTTACGGCTTTCAAGTTTTGTTGTGATCAGCACATTTTCAACCAAATCGTCCAGTCGTTCGATATCTTTCAAAGAATTTGTCAAAAAAACCTGTTGCTGTTCTTTATCCAGATCTCTTTTCAAAATGGTCTGAATGTACAATTTTACAGAAGCCAATGGAGATTTCAGTTCATGCGTTATCGCCAGCAAAAAATTCTGCTGCTGTTGCTGTAATTTCTGCTCACGTACAAAAAGCTTTTTTAATCGCAAAGCTCCCCACAAAAAGATCAGTAAGAAAAAAATACCCTCACCAATAATCATCGACTTTCTTTCAGGTTGAAATCGAGCAAGCATAACCCCCCACCATATCAACTGAGAAGTCGCATAAAATACTAGAAAATAAAATAAAACAAGTGCTTTTTTCATACGATATATTGCAACGGAACAAAAATAACGATAATGGGAGGTATAAAAAAATGTGTTAGACTTTATGACACTAAGAGGAAAATCGAATTTTCGATATTTCTTGCAATCAGTCCTTTTACCCTATATTTGTACTATGTTTCAACAAGAAAAAAAAGATATATTCTTCGATTTAGATCATACCATTTGGGATTTTGACAAAAATGCGGAAGAGACATTGGATGAACTCTATTACCACTACCAATTTGATCAACTCTTTCAACAAGAATCCTCTACGACATTTATTAAGACCTATACGATCAATAATCATCGACTATGGGACTTATACCATCACGGTAAAATCGATAAAGCAGAACTGCGCCGTGCGCGATTTGCAGACACCTTCACACAGCTTGGTGTAGACCCTTCCCTTTTCCCAAATGATTTTGAGGAAGAATATTTATTGATCTGTCCGCAAAAGACAAATCTATTTCCTCATGCACATGAAACATTAAGCTATCTGTATAATAATTATAACTTACACTTGATATCAAATGGCTTCAAAGAAGCTTGTGAAGTAAAACTTGCAACAAGTGATCTCCATAAATACTTTAAAAACATATTCATATCGGAAGTGGTGGGAGTCAATAAACCGGATCCCAGAATATTCAATTATGCACTAGATAAAGCCCATGCAAAAACTGATCATTCCATCATGATCGGTGATAATATCGATGCCGATGTTCGCGGAGCTATGCATGTAGGAATGGACGCGATATTCTTCAATCCAACACAAATTGAAAAACCACAGGATATCAACCATATGATCCATAATCTTAAAGAACTACAAGAAATCCTCTAGCAAGGATTGACCGCCTATCACTCGTTTCCGAAAACGGTTATAGCAATCAAAAGAGTGAAATAGCGACCAGCATGGCCAGCCTTACTCGATCTTAATATAGAAACGCAAAATGATATAAACAAAGAGCGAGCTT
>NZ_DJTA01000005.1:0-47069 GCF_002440335.1 Sphingobacterium sp. UBA6320 | reverse complement strand
AAGCTCGCTCTTTGTTTATATCTAAAATGAGATTATAGTTTTTTTACGGTAATATTTTTAAACCAAACATCATCACCATGATCTTGGAATCCAATCACACCTGATTTGGTTTTACCACCAACATTTTTCAAGAGCTCATACGCCAAAGGCCATTTTGCTTCACTAAATTTACTTTTCTGCAATAAATCAATCCAAGATTGATCCCAAAGTGTGTAGGTGACCACTTTGACACCATTCTGCCAATGTTCAACTTTGCCATTGTTCACAACGATTTTCACTTTGTTCCACTCACCAAATGGCTTGCCATTTTGTGGCTTCGCCGGAATCATGTCATACAAAGATGTTGATTTACGATTACCATCCACACCCATCTTCGCATCAGGATGATTTTCATTATCCAACACTTGACATTCAGGGCTTGAAATATAGATCGGTTGACCTTCAATTTCTTTCGCTAAAAAGAAAATACCCGAATTAGCCCCCTTCGCAACTTTCCATTCCAACTCCAATTCGAAATTTTTAAAATCGTGTGCGAAAATTAAATCTCCACCTTCATCATTTCCAACATTTGCCTTACTATCAAATTTTATGGCACCCTCATCAACAGTCCATTTTTTAGGAACTACGGTTTTATTATAACCTCTCCATCCGGTCATGGAAGTACCGTCGAAAATGATATATGCACCTTGCTTATTTTTTTTAAAATTTTTCAAATCTACCTTTGGTAGATCCAAAACCTTATATGCAGGGACTTCTTTCTTCTGTTGTGCGACAGCAGTACCCACACTTGCAGTACCCGCGAGCATAGTAGCTGCTAAAACGATTGTTCTTAATTTCATATCTAGTATTTATATGGATTAAATTTAAAAAAAAATCATCGGAATCAAGAATATATCTTAATATTCTTCTCCGGATATTTCATTTGTATTGGTCTCCTTTTTCTTAGACTTTGTTAAATCCTGGCCTCCGAATCGATACGAAACTGACAAAGTAACCATCCTTTTCATCCAGCGTCTTTCAAAATTAGAAATCAACTTCGGTGTCTCCGTATACCCTTCCATTTTTCTAGAATTAAATACATCACGTACATTCAGCATAACAGAAGCTTTCTTATTAAAGACGTCTTTTTTCAAAGCTACATCTATACCTTTCATCGCATTCATCTTACCTTGAGCCATTACTCGAGAAGAATTATATTCGCCTCTAACCTGTGCAGAAAATGTTGGTGTCATCCTATAGTTCATGGTTAAATTAGAATTATAAGAAAATCCCTTCCTACTGGGCAACTGGTACAAGTCATTCGCTTTAAAATTGGTATTGATCAAGTTCAGGTTGAATGTAAAATCAAAATCTTTTGTTGCATTTACTTTAGCAATAAATTCAAGACCAGATAAATTACGGCTTGTTAAATTTTCCCATTTACTGTAAGTCACACTATTTGAATCCACAAAGAATACGTAAGGTTGAATCACTTCATTGGTATGGTTAAAATATGCTGAACTGACCAAGTTTACTTTACCAAAAGTTTTTGCATAGCTTAACTCAAAAGCATGTACATCTTCAGGTTTCAGATTTGGATTACCCTGGCGTTGGTTCATATTATCGGTCACATCAGGAAATGGATTGATCTGCCACCCTCTGGCGCGCTGCACTCTTCTAGAATAACTCAACTGCAACTTATTATCACCATTATCATCCAGATCGTACGTCAAGAAAACAGTCGGGTACAAGCGAAAGAAATCCTGATTAGCATTTGTTTCTTTATCAAGTACGTCAGGATCCTTTGAAAAGTAAGTTGATTTTAATTCAAACTGCTCGCCACGTAATCCCAATTGATAACCAATCCTTTTGCTTAATTTATTCTGATAATTCACATATAAAGCATGAACGGTACTTGTAAAGTCAAAATCATTACTGATCTTATAATCGGGCAGATAATCCCCATTACTTACAACCAACGTATCTGAAAACTGCGTATCAAAAGATTTTCTGATCTGCGTCCGGTATCCAGCTTCAAACTTACTGGTCTCAGAAAAAGGTAAAACATAATCAGCTTGTAAGTTGATCACCTTTCCGTTTTCAGAAGTCACATTTTTACGACCGCTACCCAGAGTGGGACCACTAAACTCTTGTACGAAATCATTTGTTCCATCCTCTTTATCATTTCCATAGCTAGCATTAGCCGTCAATTCTTCACCAGATCGTTTAAATTGATGTCTAAAATCAAAATTCAAGTCGTACGCAAAGTCATCTTCAAATTGACGTGAAGTACGATTACTAGTACCTATAAGTGTAGGGTGATTGAAATATTGATAATTCAGATCTTCAGAACGGTCATTATTACGGATGCTCATATTACCAGAAAGCCCCACGGTAGTATGATCCGTTATGTTATAATCCACTCCAGCTTTAACATTATGTCCCTTCCCTTTACGAGAAGACTCAGATTCATTATAGATGCGACTATTATTATCTAATAAAGTGTTATCCACCTTACCGCTACCCACCATATTACGGCGGTTGAAATTATAGCTTCCAAAATAATTAAACTTCTTGTCCCGATAATTAAGGGTCAGACCAGCCATGTAGTTATCATAAGAACCTGCCGAAGCATTAACAGCACCATTCAGACCCGTCCGTATATTTTTTTTCAAGACAATGTTCACAATGCCCGTCTGTCCTTCGGCATCATATTTAGAAGAAGGATTCGTAATAATCTCCACTTTATCAATGGAATTCGCCGGTAAGCTCTGTAATAAAGCCGTCACATCATTACCTGCCATTGCAGACTCCTTACCATCGATCAATATCTTCACATTAGAACCTCTAAGACTAACCGTACCATCTTGATCGACCTGCAATGTAGGTACATTGGCCAATAAATCAGTTGCAGTACCACCTGCACTGACCAAGCTCTCTCCTACATTAAATACCTTACGATCAATCCCAATTTGCATCGCCGGAACTCTTCCCTCTACCACAACCTCACTTAGCAATTCACCAGAAGACTTGAGCATCAATTTGCCAAGATTTAAATTTGAAGCATTCGAAACAACAATATTAGGTTTTATGAGGTCAGCGTAGCCAACATACGTAACACGCAAGGTAAAAGTACCATCTGGGACATCTTGGAAAGTAATGAGACCCTTATCGTCAGATTGAGTGCCTTTTAAATAAGCTTGGGCTGTACCCGTAAGCAAAGTGGCACTAGCATAATGGACAGTAGCACCAGTTTTTTCATCCACCAGTATGGCAGATATTTTACCAGATTGAGCAAAAGCCCATATAGGAAAGAATAAAATAGTGATTAAAAAAGCAAAGGAATAGGTGTGATTTTTAGAGAGCATAATATAATTGTAAGCAGTAATCTTACAAAAATGTATTTTTTTGTTGAACAAAAACGACTCGTAACCACTTTATTACTTAATGCAATCAGGTAGCAAACACACCATAGAAATTATTCTACAGAAACAGTCAAGCCCTCTGCCTTCAAAATTTTCCGGTACACTTCCATTTCAGTCATCGACCCTTCTAGGACAGCACACTTACCCTCATTATGAACTATGAATGCAATCCTTTCGGATTCTGGTTCTGAATATTGAAGATGATGCATCATACAAAAAATAACATGATCAAACGTATTGATATCATCATTCCAAAGAATTAGTCGGTTGGAATCTTTAACGGAAGCTAAAATTTCGGACAAGGAATAGGTTTCTTGTGCAGTTTCTGTACTCATGCTACAAAAGTACTTTAATTTTCAAAAATTACGTAATTTTACTTAATTTGAACTTAACATAAATATAAGCACATGTTTCAATCCAAAATTGCAGGTATAGGATACTATGTACCAAAAAATGTTTATACCAATCAAGATTTAACTCGTTTTATGGATACTAGCGATGAGTGGATTCAAGAAAGAACAGGTATAAAAGAAAGAAGATATGCCGATCGCATTGGCGAAACGACTACAACTATGGCGGTCGAAGCTTCAAAAATAGCCATTGAGCGTGCCAATACCACTGCCGAAGAAATTGATTTCATCATCTTTGCAACATTATCGCCAGACTACTATTTCCCGGGTTGTGGGGTCTTGCTTCAAAGAGAAATGGGAATGAAAGAAGTCGGAGCTTTGGATATTCGAAACCAATGCTCAGGATTTATATATGCATTATCTGTAGCCGATCAGTTTATCAAAACAGGTATGTACAAAAATATTTTAGTAGTTGGTTCAGAAAAACATTCATTTGCCTTGGACTATTCGACACGAGGTCGCAATGTGTCGGTTATATTTGGAGATGGAGCAGGAGCAGTTGTACTTCAACCGACAGAAGATGCCAGTAAGGGAATATTAAGTACACATTTACACGCTGATGGTGCAGATGCTGAAAAATTAGCCATGTATTATCCAGGTGCTTCAGGAGGAATTTGGCTCGATGAAAAACCAACATGGCCTGAACAAGAACTCGGAGGAATGCTCATGACAGCAGAGATGTTGGAAGATGGAACTGCCTTTCCAGTAATGGATGGTCAAGCCGTCTTTAAGAAAGCGGTAGTAAAATTTCCAGAAGTAATCGGAGAAGCATTGACTAAAAATAACTTAACTACACAAGATATTGACCTATTAGTTCCCCATCAAGCAAATTTGAGGATTTCACAGTTTATTCAAAAAACCCTTAAGCTCAATGACGATCAGGTATTTAATAATATTCAAAAATATGGAAATACCACAGCTGCATCTGTCCCAATTGCCTTGTGTGAAGCATGGGAAGCTGGCAAAATAAAAGACGGGGATCTCATTTGTCTAGCAGCCTTTGGTGCTGGATTTACATGGGGATCAGCTTTAATACGCTGGTAAATTCCTTTTGAAACCTAGATATAGAAGAGCTCGTTTATTTTAACATATACGAGCTCTTTTCATTTTAGCAGATTAAGAGCAATAGTGGGTTTTCCACATGAGTTATCAACATAATGTTAATAACTCATGTGGAAAACCAAAATAACGCATAGCAAAACAAGAATTCTCCTTTCCAATGCTGTCCATGCATCAAAAAAACACAGCCGATAATTACCACTATTTATTATTAAATTTATAAATGGAAAAAATAGATCGGGAAGATATCATGATTACCAGTAAGCACAGTAATCGGTCAAAAAAACAAATCGAATCACTATTAGAAAAATATATCTATGCCAAACCAAAAGATTGGAAAAAGTTTCTAGATCTATTTTTATTGACTTTGGGATTGGGATTTGTCGTATCTGGAATTGTATTTTTCTTTGCTTTCAATTGGGCTGAACTCAATAAATTTATCAAAATAGGCATAATACTCTTACTATTGGCTGCCAGTATCATCTGCGCCATTCAGTTGCGGATCAAAGAAATTTATAAAAAGATGCTAATAACTGCGGCTGCAATGTTAGTAGGAGTCCTATTTGCAGTTTTTGGTCAAATATATCAAACAGGAGCCAATGCCTACGACTTTTTTCTGGCATGGACGCTATTCATTACACTTTGGGTTATTATCACTCATTTTTATCCCCTTTGGTTACTATTTATAGTGCTGACCAATATTACAATCGTTTTATTCAACGAACAGGTGTCTAACAATTTTGACTCAATAAGTTTAACCACCCTATTATTTTTCATCGATGGTCTGGCACTCATAGCATTACTAACATTAAATAAATACGACAAAGCAGACATTCCCCTGTGGTTTAGAAATACGTTAGCACTAGCAGTTACTACGATTGCAACTGTGGGCATCTGTTTCGTGATCTTCGACTCCAAACTCCAACAAGGCACACTTTTGATCTGTGGCACAATTGCTTTTTACTTATACAGTATACGATATGCATTATCAAACAAAAGCACATTTTTTATTGGCTCTATAGCTTTCAGCTTATTGATCATGATCAATTGTATCATCCTGGAAATTTATAATGATGACATCGCATTCCTTATCATCAGTATCTTATTTATTATGGGTGTAACAGCAGTTATTAAATTTTTATTAAATCTTCAATTAAAATGGACCAATGGAAAATAAACAGGCAATAAGAGATAAAATAGAAAGACTAAGTAAAGACAGTGAGCCCGCTTTTCAAATCAATACAGATAACGTATTAGCTGAGTATGCACATTTAGATAAAAACAGATCAAACATAACCATAAAAATACTATCTATACTCGGAGTGATCAGCAGTGTTTTATGTTTTTTAGCCGCTTTATTTTCACTACACCTACTCGATGACAAATTAAATGTAATGATCTGCGGATCCATATTACTCATTCTTTCATTATGGTGCGTTAAAAAATACAACAGCATCATCATAGATACTGCGAGTATCACCTGCTACGTTGTGGGTGGATGGATGTTGATCTATGGTTTAGATCATGATGATATCAATAATATGCTCATCGCATGCCTCATGATTAATCTATGCACGTTAGCTATAGTACAGCGTTATCTCATGTCTCTCTTAAACATACTTCTTATCATCTATTCATGCATAGCACTGACCAGTCATAATTCGGACAATCTAATCTTTATCGCACTAATCAACATGGTACTCATAGCCGCGTTAATCTATATCTTGACACAAGAAGCACCAATCCTTTCCAAACGAAACCTCATCAGTAGACTCTATCAACCTATACGAGTTGCGCTCGCACTTTCGACAATAGCAACAACAGCGTTTATTGTACTATCACATTTTGAGACTGAAGCATCACCTTTCAATACCTCAGCCATCGCATTGTACGCATTATCGATCATATATTCATTTGCAACCTTATTTATCGTGCACAAAATCATAGCAAAATTTGATACTGTAAAGTCTAATACCCAAATATTAATTTATATATTCGTCACCTTCATACTCGCTTCAACAATTATTAATCCCGGGATATCAGGAGCCATAGTGCTCATACTATTTTGTTTCTATTATCAATATAAATTTGGTCTTTATTTAGGAATAATTGCATTATTATTTTTTCTATCGCATTTCTACTACAACCTAAACTTTTCGCTATTGACCAAATCCATATTTTTAATGCTATCTGGACTCGTGTTTCTAGTCATTTACTATATCATAAATTCAAAGAAAGTCAAGAATGAAAACATATAAAAACTGGATCATCGCGGCAAATTTAATTGCCATCATAGCTTACTTTAGTTTCACCATAATTCAAAAAGAAAACATCCTTAAGAATGGAAAACTGATCCTGTTAGAATTATCTCCCATAGATCCAAGATCACTTATGCAAGGTGATTATATGCAATTGAGATATAGCATAGCAGATAGCCTTGACACACAAGAAGCTCCATTGCGAGGCTATCTTGTGGTCAGATTAAATGAAAAGAACATAGCACAAGGAGTACGCGTCCAACAGCATACGACGCCATTGAATAACGTTGAATTTTTGATTAATTATACAAAATCCAACAGGAACAATCTAAACATTGGTGCAGAGTCTTTCTTTTTTCAGGAAGGTCATGCTCAAAGATATGAGCAAGCAAAATTTGGAGGAATTAAAGTCGATAATAAAGGAAATAGCCTTTTAATAGGACTCTATAATAACCAACAAAAAATCATAAAATAAAAAAAGGCGATGCATGTATGTGCATCGCCTTTTTCTATATTGATATTACTCTTAATTATCCATTTGATAATGCCGCTGCACCAGAAACAATCTCTGTTAACTCTGTAGTAATAGCAGCCTGACGCGCTTGGTTGTATGAAAGCTTCAATGCTTTTAACAAATCTCCAGCATTATCAGTTGCTTTATCCATAGCTGTCATACGAGCACCATGCTCAGAAGCATGTGAATCCAAAATAGCTTTGTACAATTGAATTTTAATAGCTTTAGGAATTAATTCCTCAATGATCTTCTCTTTCGAAGGTTCGATAATATAATCAACCTCAGCAGTTTTTTCCTTAGTCGAAACAGTATCTTCCGTAGGAAGTAATGGTAAAATTTGCTCAGAAGTCAAAATTTGTACCGCAGCATTTCTGAATTGGTTATACACCACCTCTACACGGTCAAAGTTACCTTCTTTGAATTGTTCCATTACAAATTCAGTGATTTTTGAAGTATTTTCAAAATTCAAAGCACCGAATAAATCACTATGATTGGCAATAATATTATAAGCAGGCTTTTTAGCATAGAAATCGTATCCCTTTTTACCAATGGTGATCATACTTACATCACCTTTACGTAATTGATCAGCATACTTTTCGGCAACTAACTTATTAGCAGTTTTGATTGCATTCGCATTAAAAGCACCAGCCAGACCTCTATTAGAAGAAACAACAATAATCAACACTTTATTTGGTTCACGATCTACCGTATAAGGAGAGTTACTTCCTTCTACACTTGCAGATACATCTGCCAAAATTTCACGAAGTTTATTCGCATACGGACGCAATTGAACGATTGCATTAGTAGCACGTTTTAATTTCGCTGCAGATACCATTTTCATCGCCTTAGTAATCTGCTGTGTCGATGTTACCGATGCGATACGGATTCTTACTTCTTTTAAATTTGCCATATTTAATTTGAGATTTGAGTATTGAGTACTGTGTATTGAGTATAACTCGCTATACTCAATACTCTATACTCATATCTAATTAATATTTTGATGCTAAGTCTTTAGCTACTGTTTCTAATACTGAAGTTAATTCATCTGAGAATTTACCTGCTTTAAAAGCATTTAAAACCTCTGGATGACGTTGCTCTAACAACGTTAAATATTCTTCTTCAAACTCTCTCACTTTATTTACTGGAACAGAACGGAATAAACCTTTAGTACCTGCATAAATAATGGCTACTTGTTTTTCAACAGAAACCGGAGAGTATTGCGCTTGTTTTAAAATCTCAACGTTACGGATACCTTTATCTAAAACTCCTTTAGTTGCTGCATCTAGATCAGAACCAAATTTTGCGAAAGCTTCTAACTCACGGTATTGTGCTTGATCCAATTTTAATGTACCAGCAACCTTTTTCATTGGCTTGATCTGAGCGTTACCACCTACACGAGATACAGAAATACCGACGTTGATCGCTGGACGGATACCTGCGTTAAACAAGTTCGACTCCAAGAAAATCTGACCATCAGTAATCGAGATTACGTTTGTAGGGATATACGCAGAAACGTCACCCGCTTGAGTCTCAATAATAGGAAGAGCAGTCAATGAACCACCACCTTTTACCAAGTGTTTGATAGACTCAGGAAGATCATTCATATTTCTAGCAATCTCATCAGAAGCATTGATTTTCGCAGCTCTTTCTAATAGACGGCTATGTAAGTAGAAAACATCACCTGGATATGCTTCACGTCCCGGAGGTCTTTTCAATAATAATGAAACCTCACGGTAAGCTACCGCTTGTTTTGATAAATCATCATATACGATCAAAGCCGGACGACCTGTATCACGGAAGAATTCACCGATAGCAGCACCCGCCATTGGCGCGTAGAACTGTAATGGAGCTGGATCAGCAGCTGAAGCAGCAACAACAACGGTATAAGCCATTGCACCACGCTCTTCTAAAGTACGAACGATATTCGCAACTGTAGAGTTCTTTTGACCGATAGCAACATAGATACAGAATACCGGTTGACCAGCATCATAAAATTCTTTTTGATTTAAGATTGTATCGATACATACAGCAGTTTTACCTGTCTGACGGTCACCGATTACCAACTCACGTTGTCCACGACCTACCGGAATCATCGCATCAATAGCTTTGATACCTGTTTGTAATGGCTCAGTTACTGGTTGACGGAACAATACACCTGGAGCTTTACGCTCGATTGGCATTTCGTATGTCTCACCTGTAATAGGTCCTTTACCATCAATTGGCTGACCTAATGTATTTACAACACGACCGCACATACCTTCACCTACTTTAATAGATGCGATACGATTAGTACGTTTGATAGTATCACCTTCTTTGACGATGTCTGAAGGACCTAAAAGAACAACACCAACGTTATCTTCTTCTAAGTTTAATACGATACCTTGTAATCCGTTATCAAATTCAACCAATTCACCGGACTGAACTTTAGTTAAGCCGTAAATACGAGCAATACCGTCACCAATACTAAGTACGGTACCAACTTCCTCTAGTTCGGCTTCTGATTTAAAGCCCGACAATTGTTCTCTTAAAACTGCCGAAACCTCATCTGGTCTTACCTCTATCATTGTTATTATTATAAGGGGTTCTTGATTTTGTTAAATGTTAAAATCAACACTATACGCGTTGACCTTCAAAATATCTTTCTAATCTATTTAATTTACCTGCAATACTTGCATCATATTGTTTATCACCAATAGTAATCACAAAGCCACCGATCAACGATTGATCAACTTTATTTGTAATCAATACCTGTGCATTAATTTGATTGGCAATTGTTGCTTTTAATTCTGATAAATTAGTATCAGAAAGTGGTGCTGCAGATATTACTGTAGCGTTTACAATTCCTTTTACTTCATTGTACTCACGAACAAACTCATGAGCAGCAGCTTCGATCACTTCAGCACGACCCTTTTGGATCATGATATTGAAGAATGATAAAATAGCAGGATTGATTTTATCTTTAAATAATGCCTCTAAGATATTTACTTTCTTGTCCAATTTAATAATTGGATTAGACAATACTGCACGTAGCTCAGGATTAGCTTTCAAAACTTCGATGAATTGATCCATATCCGTTTTGATAGCGTCCAAACTACCTTGTTCTTTTGCCAAATCAATTAATGATTTCGCATATCTTGATGCTACTTTAAATACTGACATACTTCTTTAATGATAAAATTTGAATGACCGATTAGTTTACTTTCACGTCTTTAAGCAAATCTGCGATCAACGCTTCTTGCTTATTTTGGTCTTCAAATTCTTTGCTTAATACTTTACGAGCAATATCCAATGCTAAAGTAGAAACTTGATTTTTTACTTCTGCCATTGCTTTATTCTTTTGCTCATTGATTTCGATTGACGCTTGAGCAATCATTTTAGCACCTTCTGTTTGCGCTACATTTTTTGCTTCAGCAACAATCTTATCTTTCATTTCTTTAGCTTCTTTCAAGATAAGATCACGTTCTACACGTGCTTCCTTCAATAAGGATTCATTTTCATTTGTCAAACGTGCCATCTCCAACTTAGCTTTTTCAGCAGATTCCAAAGCATCAGAAATACCTTGTTCACGTTCTGCCAAAGCAGCCATGATCGGTTTCCAAGCAAATTTACCTAATAAAAAGATAATGATTAATAAGATGATGACTTGCCAGAAAAACAAACCAAATGAAAACTGTTCTATTAATTTTTCCATTGATGTATGATAATATTTTTTGTATTTCGTCTAATTGAAAGTATTATTTATGACCAACCGTCATAAATAATACTTTTAAATTCATTGGGTGATTATTTACCTAATAATAACGCACCGAAAGCTAAACCTTCTAATAAGGCTCCGATAATGATCATCGCAGTTTGGATTTTACTAGCTGCTTCTGGTTGGCGAGCGATTGCTTCCATTGCTGAACCACCGATTTTACCTAGACCTAATCCTGCTCCGATAACGATTAAACCTGCTCCAATTAAATTGTACATAATAAATGATTTAAATATAATTAAACAAAAAATTTCTTAGTGATGTGCCTCGTTATGTTCTTCGACAGCCATTCCAATAAATAGAGATGACAACATCGTGAAGATAAACGCTTGTAAAAATGCGACTAATATTTCAACTACCATAAGGAAGGTCGTCAATAACATTGACACACCGATACTTCCACCTACCGATAGTTGCTCCTGTAGCAAATAAACAACGGCAATTAAACCCATTACAACTGTGTGACCAGCCGTAATATTGGCAAATAAACGAACCATTAAAGAGAATGGTTTAGTAAATAAACCTAAAAACTCAATGGGTGCTAAAGCAATTTTGAAAGGAACTGGTACACCTGGCATCCAGAAAATATGTTTCCAATAATCCTTATTTGCTTTCAGATTGATAAATAAAAATGTAAAGATTGCTAAACAGAAAGTAACCGTGATATTACCAGTCACATTGAATCCTAGCGGTGTTAAACCCAAAAGATTTAAAACCAAGATCATAAAGAAAACCGACAATAAGTAAGGCATAAATTCTTTATAACGATGTCCGATATTTGGAATCGCCATCTCATCACGTACATAAAGTACCATGGGCTCCAACACACGTCCAAAACCTTTTGGTAAGTTATTAGCACCTTTTTTGTATGTTTTTGCTAGGCCTAAAAAGCCCCAAAATAATATTACAGTCGTTAACAGTAAACCAAAAACATTTTTCGTGATAGAAAAGTCTAAAGGTTTTTTATTGGTAGGGTGATGATGTTCATCATAATTAAGTGTACCCGCAGCATCCGTTTTATAAATTTTACCATGGTATAATGTATAAAATTGACCATCTTTTTCGACTACTTGTTTTCCGAAATCGAATGCCGAAGACATAAAAACTTTAATTCCACCATCAATTAATATTACAGGCAATGGGAATCCAAAAGTTTTACCCGCTTCTTTATCTGTAAATAAAGAAAAATAATGATCATCTTGCAAGTGATGCTCGATGTAGGATTTAATCTCTTCGTCTTGAGATTTAGGCTCTTCGCTTACTTCATTAGCTTTAGCAAAAAACGGATTAACAGTAAATAAAATCACTGCAAAAAAAAGAAATGCTTTCTTAACGCTCCCCATGTTCTGTTTTTTTATTTTTGCGCAAAAATACAATATTATTTGTCATTTTTTGCGATTAATTTGAACTTTTTATTAAAATTACTTATTGACTGATTCCACTTCTTTATTAATGACCTTAAATGCGACTAATACATCAAAAAACAAGTAAAGAAAAAACACGATTAAAAAATTATATTCGAAGATATCACCCGACGAATGATTTAAACCACCTCTAAAAAACACATAACTTAATGCAGCCTTTAACGTGATCAATCCCAAAAAAATAAAACCAATATTTTTGGGCATTACAGCATCGGAGATCAGGATAACAATTACTAGCACTAATGATGCAACAGATTCAAATGCATATAAGCTATACAGTTCAAAACCCGTTAAACTTTTAAAATCAGTAATCCCAAAAGATGGTAACGCATAATAGTGTGCCCCAAAAAGGATAACAGTAAAAATTAGAAGTATTGCAATAAATTTAATGTAATTATTCATCCCTGTTCAATCGATTAGCTTCTCGTATAAAATGATAAAGTGAGGCGAAAATACCGATAAATGTGCATATTTTCATGGCAAGACCATTAGAAAAATGGTATTTCTCATCTAGCCATGTGCCTAACATATACATCAAATAAATGGTGACTCCCATTTGCAGTGGCAACGAGATAAAAACCATCCACTTATTTGGGTTTTTATTAGACTTTCCCATGGCTATTTATAGCTAACTTTTACAAACATACACATATTTTGAAACATCTTAATCATGAACTGGATTTTCTAAAACTTTTTGTCCGATTTTAATATGAGGATAATCGATACTAGCCCCTAACATCATCTTCAATTCTGAAGAAGATTTACCAGGATGTGCCTTTATGGTATTAATAATGAGATCCAATTTATCCTGTTCGATCAATTCTGTAGCCTCGACTTCTGTACCAACAAAATGAATTAAGTGCCCATAAATAGTCCCTGCTACCATCCCCCTTTTCACCGCAATTTCTTCGATAGTAGCACCGTCCTTATAAAGCTCGAGAGTTACTTGTTTAGTATCAAGCTTTTTAGCACTTTCTCCCTCCTCATTTTGCACCACAAGGTCTTCTTTTTCTTTTGTCTTAGACTGTTCCTGCACCTGCTCCAAAGCTTGTTGAAAATCATCTTTCTTAGATAAAGCATCAGCGATAGTCAAACATTGTTGAAGCTGCTCGCGCTTACGCTTAAAATCCAAAAGCAGCTCTTTGGTTTCATCGATATATTTTTTTGTTCGCTTCTTAATCTGCCAATCTTTTATGTGCTGATCTAATGCGGCGACCAGATCTTGATCCATCTTAGGTAAAAACCAGTTGACGGCAGATGTAGTACGTTCACATATCAAAGCATAATCGACATGTTGGTCGGTTTTTTTCAATAGCTCGTACAATTGAGTAATGAATTTATGCGCCACCTTCTCTTGCGTAAGCAAATTTGATTGCATCGTAGACCAAAAAGCCTCGGCTTCCACTTTATTGTCAATATTGCGGTCGGCCAATGCAACCACCTGTTCTTGACAGGAAGTAGTCAAATAGTCCCAACGGAAACACTGGATTAAATTTTGTGCCAGATAAGTTCTTTGGCATTGCTCCAAAATTTCTTTAATATCCGTTTGAAATGAAGAACGCAAAGCAAATTCGACGACCTGGCTATCCGTTCTGATTGCATATGCCGGAATAATGGATTTCAATACTAATCCTTTTAAACTCGTCAATCTACTCAGTGCAACATACACCTGTCCTGCCGCAAAAGAAGTTCCAGCATCTATGATCGCCTTATCAAATGTCAAACCTTGGCTCTTATGGATCGTGATCGCCCACGCTAACCGCAGCGGAAATTGCGAAAATGTACCTAATACCTCTTCCTTGATCTGATCCTGTCCCTTATCGTAGTTGTATTTGATGTTTTCCCAAGTCTCTCGTTTCGCTGTCACATCCTCACTCCCGTCCGGAAATTTGACAACCACTGTGCCCGCTTGCAGATTAATATCCTTCACCGTACCGATCTTGCCATTATAGTATTTTCGATCCTCTCCCGTATCATTCCGTATGAACATCACCTGAGCACCAATTTTTAAAGACAGAATTTCTTCGGCAGGATAAGATCCCTGTGCAAAATCATCCTTGACAACAGCCTTTAAATTGAGCATTTTTCCCGATAGATTAGCCAGTGCTTTACCATTGATATCGTCAGCATTCCGATTGTGGGAAGTAAGCGTAATAAATTGATCTCCTTCCTTCGGTTCAAAATCAGGTTTATAATACGTATTCAGTTCCTTCAACATCTCCGTATCACAGTTATTATTTCGAATGGCATTTAAGATGGAAATAAAACCTTCATCCTGCTGTCTATAGATCTTATCTAACTCCAATAAAATCGGAGGATTATCACGAAGCACTTTAGCATTAAAAAAGAATACCGAAGTATAATGATTGCGTAGCACCTGCCACTCATGGTCACGCACGACAGGAGGCAATTGATATAAATCGCCAATAAAAAGCAATTGCAAACCACCAAATGGACGCATATCACGACGTACTGATTGCAGGATAACATTGATAGCATCTAATGTATCAGCACGAACCATCGACACCTCATCGATCACCAACAGTTCCAGCTCCTGAAGGATAGTACGACGCTGTTTCGTTAATTTAATCGTACTAAATAAACGGCTTTTGTTATAGATGTGGCCATCTTGTTCGTCCCATTTCAATTCATGATCTTCAATAAAAGTCCCAAAAGGCAACCAAAAAAGCGAATGAAGAGTAGTCCCTCCCGCATTCATAGCCGCCACTCCGGTCGGAGCAGTGATCGCCATTTTTTTATAACTATGGTCACGTATATATTTCAGAAATGTCGTTTTTCCGGTTCCAGCCTTTCCAGTAAGAAAAATATGTTGATTTGTTTGATTAACAAAAGCAACAGCTTGCATAAAAGCCGTATTTTCACGATCTATTTTTATTTCTGACATACTGATAATTTTAATGTGGAATTACAAAACTAATCAAATATTCTGAGAGGAAATAATGATACGATCTAAGTCTGATGAAGTAAGGTATCGTAAAAAACATGAGCACATCATACACCGCTATACAACCTGTTGTATATTTTAAACCATACCACTTTTCAAATTATTGATATTGATATCAAAACACCCAATGATGGTTATTACCGAAATCTTGGTCAAGATTATACTGGATACGATCTGCTCTAAGATCAAGTAATAGCGCCTCTTGTCCGTCATCTATGGCACTACGTCCCGATCATAATAGGATGCCATTTCAATATATCTGATATAGGTAAGCAGGGTCTATAAATGGTACTATCATCGTCAAAATACTAAAAACACGGACTTAACACGCAGTCACCACGGACTTAACACGGATTTATGCTGTATATGGTAAGAATATTGTGTGCGCTACAGATGAAGGAAATTCGAATAACCTACTGACTTTAGCTATACTTATTGATAAGCTAATAATCCGAAAAACTAGGTTTATCATACGCCAGACCATGTTTTTTTAGAGATTTAACAAGCACTGATCCATCTCTTCAAGCGATAGACCAGCGTAAGCTAGATCTACCTGTGATCGGATCATGAGCCACTAGCGAGTCCGAGTCAAAAAATGAAAACCTACTACGCTTTAGGTTTATTTATACGTATCGATCTGACGATAAAGTGTTCACCATGACTCAACAGCATCAATATATCAGCCCCAGTAGTATGATCGTTAAAAATAGCTAAAACGTTTATGCTATTTTTATTTAAAAGATTTTATTTATATTTATCACTCAAATAAACATATAATAGACTTACTAAGATACATATTTATGATAACGGATAAATCAACGCTATTTGAGGAATTAGATAAAGCGTTAAAAGAAAAAGGATTTGAAATTGATAAATCTGATCAAACCAGACCTTGGGGCGGTTTCTTTGTCATCAACGAAGATCAAGCCCAAAAATTTGCCGACGAATATTTCGACGGATTAGATGTAAAAGATCTAAAAATTTCTGGAAAATTAAGTCCAAAAATTCTCGTGGTAGCACCCGAAAAAAGATTATCATGGCAGTATCACCACCGTCGTGCCGAAATTTGGAAAGTAATTCACGGAACTGTTGGTGTTATGGTATCAGATACCGATGATGAATCTGTTGTTCAAACATTGACAGCAGGTAGTATTATCAAATTACGTCAAGGACAACGCCACAGGTTAATTGGATTAGATGGTTATGGCATATTAGCTGAAATTTGGCAACACACCGATATCGAAAACCCTTCGAATGAAGACGATATCGTTCGTGTACAAGATGATTTCGGAAGATAGTACCTGAGTATCACATCTCGTATTAAACACAAAGAACTCGAAAATTAAATTTTCGAGTTTTTTTATGTCCTATAATATTGTACAAACACATGATCTGATATTCAAAATACCAATAGAATGATTTCAACACCACCAATCATTCCCTAAAATTCGGTTAGAAAATCGCGCTACATCATATATCATTTTAAAAATCAAATGACATGAACCAAGATTGCCATTTTTTGTTATTTTTACTTAACTAAACTAAACTAACACAGATTATGACTGATCAAGAAAACAATAAAAGCTCAAGTATATTGAATAGTCTTAAAAAGCTAATTTTTACAGACCACCAAGAGACTCCATCTGAAGAACGATCCCCATCGCCCCATATAAAAGAAGAACCTATTCCTCCAAAGATCACGAAGGAATACACAGCTGCCGTCGCAGGAAATCCACTTTCAAACAGTCAACTGCCCCCCGCTATTCCGATAACAGCCAATGATGGATCTACTGATATCAAACAAATGAAACTGAAAGTTCTTGGCATATTAGAAAGACTCAACGAACAAGGATTAGATTTTTTTGAAGTGTGGAATGCAGCTGCAGCAATGGGAAAAGTAGATGAAAATACGTTAAAAGCAGCCTATACTTCACTGAAATATGTGGATAGTAGCCTGACCAAAGAAAAGTTAAAAACAACTGGCACTAATTATGCTAACAAACTGAAAGAAACCATAGCCAAAGAAACACAACAAAAGGAAGCGGAAATACAAAAAGCAGAACAAGACCGTGAATTTGAAAAGACAACACTAAACAATGAAATCAAAACATTAACCGACAGCATTTCTAAGCTTCAAGACGACTTACAGAAAAAACAAGTTGCCCTTGCTCAAATTAACACGAAATATGAGCCCAAATTAAAAGAGATCGAACAAAAAATTTCGATTGGAAATGCAGCTGTCAATGAAGTAGTTAACGATATTCAAACAACCTTAGCAATTATAGAGAGATCAATCTCATAAGTTACAAATCAATGGAAAAGAAAGAACACTATATCAATATACCCGCTGAAATAAAATCTCAGTTACCTATTTTTCAAGTATTGGGTGATCATTTGCCCGCGCAGATGCAAACTCCTCAAGCCAAGAAGACAATCTCCAGTATATTTTTTTGGGCATTAGTACTCGGAGGTGCTTTCGCTTTTTTCAAGTTTCTTCCGATCATGTTGGAATATGCTGCAAAAAGCATTTTATTTGTCATTTTCAGCATCCTATTATTAACACTATTATTATTAGCTCCAAAAATCATTGCGTTACTACATCGATTGGGTACTGTCTTATTATTTAAAGGTGAAAAAGCGATCATCCGCAATAATCCCATAGAGACGTTACAGCTTTTATCAAAAGATGCAAAGGACACCCTAAAAAGGGTTAAAGAAAAAATTAGTAATGTAGATGGCGTCCGTATCGATATGATTCAAAGTGGTGAAACAGCACAAAAAACCGCAGAAGAAAAGTATATCTATGCAAAGCGCTTTACCGCAGAAGCCGCAAATTTAGATGAAAGCGCTAAAAAAGAAACTCAAAACAACAATACCGAAAAAGCAAACGCTTACCTGCGAAATGCAAAAGAGACGCGCACAAAAGCATTTCTCTTAGGTAAAGAAGGAGAATCGGAAGAACAAAATGCACGAAGCTATGTACAGTATGCCAACCAATTTGCTAAAGTTTTGGAAGTATTGAAAGATAATGAAAGTGCCGCCCGTATTTATGTAAGCACACTGGACAGTAGTATATCTATTATTTCAAAAAAACTCGAAGCTACCCAAAAAATGAAAAATGCGACAGAAGGGCTTGCCGACGTATTTAATATCAAAGATGGCTGGGCTTTCCAAGAAGCAATGAATGCGGCAACAGGTGCTATCAGCCAAAATATTGCTTCGATCAGATCTAATCTAGACTTTTTAGATCAAAACAATAATATTACGGTGGGCGGAGCACCTACACAGGTAGAACTGGAAGAGTTTATCCGAAAAGTTGATGAGCGCAATTTGAAAGTGTTGAATGTCAGTCAAATGGCCGATTCAAGTTACGAACTCAAACCCGAAGAAAAAATAGACAAAGGATTTACATTATTAGATTAATCGTTATACAAATTATATTATAAAAATTATGGAAGAAAAATCAACTTGGGCTAGATTACGCTGGCCAATTAAAGCAATAATTATTGCCATTCCACTTATTGCACTTGGCTACTGGGCATTTAATTCGGGTAAATTTGATGGTACAGCAACATCCACTGCAGATACCACAATAAACAGTACCTCTTCAAATCCTGCCCATAAATCAAATGATGATAAAAGAACTTTTAATTACCAACCCGAAAAACCGGTAAACGGTGAATACAAAGGAGTAATAGAAGTAGGTGCTTCGGGCTTCAATTCTTTTGTTGTGAATATAGATAAAGAAAATCATTGGGAGATTATTTCCAAAGATTTTGGCAAATCATTCGTATATGAAGGTATGGCCAATACCGAAGATATTCGCAAAGGTCTTAAAGATTATATCGGAACCATGTTTGATAAGGGCGTAAAATCAAAAAACATACACTTTGTGATCAGTTCCGGAGCTCAAAAAGAACCTAAAACAGCTATCATTGTTTCTGAGCTTAAGAAAATGGGATTTGTTGTCAATTTAGTCACAGCAGAACAAGAGGGTAAATTGGCCCTTAAATGCGTATTGCCTCCTTCTTATCAAGATAATTCTTTTGTTGTTGATATTGGCTCGGGTAACACCAAAATTTCTTGGGTTGCAGGACAGACAAATTCACTGGAGGCTCCAGGTGCTAAATATTATGAAAAGAACCTCAAAGATGAAGATGTTTATAATGAAGTAAAATCATTGACAGCAAAAATTCCATCAGCCAATAGAGAAATCTGTTTTATCATCGGTGGAGTTCCTTTTGAATTAGCACAACAAACACGTACAGGAGAAGAACGTTTTACGGTATTAAACAATCCCGAAACATACAATACTGACAAAGTCAAAATCAAAAGTGGTGTTAACATCTATAAAGCAATAAAAGATGCAACCAACTGCGATACCTTTGTTTTTGATTGGGATGCCAACTTTACAATTGGTTTCTTACTCTCATTAAATAAATAGTACAATTAAAAAGAGTCAATAAAAAATGGTCTTATTGAAATCAATAAGACAATTTTTTATTTTTATCAGTGCCTCAAATTTACCCCATATTACTTAATAAAAGGATAATGACAATGATCAGCAATATAAACAAGGTTATTTTCCAAAAACTATAAGGTCGCTGTCCATATACCTTACCGTTAAATGCATTCACCATAATCTGATAACTCTTACTTTTATACCGATAAGCAGACAACCATACGGGAAGTAAAATATACTTCAACCTGATGTCCTCATAATCCGAATCAATATGATCTATGCTTTGCGTATCGCCACCAATGTCAGATCGCACAGTATCGCTAATGATATCTTCCATTACCCTTTTCGCTGCTTGAATCCCGGCAATATGATCGATACTAAAAGTTTCAGCAATAAATCCACTCAAATACTGATCATTAAACGGTTTTAAATAGGCCATGTTCCAAGGACCTATTTTCGAAGCAAAATCATTGGGTAACGATGTTGATGCACTAATCAAAACATCTTTAAAGCGATTCAACACTTGGCCAGACGCATAATACCAGCGTGTCTGCTGTTCCTCGTAGGTTTCTGACTTACCATCTGCAGTACGACGCGTCCGCGTGACGTAGTAATACTCCCCTCTTTGACCTTGATAAGAAGAGGTTGCTTTAGCGTCATAGCACCAAAAAGGAATATAAACTCCCTTTAACCTATTATTCTGCGCATTAAATATACGTTTAAAATCATTTGGAGCAAACCATAATCCCCCAGCCCATTTTTTGAAAAGCGGAAATGCTTTCTTTTCGTCAATAACAAACGGAATTAAACCATGAGGTTTGACAATTCGTCTTTCTTGATGATCAATAACCAGAGGAGAGGCGCAAAAAGCGCATAAATCTGCTGTAACATGTGGATCCAAAGTTGAGTTTGCTCCACAATTTTGACAGTGCACGACCTCAGCCGTGATCGTAAACCGGGCATCGTGAATATCCCGCATTGCAGTTGTAAATTCATCATAATCGATCGTCTGTATGGCAGCTCCAATACCCGCATGTTCCACAATCTGATTTTCAGTACCGCAGTATGCACATTTTAAATATGACGTACCAGGCTGATAGGCTAAAATCGCTCCGCAGCCCTGACACTTCAAATCCTGACTGATTTCCGTTGTTTTATCCTCAAAACTCATAAACAGAATCTATGCCCCCGGAATTGGTGGAGGACCAGCATGAAACAAGCTTGTCAATTCTTCTATTTCACGCGCTTCCATCCAATTTTCCATCCCTGCTTTCCAAGTCAGAGTAGAAGAAGTAAGTTTACCAGTATGTATCTCATCTTTCAACTGCTCAATCGTAAATGGCCCCTCTTGCACACCATTGATCGCGAGGTAGTATTGGACAGCTTGTGGTATTACTGGTGGGCTTGCCGATGGAGAGGCACCCGTAGGTTGGTTACCGTCAAACTTATTTTGCTGGAACACACCGGTCATCTGGCCAGCCATCCCCGCTCCGAGTCCTACCCCCAGTCCAGCCCCCATAAGACCTCCACCATTGGGGTTTTCAGCCGCTTTTTCCATAGCATTTGCAGCTTGAAATTGAGCGTAAGCGCCCAAATTTCCAACAATACCCATACTACTTCTTTTATCCAATACTTTTTCAACTTCTTCAGGCAATGAAATATTTTCAATCAGAAATTTATTCAGATTCAACCCGATCTCTTCAAATTCAGGGCGTATTTTCTCTTGGATAAAGTTGGATACTTCATCATAATGAGATGCCAGATCCAAAACGGCTATTTTAGACTCAGCAATAGCATCCATCCCGCGAGTGACCGCGATATTGCGAAGTTGCTCATTAATATTTTCAACGGTAAATGTTGGATTGGTTGCAGCAATTTGCTTTAAAAACACAGCAGGATCATTAACCTGAAAAGCATACGATCCAAAAGCCCGTAATCGTACAGGACCAAATTCAGCATCCCGTAGCATAATCGGATTTTTAGTTCCCCATTTTTGATTGGTAAATTGTCTTAAACTGATAAAAAACACATCCGCTTTAAAAGGACTATTAAATCCATATTTCCATCCTTGCAAGGTGGTCATCACAGGCATATTCTGCGTAGTCAACACATGTCTCCCAGCAGTAAAAACATCGGCGATCACCCCTTCGTTCATAAACACCGCAACCTGTCCCTCACGTACAGTAAGCTGTGAATTCATTTTTATTTCATTCTGATAACGAGGGAATTTCCACACAATCGTATCATGACTATCATCAACCCATTCGATGATATCGATAAACTCATTTCTTATTTTATCAAACAATCCCATAATTTATTGCTATAACGTTTCCTAAATTTAAATAAATAATCAGCAATCTAAAGTAAATATTTATAGAATTTACAGCTCACTATCCAAACCAAAGATAGCTTGTAGATTTCTGCCCTTCTAAATAATTGAATTAAGAAATTGACTACACATATTTAATCTTTATTTTACTATTTTTGCTAAACACCGAAGAATAATTAAAAAACATGAGTACTTATAACGAAGATAGTATACGTTCCCTCGATTGGAAAGAACATATTCGCTTGCGTCCCGGTATGTATATTGGGAAATTAGGAGATGGTTCTGCCTACGACGACGGTATTTATGTCTTATTAAAAGAAGTAGTCGACAACTCTATTGATGAGTTTGTAATGGGCGCTGGTAAAACGATCGATATTACGGTCAATGACAATAAAGTTGCCGTCCGGGATTATGGCCGTGGTATCCCAATCGGATCAGTCGTAGATGTCGTGTCAAAAATTAATACAGGAGGTAAATACGATAGTAAAGCTTTTCAAAAATCCGTAGGGCTTAATGGTGTCGGTACAAAAGCGGTTAATGCGCTGTCTGGACAATTTACCGTACAATCATACCGCGAAAAAGTAACACGTATCGCACAATTTAGCAAAGGAGAGTTATTGTCTGACGAGGAAAAAGAAACCACGCAACGTAACGGTACCGCTGTGATATTTTACCCCGATGAAACCATATTCAGAAATTATAAATACCGCTTAGAATTTGTCGAAAACATGATCTGGAATTATGTTTTCTTAAATTCAGGTTTAACCATTAATTTCAATGGACAAAAGTTCATCTCTGAAAATGGTCTAAAAGATCTTTTAGAACGGAATATCGATACAGAGTCCATGCGCTACCCGATCATTCACTTGAGAGGAGAAGATATCGAAATCGCAATAACACACGGTCAGCAATATGGTGAAGAGTATTACTCCTTTGTCAATGGCCAGCACACTACGCAAGGAGGAACACATCAAGCAGCTTTCCGCGAAGCCTTGGTAAAAACAATACGTGAGTTTTACAAAAAAGAATTTGATGCTTCAGATGTTCGATCTTCTATCATCGGAGCAATTGCCATAAAAGTACAAGAACCTGTCTTTGAATCGCAAACAAAAACAAAACTTGGTTCTCAAAGTATTGGACCAGATGGCCCTACTGTGCGAACATTCATCAATGATTTTCTTAAAAAAGCATTAGACGATTATCTGCATAAAAATGCGGAGACAGCTGATGCCTTGTTAAAACGTATCCTTCAATCCGAAAGAGAACGTAAAGATATCGCAGGAATTAAAAAACTGGCCAATGAGCGTGCTAAGAAAGCATCCTTACATAACCGTAAACTCCGCGATTGTAAAGTTCACTTCTCCGATAAAAACGAAAGAAATCAAGAAACGACATTATTCATTACAGAGGGGGATTCTGCATCAGGTTCTATTACCAAATCTAGAGATGTACAGACACAAGCTGTTTTTAGTTTAAAGGGAAAACCATTAAACTCTTATGGGATGTCCAAAAAGATCGTCTACGAAAACGAAGAATTCAACTTGTTGCAACATGCCCTAAATATTGAAGATGGCTTGGACGGTTTACGTTATAATAATATTGTATTTGCGACAGATGCCGATGTTGATGGTATGCACATACGACTATTATTGTTAACCTTCTTTTTGCAATTTTTCCCAGATCTTGTTAAAGCAGGTCACGTCTCTATTTTACAGACACCACTATTCCGTGTGCGTAATAAAAAGGAAACGATCTATTGCTATTCGGATGAAGAAAGACAACGTGCAATCGCTAAATTAGGAAACAAACCAGAGATCACACGTTTTAAAGGTCTTGGTGAGATCTCCCCTTCCGAATTTGGTCTATTCATCGGAAAAGATATGCGCTTGGATCCAGTATTCTTATCCAAGGATAATAAAATAAAGCAACTATTAGAGTATTATATGGGGAAAAATACTCCCGATAGACAAAAACATATTGTTAATAATCTTCGCGTTGAACTCGATCTTGAAGAAGAGCTAGCTCGAATTGCTAAAGAAGAACAACAAACACAACAAGCGGGTTAAGATACCCCGCTTGTTTTTTCTTTCTAGCATTTCCAATCATTTGCTATAATCTAAAAAGTACCGACCACCAGACTGACATGGCTGCTAACATACATCGAGGTAGCCATATAAAAGCAGAAAACATTTTCACATTCACTAAAAAGTGATTTATATCATTTTTTAATCAGGCAAACATTACTTTTTCATATCCTTTTTATTCGGTATTTCGTATTGAAATAAAACTGATATGACGCACTCATTCCATATTCCCGTTTTGGGATTAGCATTCTCAATAGATTCCCCGTTAAAAGTCGCTCGATTTGGGATATCATCTGTTATATCCATCGTAGATGATGAATTAATTGAACGTATTCGGGCATATTATTCTCAGATAAATAAGAAAGAATATGTTCCCATAAAAAAAACAGAGGCCGATTTTAGGTCGCACCGAATTTCAAGTTATCTCAACCTGGTTGCTCAATTAGTCCAAGAACAGATTGAGCATATGCGTACCGAATTTTTTGAAAAAGGCTCTGAAATTGATCGCTATTTTCAACTCATACCGGAATCTCATCCTGCAAAAAAGATCTACCATGACATGCTATCCGAAACCGATATTGTAGAAAAGGCAAAGAAAAAACAAAACCTCAGAACATGGATCCAAGCCGGAGATATTGATGTCAATATCATGTCTAAAGTGGATAAGATCAATTATGATAAAAACGGAAATGCACAGGACGACATCTTTTCAGATGCACTAGCAGCATTAAGAGGATATGCAAATTCGCAGTTACAATCTTCCGTTATTCTTTCTGCAGGTATGAACCCCAAGCTATACGCATATGTCGCCGAATTGCCTGCTTTTTGGCAACAAGATGATGGCACGTTTAAAAAGAAGATAACATTAAAGGTCAGTGATTATAGATCTGCATTAATACAAGCAAAGTATTTAGCAAAAAAAGGAGTTTGGGTTTCCGAGTTCCGTGTAGAGTCGGGTTTAAACTGTGGTGGACATGCATTTGCTACAGATGGTTTTTTATTAGGCCCTATTTTATCTGAATTCAAAAATAAAAAACAAGAATTACAGCAAGAGCTGTTTCATATTTATCAACAATATTGGATTCAAAAAGACAAAAATTTTCAACAAGCTCCACCCATTAAGTACACGGTACAAGGCGGAGTGGGAACGGCTAGCGAACATCAATTTTTACTCCAATATTATGAATTTGATGCCGTAGGTTGGGGGTCTCCATTTTTACTCGTACCCGAAGCTACCACTGTCGACGAAGAAACATTAATGGCACTGACCACTTCAGAAGAACAGGACTTTTATATCAGTGAAGCTTCACCACTCGGAGTACCTTTCAATAATTTTAGAAAAAGCTCTGCAGAGCGTCTACGTTTAAAAAGAATACAACAGGGAAGACCCGGAAGTCCATGTATCAAGAAATACCTCGTATCCAACACAGATTTTGGTGCTGAACCCCTTTGTACGGCATCTCGCGCATATCAACACAAAAAAATTCAAGAATTAGAGGCAAAATCATTAGAACAAAAAGACTATGACAAAGAATTTGCACGAATTACTGAAAAAACATGTCTCTGCGACGGACTTGCAGCACCTGCCTATTTAAAATACGATATTTTAAAACCTAAAGAACAAAGCGCTGTATCTATTTGTCCAGGTCCAAATACGGTGTGGTTTAAAAGTAAATGCTCACTCGACCAGATGATCAACCATATCTATGGAAAAGATGATTTGATCAAAAATGATAACCGTCCATTTCTATTTATTAACGAACTACAACTCTATGTGGCACATATAAAAAAATACGTAGAAATGAATGCCGATACCGTCAATGATAAGAAAATAAAATATTTAGAAAAATTTAAAAATCAGCTTTTAGAAGGAATAGCTTATTATGATAAATTAAAAAATGATTTAAAAGGCTTTTCAAATCATGTTATAGAGCGCATACCCGAGCAGCTCAACAATGCCGAAAGGGAACTTGCCGGGATCAAATTTTAAGGGATCAGATCTACGTGAATCTAATGTCCAAAAACAACAAAGGAGTAACTAAACATGTTACTCCTTTGTTGTTTTTGTAATTTATATCTCTATTGAGCTACTTTTCTAAATTTACCAAAGACACCCAAAGGCAATTTAGGCCCTGCTGTAGCTTGTAAATAAAGTTCTCCAACTTCTAGATTTTCCACTTTAGGAAATGCAGTACGAATTAGATTTTCTACGATCACTGATGAAAAACCCAGTGAATACGTATTCAAGATCAAGAAATGTTCTTTAGGATCTAATAATTGTACAACATCGTTCATCATTTCCATGATATGATCCTCCAATTTCCACTTCTCTCCCTTCGGACCATGTCCATAAGCTGGCGGATCCAATATGATACCATTGTATTTATTTCCACGCTTTACCTCACGTTTTACAAACTTCAAAGCATCCTCTACTACCCAGCGAATATTGTCAATTTCTGATAATTCTTGATTTTCATTAGCCCAAGTAACCACTTGTTTGATCGAGTCTACGTGCGTAGTATCAGCACCAGCAGCACGCGCGATTAATGAGGCACCGCCAGTATAGGCAAATAAATTTAAAACCTTCGGTTTATCTGTTTCAAAGGCACGTACAGACTGGGAGATATAATCCCAATTGACAGCTTGCTCAGGAAAAATACCGACATGTTTAAACGAGGTCAATCCCAGACGGAACTTAATAGCAACATCATTATTTTTATATTGTATATGCCAGCGATCTTGTGCTTTAGGATTTTTTTTCATCCACTCACCAGAAGTAGCAGAACGACCTTTAAATTTAATGTCATGACGTTTGTTCCACTCCGCCTCTGACCATGTTTTTGGCCATACAGCCTGTGGTTCAGGACGAATTAAGACTAAATCGCCAAAACGCTCTAATTTTTCGAAATCACCACAATCGATTAACTCGTAATCTTTCCAATGTTGTGGTGTCAATAATTGTATATCTGTTGTAGTCAAAATCAATAATTTGGCGCAAAGATACGTAAATCTAAAAACAAATAAGCAAAGATCAACAGATTACATCGTTTCTTTTGCGCGCTTCATCAATGGACTTGCAAATACAAAATCATTTAACTCCTTTACATCAGACCGCATCATATCCTGATTTGAACCTTCCCAAAACTTTTGTCCCTTATAGAGGTAAAGAATGTATTCACCAATTCCCATAACCGAATTCATATCATGTGTCACCACAATGGTGGTTGCATTATATTCCTGTGTCAATTCTAATATCAGTTCATCGATCAAGATTGAAGTTTCTGGATCTAAGCCCGAATTTGGCTCATCACAAAAAAGATATTTCGGACTCATGGCTATTGCACGAGCTATACCTACACGCTTTTTCATTCCTCCGGATAGCTCTGAAGGATAAAGCTGGTTGCGTCCTTTCAGATTTACTCTCTCCAAACAAAAATTAGCACGATCCAATTTTTCAGACTTGGACATCTCCGTAAACATATCCAACGAGAAAATAATATTCTGCTCTACAGTCATAGAATCGAAGAGTGCCGAATTTTGGAACAACATGCCAATTTCTTTACGGATTGGAATACGATCTTCAAAACTCAATTTTGAAAAATCTTGACCATTAAAAAGAACACGACCTTTATCAGGTTCGTGTAAACCAACCATACATTTTAACAAAGTACTTTTTCCAGATCCCGAACCACCAATAATTAAACTCACTTTACCCGGTTCAAAAGTAGCATCAATACCTTTCAGTACCTCGTTACTTCCGAAGGATTTATAAATATGCTCTATTTGTATCATAATTTTTTAAAGAAATTAAAGCATCAGCGCCGTTATCAAATAATCAGCTGCCAAGATGGTTATACAACCAATAACAACCGCCTTCGTACTTGCTTGGCCGACTTCCAGAGCACCACCACTTACAGTAAAACCTTTATATGCAGATATGGAGGTAATAATAAAGCCAAAGACCAAAGCTTTCACCAATGCAACCGTAACGGTGAAACCATTAAACCCTTCTTGGATACCCATAATGTAATCTGAAGGTGTTACCGCGCCAGAAAGCGCTCCGCCAATAAGACCACCAACAATAGAACAAAAAATAGCGATCGTCACTAAAACCGGTACCATCGTGATACCTGCTAGTATTTTAGGTAATATCAAATATCCGGGAGCATTAATTCCCATGATTTCCAAAGCATCGATCTGCTCCGTCACACGCATAGAACCAATCTGTGAGGAGATGGAAGATCCGACACTGCCCATGAGCACCAATGCCGAAATAGTAGGTCCCAATTCTAAAATATTGGAATCTCGATTGATGGAGCCAATAATTGAATTCGGAATTAAATCAGAAACCAATTGGAAAGCAATCTGCATCGTCATAACCGCTCCGATAAAGGTGGAGATAATAACAATAAGCCCAAGCGATCCGAGACCTATTTCGTTCATGGCATGCATGGTCTCTTTCCAGTAAATCTTTCCTTTCTCTGGTCTCTTCAAAACCGAGCGTAGCAATAGCAAATAAGAACCAATATGGTGAAATATCATATATTTTTACAGTGTTTTTTCTTCATTAAAATCTAAGATACTATTATAACACCATAATATACAAATTGGTTTTTTATAGTGCCATGATAAAATATGCTTCGCATCAAAGATAACCAATACTTCTAAATAACTATTAAATACTCATTCCTCATAAATAGCTTAACTCAATTACCGATGAAATGATATATTTTACCGAGATTAGTACATGAATAACCTAATTTATAAAATCAAAAATTTATTTTTAGTTTACATTTGTGATGTAGTTTAAAAATAAAAGAATAAACGATTATATTATGGACGCAAAGAGAATCACAACAGGTATTATATTTTTATTCATTGGAATCATACTGCTTTTAAGTAAGTTGGACGTTATAGATTTCAATTGGTTTGAGGTTTTTCGCTACTGGCCATTACTGATTATATTGGTAGGAGTAAATATTCTAGTTCCCAAAAAAGATATTGGTTATATGATATCTATCGGAACAACATGTGTTATTTTATCGGTATTTACCTATATCGGTATCACCACCCCCAATCAAAGTTTTATATCTCGTATCATGGAAAACAACCACATCGATATCGATATGGATGAAGAAGACTTTAAGGGAACTTCAAACTTTGTATCCGCTAAAAAAATTGGCAATATCACACATGCAACGGCCAATATTGATTTAGGTGCTACACAGATCAAGTTAAAAGACACAACTGATTCAAATTTATTTGAAGCAACCAATAATTCCAATAAATATTTTCTTTCGCTGAATGCCGATTCAAAAGAAGAGCATACGACGCTGGATTTAAGTGGAAAAACAAAGAAGGGAATAAACTCAAAAGGCAACACAACGCTGATCAAGCTCAATAAGAATATCATTTGGGACCTAAACTTAGATGTAGGCGCTGCAGATATTCAAGGTGATTTGTCAAATTTCAAACTTAGAAATCTAACAATTGATGCTGGTGCTAGTAATTTGGACCTAAAATTAGGTTATCCGCAAACCAATTCTAATATTAATATTGATGCTGGAGCATCTTCAATTCAAATTGCCATTCCGAAAGATGCGGCTTGTCAGATCATGACAGAAATGGCCTTGTCTTCCGTAAATGCTGACGATAGTTTTATAAAAGGCAATGAAAAAGGAACACTGTCTACGCCTAATTTTGATAAAGCAAAAAATAAATTCCAGATTTCCATCGATGGTGGCATTACTTCTGTATCGATAACTCGTTATTAAAAGAGCTTAAATAAGTGCAGTAGAATACATAACTTTGCAATTAGATATGGACACAAGTAAACTTTTGACATTGCCTGATATTTATTGCAACTCGCAAACCACGTATTCAAGATGGAAAACAAGAGAAGTGCAGATTGGGGATGTACCGATGGGTGGGGACAATCCGATACGTATTCAGAGCATGACAACCATTGACACCATGGACACCCTAGGTTCTGTGGAGCAAACCATAAAAATGGTTGACGCTGGTTGTGAATATGTAAGGATCACCGCACCATCTATTAAAGAAGCAAATAATCTAGCCAATATAAAAAAAGAATTGCGCCTCAGGGGATATCAGGTACCCCTAGTTGCTGACATTCATTTCACACCCAATGCAGCTGAAGTGGCTGCACGAATTGTTGAAAAAGTTCGTGTGAATCCAGGCAACTATGCCGACAAGAAAAAATTTGATCAACTCAATTATACTGATAGCGAGTATCAAGCAGAACTAGATCGCATCTATAAAAAATTCAAGCCACTAGTCAATATCTGCAAAGAGTATGGCACGGCTATGCGTATCGGAACCAATCATGGCTCTCTTTCTGACCGGATCATGAGCCATTATGGTGATACGCCAGAAGGAATGGTCGAATCAGCCATGGAATTTATTCGAATTTGTGAAGACTTAAATTACTATAATTTATGTATCTCCATGAAATCAAGCAATCCGCAGGTAATGGTTCGTGCTTATCGACTTTTAGTTGAGAAAATGGTTTCCGAAAACATGAACTATCCGCTGCACTTAGGCGTTACCGAAGCTGGAGACGGAGAAGATGGTCGAGTCAAATCAGCCGTAGGAATTGGGACTTTATTAGAAGATGGATTGGGTGACACTGTGCGCGTATCTCTGACCGAGGAGCCAGAAAAAGAAGCACCAGTGGCAATCGCCTTAGTAAATAGATATACAAAAAGACAACATGATATCAATACGGAAAAGGTACCCCAAATCTTAAAATTAACAGATAATAATATCGCTACACCGTATATATCCAAAGAAGTCAATACTTTTATTGGAGGATCCTTAGTGCCCCGCGTTGTTGTCGATATATCTACACAAAACTTGAAAGATGCCCACGTTTTGTCACAAGCAGGTTATCGATATGATATGCTATTGGACAAATATCATATGGGTGAACAATCTGTTGATTTTGTGTATTTAGCTGATCAATTGCCCTCATTTAATATGCCGGCAAATTTAAAGCAACTCTATAACTACAAGACCTGGAGAAATATACAAAACAAAGCTAATATCCATCCCTTATTTACACTGGAAGAATTCAATCAATCTACAGACAAAGATCCTGTACTCAATCTGATCAAAATAAAAAACACGGATTTAGCGACAAGTTTATTTGAAAACCTACAGCTGGATAAAACAATCGTATTTGTCTTAGAAACAACAGCCACACATGGAATGGCGGAACAAAGACAATTTTTTAAAAATCTACAAGAAATTGGATTAGATAATCCTGTGATTATTAAAAGAACTTATGATCCAGCTGCATTTTCTGGACCTATTGGTGATATTATGAATCCAGAAGAGCCGATTTCTAAAATCCAGTTATATGCGGCAACTGATCTGGGAGCACTGTTAATAGATGGATTTGGTTCAGGTGTTTGGATCGAGTCACCAGCGACACCTTTGGACAAAATCGTATCCTTATCATTTGGTATACTACAAGCCACAAGATCACGAATCTCTAAAACAGAATATATTTCTTGTCCAAGCTGCGGTCGAACGCTCTTTGACCTCCAAGAAACAACACAGATGATCAGAAATCGAACAAATCACTTGAAAGGATTAAAGATTGGCATCATGGGATGTATTGTCAATGGTCCAGGTGAAATGGCTGATGCGGATTATGGCTATGTAGGAGCTGGTCCAGACAAAATCACACTATATCGTGGACAACAAGTCGTCAAGAAAAACGTGAGCTCTGCACATGCATTGGACGAGCTTATCAATATCATCAAATCTGATGGTTTGTGGATTGAAGAGAACGAGATACCCAATTAAAAAGAAAAAGGCTTAAATGATATCATTTAAGCCTTTCTTATGTTATATTATTTCGATTATTTACGAACAGAGAATCTCTTTACAACCGTTTCTGAGCCAGAAACTACTCGGATAAAATAAAAACCAGAATTAAGTTTACCACTCGGATCAAAAGATAAATTTTGATTACCGGCATCTAAGCTTCCATTCATTAACTGAACAACCTCATTACCCAAAGCATCCATAATTTTAATGGCCACAGAACTCTGTTTATTCAATTTAAAAGATAAACTGATCTGTTCAGAAATGGGATTATAAAAAACCTTAACATTGTTGATTAACTTATCCGCATCTTTGGTATTGTCCGGATTTGCGACAAAACTTAAAACATCAGCTTTGTCCAAGGAAAATAAATGATGATTATCCTCGTTTTTAGTAGAAGATGAAGCGTGTAATACAGAAGCATAGCCCAAGCTTCCTGTCAACGTTACCACGCAGAGCAGACATAAATAAGCTATTTTCTTAAAATTAAATTTCATTTGTATATACGACTTCTTAGATTGGTTATAGTTTAATCAAATATAATATTTCTAAACCAATATATCAACAACAAAAGTAGGTTATTTGTTTAGATATTATGAACTTATATGGAATAAAAATTTGTGTTTTAACAATTTTTAACAAGATTTGGCGTTGTCAAACAAATTGCTAAAATTTGGCACGAGTTTTTCAATTGCAACGAACCTTCATATTCGTGTTAAAATGAAGGTTTTTTTACTTAAATCAAATAAAAAAATGACGACAAGTCATCAAAGTACCGCACAAAAGGTAAGCCTTGCAGGTCTCCTAATTAGTTTAGGGATTATTTTTGGAGATATTGGTACTTCTCCGCTCTATGTATTTAAGGCTATCATGAATAAGGGGGTCATCGACAAAGACCTTGTTCTTGGTGGGTTATCCTGTGTCTTTTGGACAGTAACCTTACAAACAACTGTAAAATATGTACTGATTACACTGCAGGCCGACAACAAAGGTGAAGGAGGTATCTTATCCCTATTTTCATTGGTACGCAAAAGAGCACCATGGTTGATCTTCCCTGCGATGATCGGAGCAGCAACCCTTCTTGCCGACGGTATGATTACACCGGCAATCACCATCTCCTCTGCGATTGAAGGTTTGGACATTAAGTATCCTGGTCTACCGACAATTCCAATTGTGGTGACCATCATCACCCTTTTATTTGCCATTCAGCGATTTGGAACATCCGTCGTCGGTAAGATATTTGGGCCACTCATGTTTATTTGGTTTTCGACGATTGGTATTTTGGGGCTTAGCAATATTCACCTCGAATATGAAGTGCTCAAAGCTCTCAATCCGTACTATGCCATTAAATTACTGATTGCTTATCCCAATGCACTTTTTATTATTGGGGCGGTATTTTTATGTACAACTGGAGCTGAGGCGCTATATTCTGACATGGGACACTGTGGAAAAGATAATATTCGAATCAGTTGGATTTTCGTAAAACTAACACTCGTTTTTAATTATTTTGGTCAAGGTGCGTGGTTATTAACCCAAGAAGGGAAAGTCTTAGGAGAAAACAACCCCTTTTATGCCATCATGCCACATTGGTTTCTTGGTTATGGTATTGCGATTGCCACCATGGCTGCAGTTATTGCCAGTCAAGCAATGATTTCTGGATCATATACGCTCATATCAGAAGCTGTAAGGTTAAATATTTGGCCAAAGGTTGCCATTCGGTACCCAAGTGATCAAAAAGGACAATTATATGTACCTTCAATCAATTTGATTCTGTGGGCTGGATGTATGCTGATTATTAAAATTTTTGGAGAATCCAGTAATATGGAAGCTGCATACGGATTAGCGATCAACTTAACATTCTTGACGACAACCGTCTTAATGACATTTTTCCTTGCAGCTAAAAAAGTCAATAAATATGTGATTGTTTTATTTACAGGTTTTTACCTCATACTAGAGTTGGTATTTTTAGTCGGAAATGGAGTTAAAATCGCGCATGGCGGATGGCTTACCTTATTATTAGCCTCTCTCCTATTTCTCATCATGTATGCTTGGTGGAGTGCTAGACGCATTAAAAACAGATTTGTTAATTTCATCAATATCGACAAATACTATCCTATCATTTCAGAATTGAGTGAAGACAAGTCCGTACCACCTTACGCATCACATTTAGTGTATTTGACTAGTGCCAATTTCAAATCAGAAATTGAATCCAAGATCATTTATTCCATATTGAATAAAAAACCAAAACGCGCTGACGTCTATTGGTTGGTTCACGTTGATGTGATGGACCACCCGCATACACGCGAATATACGATCGATCAATTAATTCCGGGAAAGCTCATTCGCATAGATTTCAAACTCGGCTTTAGAGAAGAACAACGTATCAGTTTGCTCTTTAGAAAAGTCGTTGAAGATATGGTTCAAAAAGGTGAAATCGATATCACAAGCCAATACGATACTTTAAAAAAACACAAAATCCCCGGAGATTTTAAATTTGTCGTGTTGGAAAAAGTATTGTCAAAAGGAAATCAGTTGAGCTGGTCGGAACGTATCATTATGGAAATATATGGTTATCTCAAAAAACTAAGTCTTTCTGAAGAAAAAGGATTTGGATTGGATGCTAGTTTTGTAACCATTGAACGGGTCCCTTTAAGTTTACCACAAACCACTACGATAGACTTAAAGCGAAAGAACAATTAATAAAACATACTATTGAAAACGTTATGCCTCCAAATACATCAACACGATTTGGAGGCATTTTTATTTATTAAAAATCCCCATTTCCCTTCAGGTTCATTGAAATGCCGCTATACCCAATAATTGTCAGGACAAAAGGAAAAAGAAATATCGATCAATCATTTATTAGATTTTAATGCAAGCTATTATTATTTAAGAAATGTGTTAAAATAAAAGCTTATTTTTGCATCAAATACAACATTATGGCAGGAACAGCAACAGCTCCCACAAAAAAACTTCACCCTAGAAATAAACATCTTAATGCATACGATTTTAATAAATTAATTAAAATCGTTCCTGAACTCAAACCTTTTGTTTTTGTTAATGATTATAGTACAAAAACCATAGATTTTACAAATCCAGAAGCAGTAAAACTTTTAAACAAAGCATTACTTCAACAATACTATAATATTCAATTTTGGGATATTCCAAAGGAAAACCTATGTCCACCAATTCCAGGTCGTGCAGATTATATCCACTATGTTGCTGACATCTTAGCTAAAGGAAACAACAACGAGATCCCAAAAGGAAAGCAAGTCAAAATTTTAGATATTGGAGTTGGAGCTAATTGTATCTACCCAATTGTAGGTCATCATGAATACGGTTGGTCCTTTGTAGGTTCGGAGATTGTAAAAAAAGCATACAAAAATGCCATTGAGATAGTCCGCCTAAATACAGAACTTAAAAATAATGTTCAGATTAGGTTACAAAATAATCCCAAAGCCATCTTCAAGGATATCATTCTTGAAAATGAAAAATATGATATGGTGATCTGTAATCCCCCATTCTTCTCATCCCAATTAGAAGCATTGGCACAAGCAGACCGTAAGATAAAAAGCTTAAAGTCGGCAGAACAGGAGCATATCGTTCAAAGTTTTGCAGGTCAAGGAAGCGAGCTGTGGTGTGATGGTGGTGAAAAGGCTTTTATCGGACGAATGATCTTTGAAAGTCAGTTCTATAAAGATCAAGTAAAATGGTTCTCCACATTGGTCGCACATCGAGAAGATATTAGAAGTTTGCAGCACAAACTGAAAAAACTCAATGTCGCAGAAGTAGAGGTAATCCGAATGGAACAAGGAAATAAAGTGGGTCGAATACTCCTTTGGAGATTCTAGACGACATAAAAAAAGCTCTAAAAATAATTTAGAGCTTTTTTTATGTCTTTACAATTCGGGAGAAAGACTTTCCTTATTTAGTTTTGAATGTTTATATCCATACAAAAAGTAAATAACGAGACCTCCAATGAGCCATATAATAAATATAATCCAATTACTGGCCCCCAGTTCTGTCATCAAATAAAGATTGATCAAAATACCGGTAACGGGCAATAATGAAAAATTCATCTTAAAACTATAGATACTCAGCCCCAACCAGGTCAACCAAAAAATAATTACCAGCACTTTATGCTCGACGATCTCCATAAAGGTTAAGTTCTTCCATTCTACTAAAATAGACTGACCGTATATCCCGATCAAAACAATCGCAGTCAATAACCCCACCCCAACCAGATATTTACCATTTAAATAAGGTACCCTAAATTTTGATTTTTCAGATAATCCGGAATAATCCATATACAGTACACCCGCACATACCATGATAAAAGCAAAAAAAGTACCTACACTAGTCAAATCAACGAAAAAGTCCATTTTAAAAAATAAGGAAGGTACGCCAACGACAATGCCTGTCACAATTGTTGCGTAAGAAGGAGTTTTATATTTTGGATGAATACGAGCAAACCTCTTGGACATCAATCCATCACGACTCATAGTCATCCAGATTCTCGGTTGTGCCAATTGATAGACCAATAGGGCACTTGTAATAGCGATCACTGAAGTAACTGATATAATACCTGCCATATAGTCAAAGCCAACATATTTAAATACAAAAGCCAACGGATCTTTTACATTCAATTCCGTATAGTTGACCATTCCCGTTAATATCAACGTAATGGCTACATATAGGACCGTACAGATCACCAAACACCAGATCATGGCTTTAGGCAGATCACGCTGTGGATTTTTACATTCCTCAGCTGTTGTTGAAATAGAATCAAAACCGATAAAAGCAAAAAAGACAGCGGCAACACTTCCCATGACACCATGCATTCCATTTGGAGCAAATGGTGTCCAATTTTCCGGTTTAACGTAAAACATACCACCAAAAATAACAGCCAAGATAATCCCAACTTTAATCATCACCATAATAGCACTAGCACGCTGAGACTCTTTAATCCCGATATAAACTAAAGCAGTCACTAAGACGGTGATAATGCCCGCAGGAAGATCAAATATAATAGGTACCCCTCCTACGCGAGGAGCGCTCAAATAAGCTTCTAACCCATGTTTATCAGCAGCAGTTAAAGCTGCTGCACCGTGTTCTGCAAGCTTCTTAGATGCATCCAATGCATAACCAGGCGCCATAGATAGCCATGCCGGTATATGGATCCCAAATCCTTCAAGCATGGAAGCAAAGTACTGTGACCACGAAATCGCAATAACCGTATTAGATACAGCATATTCCAAAACCAATGCCCAACCTATGATCCAAGCAAACAATTCGCCAAAAGCAACATAAGCGTAAGTATATGCACTACCTGAAACGGGAACCGTACTCGCGAACTGCGCATAAGATAAAGCTGTAAATACACATGCAAAAGCGGTGAAAATAAATAAAAGTGAAACCGCTGGTCCACCTTCATAGCTTGCCAATCCAATTGTACTGAAAATCCCAGCACCAACAATGGCAGCGATACCAAGTGAAACCAAATCTCTTACACCTAGTACTTTTGCAAGCCCAGAACCCTCTCCATGTTGGGAGTCGTATATAATTTGATCAACACTTTTCTTGCGAAAAAGTCTTTTAAACATGTAGTTTATGTTAATAAGTTATGTAATTGGTTACGAAAATAAAAAAAATAGATGGATAGTAAGCATATAATACGCATACTATTCAAAATCTATCATTTCATATTGGATATACTGATAAATCTTGTGGAAATCGATCAAATTTGCATCCATATATGCCGTTAATTTACTGTTTACCGATAAAACCTGCTCCTCTCCGACTTCAAAAGACCATAAACGTTTACAAATCTGAAATAAAGCTCGAGTAAGCTGTTGCATATCAGCATACTCGTACAGATATTGCGAGGATTGAAATTTATCAAAAAAGGTCTCAAACTTGGTTATGTCCTTCAATTCGCTGATCATTAAAAAAGATCGTAAAGCACTACGGTTCACTTTTTCCAATGCCGTATACAATTTAGCAATAGATATTGCTTTATCCACGATCAAAAGATGATCCAACAGTAATTCAAGTGCAATATGGGCAAAAAAAGATGGACGGATCGGCAAGCCGATTAGCTCCTGCCGGATGGATTCTTTAATTTCGTGCGTGTGGTGAAAGAAATAATCCGAGTTGTGAAATAAGCGGTCCACTTCGACATGTCCATTCCATCCTTTCAATAAATCCAAATGTAAAGGATTGACACTAAGTTTATCTTCAAAATTATTGGGTCTGAGTACAAAATTCTTATCTGCATTTTTCAATAGATCAGGTAGTAAACTACCGACAACTCGCTCTGGAGTCGTTGCAAAACGTTCGAAATAAAAGTGTGACAAAAAATTCATAACATCATTTTTATACCCGTCGTAGTCATTTAACGATAAATATTGACTCAATATACAGCTTAATCTCTTATATTTGTGGCTTATATTAAAATTTTTAATCCATTTTACACAATGAGCTTTGTAGAAGAATTACGCTGGAGAGGCATGCTTCAAGACATTATGCCAGGAACTGAAGACTTACTAAATAAAGAAAAAGTATCTGGTTATATTGGTTTTGATCCAACTGGTGACTCTTTACACGTAGGTCACTTGACACAAATCATGACATTGATACACTTCCAAAATGCAGGACATAAGCCTGTCGCTTTGGTTGGTGGTGCAACGGGAATGATTGGAGATCCTTCTTTCAAATCTGCAGAACGTAACCTATTGGACGAACACACATTAAATCATAATGTGAACTGTTTGAAAAATCAATTAGGGAAATTCCTGGCATTTGGAGAAGGTGAAAACGACGCCAAAATGGTTAACAATTACGACTGGTTCAAAGATTTCAAATTTTTGGATTTTATTCGTGATGTGGGTAAATTGATTACTGTTAACTATATGATGTCTAAAGATTCTGTAAAAAAGCGTTTGGAAGGTGAAAACGGCCTTTCATTTACAGAATTTTCGTACCAACTGATTCAAGGATATGACTTCTATTATCTCTGGAAACATCACAATTGTAAAGTACAAATGGGCGGTTCGGATCAATGGGGAAATATCGTAACAGGTACCGAATTTATTCGTCGTCAAGATCAAGGAACTGCTTTTGCGATCACAACACAATTAATTAAGAAAGCAGACGGTCAAAAATTTGGTAAAACAGAATCAGGAGCAGTATGGTTAGATCCAAAGAAGACTTCCCCTTATAAATATTACCAATTTTGGTTAAATACTTCAGATGATGATGCTAAAAACTGGATTAAGATCTTCACCTTAAAATCAAAAGAAGAACTGGACGCCATTATAGCAGAGCATGATGCTGCTCCACATACAAGAGCAGTACAAAAAGCTTTGGCAAAAGACATCACCATCCGTACCCATTCGGAAGAAGCTTATGAAACGGCAATCAAAACGTCAGATTTCTTATTTGGTAATGGTACGCTTGAATTCTTAAATGGATTGGACCATGAAGCGATCTTAGATGTATTCGAAGGTATTCCGCAATTTAATATTTCAAAAGAATTGCTAAGCAGCGGGATCAATATTTTAGATCTGTTAGCGGTCAATACACAGGTATTCCCTTCTAAAGGTGAAGCACGTAAAATGCTACAAGGTGGTGGTGTATCGATCAACCGCGAGAAAGCGACAGATATCGACCAAGTAATCAACACATCACACTTGATCAATGATCAATATATCATTGCACAAAGAGGAAAGAAAAATTACTATTTAATTATTGCTGAGTAAGTTTTTTTAAATTTATAAAATAAAAATGACCGATTTGATCGGTCATTTTTGTTTTATAAACTTTTGCTATCTTTACACTTTATAAAATTACATTTGCATCAAAATTTTAAATTTAATGAGAAATATCGCGCTAATTATCTTTTTATCGCTACTTACATGTACCATCGCTTATGGTCAAATCAATATTCAGACCTTATATACAAAAGAAGATAAAGTAACCAAAGAGTTAGAAAAAGCATACTACGCACGCATAGTAACTATTCCTGAAAAAAAATCTAATGATACGATTGTCGAGGAGTTTTACCTTTCAAATAATGCGCTCAAGCTTCAAGGTAAAGTAACCGATATTTTTGCAACAAAATTTAAAGGTAAAAAATATGAACTGTTTGAAAACGGAAACATGAAATCTGAAGTCATGTACTCGAAGCATTCCCAACAGATCGATACCGCTTTTTACTATCATGAGAATGGTAGAGTTAAATCCATCCTATATTTTCCCTACACCATAAATAAAAAAGGAAAATATAAAATCGAAGAACCGCTCTATTTAGCCTATATCGATTCTATAGGAAACATGCTATTAAGAAATGGAAATGGCTACGCAGTCTCGGATGATAGCGATAAATATAGCTATGAAGAAGGAAATTATGTAAACCATAAAAAAGAAGGCGAATGGAAAGGTCATTTTAATGGTAAGCGATATACGTTCGTTGAGACTTTCACAGCAGGTAAGCTGATTTCGGGCGTTACAACAGATTCATTAGGTCAGCAAACACCCTACGATTCGATTAGCGCAGGTAAGCAACCTGAGTATCCGGGGGGGATCGCATCATTGATGAGATTTATAGGTCTAAACTATAATTTTCCATCAGAAGCATTGTTGTCAGGAATAAACGGAGTAGTAGAAGTGGAATTTGTTATCGATAAAAGTGGGGAACCAAGAAATTTTAAAATCAAAAGTGATCTTGGATATGGTACCGGCGAGGCAGCACTCAGAGTAGCTAAAAAAATGAAAAAATGGGAACCTGGAAAGCAAAGAGGTATTCCCGTCAATGTTAGTTACATCTTACCAATCCGATTAAATACAGTTTCTGAAAATAGGACGAATTATTCTAGATAAAAAAGAGCCTGTTCTTCTCAGAACAGGCTTCATGATTATAATCAACCAAAATTATAACGGAAATATTTATTTATGCTTAATAATTTGAAAACCATATTTTTTGTTGGTATCGCTACTCGAGGTTAAGCCCGAAGCATAAATCGTATACACCTCTTTATCTTCAGGTTTAAAATCCCCTAACAATTCAGTCATTCCAGCACCATTTATTTTCAGCTTATATACATCAGCAATTTTAATAGTCTTAAAAGGAGTAAGATCCTTATAAGCTTTATCTTTAACAGCTAAACTATCCACATCATTTAACGTAAGCGTCAATTTAGGTGCTTCAGGACTTAAATTCATAAATCTAAATTTAGCATATCCAGGCTTTAATGTACCAAAATCATCTTCAGTAGCCAGCACATCAACTTTGTCTTTACCGATCACATAAAGGCTATAGAATTTACCCGGTGTAAAGATTACCTTTTTACTTACTAATGCGGTATCTCCGGTATTAGATCTTGGATCAAAAACGCGTACTAGTCTACTGCCGGGATAAGCATTTTTATAAAACAAATATCGGTTATAAGAAAAAACACCTTCCCAATTATTATTCAATTTATTCTGATCCAGACCGATATCCAATCCAGCAGAACCAGGTACAACATTCACGGCAGACACTGCAGAGATTTCTACATAAGTGAAATCATCATCTAGCTTATTGCATGAATTTAATGTCAGCATAAAAACTATTACACTGAATCCAAAAAATAATACTTTTTTCATTTTTATTTTTTTATTTTTCAACAAATTCAACGATCGTCTGTATAAAAAACGTTTGTTATAAATAAAATGCTACAACAAAAAATAAAAGGTTTATAAGACAATTAAATTTCCTTCTAAATACCTAAGTTTGTATGAAGGATAACTGTGAAACATTCATGTCAAATAAAGGAAATACATTCAGACCATCTAGCGCTAATACATCATTTAAGAGGAGTACAAAAAAAGAGACTCCCAAGAATAAGAAGGTAGAAGATAAAGAGGAAGCTCCAGCTAGAGACTTATCAGAAATGCAACAAAAATTAGTAAAAATTTTAGGTGCATTTCTCATACTATGTGCAGTCTTATTGGGGATTGCATTTGTTTCGTATTTATTCACCTGGTCAGAAGATCAAAGCTATATCGCTACTAATAATGGTGGTTGGGGCGTCGTGATGAATACAGCCGAAGAAATCGATAATCCTGATATAGAGCTTCCTGTTGTACAAAATAGACTAGGAAAATACGGTGCATTATTCGCAAATCAATTTATCTACAATTGGTTTGGTGTAGCTTCTTTCTTGTTTATACTTGTATTTTTTGTAATTGGGTATAAATTATTGTACAAAAAATCAATCTTACCGGTCTACCGTACTATTATCTATTCCTTTATAGCGATTGTTTTCATATCTGTTACATTAGGATTTCTACATAGTTTTTTTGCCAAAGTTCCCCATATCTTAGAAGGAAAGTTTGGTTTTTGGACAAATAAGTTATTGGAGGCTCAAATCGGTACAGTAGGTGTAGCTGGTATATTGATCTTTGCGTATTTAACAACATTGATCTTAGTATACAATCTGGACCTTAAATTTAGTATTTTCGATTCACGTAAAAACAGCGAAGAAGATGAGGACGAATTAAATGTTGAGGAAGAAGATAGTTATACCAACACGATTCGGTCTTCTGAACCGATCGTATCAGAGCCTTTAATCAATAGAAGGGAGACTTATACTCCTGCACCTAGCCTCAACGATAAATTTCAGTCTCATAGAAATGGAGATATTCGATTAAATGAAGACCTGCCTCCTCCCCATAAAGAGATTGTTTTACCCATCTCGGAAATCAAACCTGAAAATAAGGTTGTGATTCCATTTGAAATTGAAGAACCAGCTCGTGAAGTTAAGGAAGAACCAGAGGTTGCTTCGGATAACAGCATTTCATTTACGGTAGACGACCCGATAGAATTAGATCCAGTTATAGAGGACACTCCCGAAACGGATCACGAATTAGAGGTCGAATCATTAAAAGAAGAAAAAATCATTACAGCTAATGATCTCGTTGCACAGTTTGGTCAATATGATCCCAAGTTAGATCTAGCAGGATACCAACATCCAACATTAGACCTATTGCGAGATTATGGAACGGGGAAAATTACGATTAACCAACAAGAGCTAGAAGTCAATAAAAATAAAATTGTTGATACGTTAAGAAACTATAACATTGAGATTGAACATATCAAGGCGACCATTGGTCCAACTGTAACCTTATATGAAATCATCCCTAAGCCTGGTGTACGTATTTCGAAAATCAAAAACCTGGAAGACGATATCGCCTTAAGTTTAGCCGCTCTAGGTATTCGTATTATTGCACCGATGCCAGGAAAAGGAACGATCGGGATCGAGGTACCAAATAGCAATCCAGAAATGGTTTCGATGAAATCTGTAATTGCAACTGAAAAATTCCAAAAAACAGATATGGATCTTCCGATTGCTTTAGGAAAGACCATCTCGAATGAAGTTTATATAGCAGATTTGGCCAAAATGCCTCACTTACTAGTTGCTGGTGCAACAGGTCAAGGTAAATCAGTAGGTATCAATGCTATTTTGACATCTCTTTTATATAAGAAACATCCAGCAGAATTAAAATTTGTACTAGTCGATCCAAAAAAAGTAGAACTTTCATTATTTAAAAAAATAGAACGTCACTTTTTAGCGAAACTACCTGGCGAAGAAGATGCCATTATCACAGATACAAAGAAGGTTATCAATACATTAAACTCACTTTGTATCGAAATGGATCAACGTTATGACTTGTTAAAAAATGGACAAGTACGTAATTTAAAAGAATATAATGCAAAATTTGTCAATCGCAGATTAAACCCTGAGGAGGGTCATCGATTCTTACCCTTTATAGTTCTTATAGTAGATGAGTTTGCCGACTTGATGATGACCGCTGGTAAAGAGGTTGAAACACCCATTGCACGTTTAGCGCAGCTAGCCCGTGCCGTAGGGATTCACTTAGTAATTGCCACGCAACGTCCATCAGTAAATATCATTACAGGTACGATTAAAGCCAATTTCCCGGCACGTTTGGCATTCCGCGTTTTATCTAAAGTAGATTCACGAACTATTTTAGATTCTGGAGGTGCTGACCAATTAATTGGTCGAGGAGATATGTTGTTATCGACAGGTAGTGATCTGATACGTATTCAATGTGCATTTGTAGATACGCCAGAAGTAGAAATGATTTCTGACTTTATTGGTGGTCAACGTGGATATCCATCCGCATTTATGCTACCTGAATATGTGGACGAAAGTGGCGATGGATCTGGTTCAACAGATTTTGATTTCTCCGATAGAGATCAATTATTTGAAGAGGCAGCGCGCCTGATTGTCATGCATCAACAAGGATCAACATCTTTAATCCAGCGTAAGTTAAAGCTGGGCTACAATAGAGCTGGGAGAATAATTGATCAGTTAGAGTCAGCAGGAATTGTTGGACCTTTTGAAGGCAGCAAAGCCCGTGAAGTACTCTATCCCGACGAATATTCTTTAGAACAGTTTTTAGAAACATTAAGGAAGGATTAAAAAAATGAAAAAAACAATGTCCGTATTACTAGGTGTCATCACATTAGTAGGCGCAATGCCAGCATTTGCACAGCAAGATGCTGCAAAAAAATTATTAGCTGAGGTGAGTAAAAAGTATGATAGCTATCAAACTATTCAAGCAAACTTTTCTTTTTCAGTGGTTCAAGCAGCCAATAAAGGGCGTTATTCAGATACTGGAATTCTTTATTTGGACAAAAAAAATAATAAATATCAAATTACGATGAACAGTCAAGATTTGATATCAGACAGTAAAAATTTGCACACCATATTGAAAGATGAAAAAGAAGTTCAAATAGCCGAAATAGAAAAGAATACAGATGCGATAGATCCAAGCAATATTTTCAGCTTTTATAAAACAGGTTTTAAATATACCTTAGTTGGTAATGAAAAAGCTGGGACTACAGTACTTAATGTCGTCCAGTTAACGCCAACTGATACGAAAAAGAATTATACTAAAATCAAACTTCGCATTAATAAATCAACAAAGTTGATTCACGATGCTACCATTTATGATAAAAATGGAGGTCAATATAATTACACGATTAAAAGTCAGACCCCAAATAAGAGCTTAGACAACAGTCTATTTACTTTTAATAAGAACAAATATAGCGGATATGAAATCGTAGATTTAAGATAAATAATAACATAAAAAAAGGGCTTGAAAAATTCAAGCCCTTTTTTTATAACATCTTTTTGTTTGGATCCTCTTCGTCAACCCGATTAGCATAACGCTTATAACCATGCTTTTGAGGGTTTTCAATGATTTCCTTCATCGAGATCAATTTATAAACATACGATCCAGTTTCATTATTCAATTTCAAATTGTAATAACTATCCTCCTTCTGGCGTCTGATGGAGCCCTTAAGACTACCCCCACCTACATTATATGCAGCTGCTACAAGAGTCCAATTTCCAAACTGTTTGTAAAGTGATTTAATGTATTTAGCTGCGGCATGAGTGGATTTAACCAAATCCCGTCTCTCGTCTACACTTCCATTTACTTTCAACCCATAAAGTCTTGCAGTTGCAGGCATAAATTGCCAATAACCACCAGCGCCTTTAGTTGAAACTACTCCTCTGTCCAATCCACTTTCTACTAATGGAACGTACTTAAAGTCTTCAGGAATACCATAGGATGCTAAAATCTTTTCAATCTGCGGCAGATAGGTCTCTGCTTTTTTATGAAGACTGTAAGAGCCTCTCTTACTGAAAGAGAAGTTTTTAAAATATCGTAACAATTTGCTTTCAACATGTGGCCGATCGATCGGTAATGTATCATTAGCAAATGTCAATGAACTTAAATAATGATTATTTTCTTCATTATCATTCTTTTCCTTTTCATCTTCCTTATGAGCAAGATTACTTGGCGCTTTCATAGCAATGATCTTATCATCACCTGTAGCAATTGTGTTTGGGTTTGAGTATAATTTTGACAACACTAACGCCGACAAAATCAGACTACAACATAGTACTTTTTTTCTAAACATTCACTCCCTTAATGCTACCCTATCCACGATAAAATCGATCAAAAAATAGCTTGGTACAAATTCAAGGCTACAAAGATAAAGACTATTTACTTAAAAAACAAACACTTACCATTTTCAGGGTTTAAAGCTATTTTAACCTTGATTATTTTGTAACTTTAAATCCACAAAAAAAATATTTAAATTAAATCCTAGAAAAAAAAGAATATTATAGCTAACTTTGCCATTCACATTATTTTATAGTAATAAGATGCCATTCAGCAATAAACGGAACAGTCGTGATGACAACTCCAAAAACTCAAGAAGTACCTCAGAAAACTTCAAACCAAGAGGTGATCGTTCAAAAGATGATAGATCATCTAATTTCAAAGATAGTAAAAGACCGAGAAGTTCATCATTCGGCAATAAAGATAACACAGACAGACCATATAGTAACGACAAAAAATCTTTTGGAGGTGATAGACCTTTCAAAAAATTTAATGGAGAAAACTCGGATAGAAAAAGAAGTTTTGACAAACCTTTTAACAAAGAAGGTAAATCTTTTGGAGGCGATAGACCT
>NZ_DJTA01000006.1:89129-221970 GCF_002440335.1 Sphingobacterium sp. UBA6320 | reverse complement strand
GGGCACTGCAAAAGGAAAGCCTCTTTTTTGTTTTTGAGATTTTTCGTATTTTCGAATTATGGGACGCACACCAGTATTTAAGCCTTACGATTCCGAGCAGCTGCAGTTACCTCCGCCGAGCCTGGAAGAACTGATAACAGAGAATCACCCGTACGTATCGTTAAAAAGAGTATTGACCAGATCGACATTCATCCGATCAATCGAAAGTTTAAAGGAGGAGGAGCCTCAAGCTACCATCCGCGGATGCTACTCAAAGTACTGGTTTATGAACACCTGACCACAATACGATCAACCGTTTTCGTAGTGAAAAGCTTTCGATATCCTCAAGCAGATCTTCTCGCAGATTGTACTTTTACTGGCCGCAGAAGGAATGGTCTGGTTGAAAGAAGCGTTGTTTACAGACGGTACTAAGATTGAATCGGTTGCAAACAGATACACCTTTGTATGGGGCAAATCCATTAAAACCAGTAAAGAGCGGATTAAATCGCAGCTGGATGACTTGTGGAAATATGCCCAGGGTGTGGCAGCCGAAGAGCTTAAAGATACTTCACCTTCTGACTTTGAGCAGGTGGACGCTGAACAGGTTCGTACAACAATTGCGAAGATCGATCGGGCACTGCAGGATAAACAGGTAGACAAAAAAGTAAAGCAAAAGCTAAATTATGCCCGCAAGAACTGGCCTGATAATCTGGAGCGCTATGAAGACCAGGAAAAGAAAATGGGCTCGCGTAACAGTATGTCCAAGACCGATCCGGATGCGACCTTTATGCGCATGAAAGAAGACCATATGCTGAACGGCCAATTGAAACCTGGCTATAATCTGCAGATCTCCACCCAGAATCAATTCATCCTGAATTACTCGCTGCACTGCAATCCAACCGACACCTTAACGCTCCCGGCACACTTACAGCAATATGAAGACCTTTACGGATTGACACCTTCAGCGGTGGTTGCCGATGCCGGTTATGGTTCGGACGAAAATTACACCCTGCTGGAGAGCAAACAGATCGCCGCTTACATAAAGTATGGCAGCTTTGACCAAAACCAAAAAGGAAAACAGTCTCCCTTTTCGATGCAGGGGCTTCATTATAATCAGGAAGAAGATTGCCTGTACTGTCCAATGGGCAAAAGATGAGCCTGATCGGCTTTACCAAAAAAAACACGGCCTCGGGTTTTCAGCAGGTGTCCAGTCGCTACCAGGCCCTCAACTGTCAGGGCTGCCCGTTGAGGGGACAATGCCACAAAGCGCAGGGAACCCGGATCGTGGAAGTCAATCACCGCTTGAAAGCGCGCATAAAGAGCAAGCAGATAAGCTTCTAAACAGCGAGCAGGGTATCCGTTATCGCAAGAAAAGGGCCGTTGATGTGGAACCTGTATTTGCCAATATCAAAAGTAACCATGGCTTTAAACACCTTATGCTCAAGGGTATGACAAAGACTGAAATCGAAATTGGATTACTGTCAATTGCCCATAACCTCAGAAAGTGGAAAGCGTAAGGTTATTTTTAAGCAGCTTTGCTACCCACAAAGTAGAAAAAACCAGATCAATCTAAAATGGCTTTGTAAAATAGGATGATAGCTTCAAAATTGTACTAAATGCAAAAACCGCCTCATAATTACTTATGAGACGGCCTCTTATATTTTATTTGATATTATAAAACTTTCTCCTGAAATAACTAGATAATGAGATAATAAACACGAATCAATTACAAATAATTTCATCATCATATAATGAAGTAAAGACTGAAATCCATGATAGAACGAAAAATGGATAATCATCTTACTGAAGATCACGACTCAGGAACCTCAAATCGGAGAAACAGTAAAATAAAAAAGACAGTTAGAGATTTGAATACCGGCACTTTTGAGCTGGCAACCAGTCGTGATCGAACAGCCCCTTGAACTTAAAGTAGTTCTAAAAACGCCAACAGATCAGAACAAATCAAGTTGAGGAACATATATTGAGCATATAAGCCAAGAGAACGGGCACACGGGCCATTAGGAATTAATTCGCAAATGTATGATATGAAAACATATCGGTAAGAGAATATCACGCATCACCGAGAGTGAAATAACTGTAGTAAATGAATAGCGGAACCGTACAATAGATCCCATTTATACTTTTGCTTTTTGGGCTGCATCTCCTATAAAGTATGTCAGAACAGTTCCCTATAATCCCATGCTATCTATAATATCCTCGAATTATGATGAATGGTAAAAAAGATCTTATGGTTGTCTACATCTCCGAAAATGGAGATGTAGACAACCATAGTATTCACAGATTTTACACCAAAGTTGTAACTGCAATTTAGCAAACCCATTCATATCGGACCGTAAATTTACTCTTTATTCTTCTCTGATCACATCTTGACTAAAGCAAGTTTAAAATGATAATCTTATTTCTGTTTTCTACTCATAAAAAATGTCACAAAAAGTTCAACAATTTTGTGACATGTACTATAATCTCCTTTTTCCCGATTTTTATTCATTGTTTTGCACAATTGTAAAATACTATTAAATAAAATAGCATACAAAAAGATAATGAGCCCGAAAAACATCAAGCTCATTAACACATTAATATTTTTTTAAATCTTCGTAGTATTATTTATTAAAGCAAACGTTACATTTAATTTATTATTGATAGGTTATATAGTCGATTTTATATTTATCATTATATGAAAGCCCATCTCCAGGATATATACCCATCATTATAATAGAAATTGACTTAAACCTAACATTTGGAACATAAAGATAAAAAGTATTAATTAATTGCTTATCAGATGACTTACGAATTTCAAGGATAATATAATCATTCCCAGTAGTAGCGGGATAAGCCTTAAATGCTGTAAAAGACTCGTAGCTCAAACCATTAACTTCATTAATACTCTTGCCTTGTATATTAATATCCACTTGGGGTCCTGAAGGAGACAAATTAGCAAAGCGTATATTGACAATACTATCAGTTGATGGAGTTGGATGACTAAGATCTCGTAATATATATTTCGGAAAATTGACTTCCTCTTGGAATGATGCTTTGACATTACTAGAAGTTCCAGAAAGATATAAGGTATAAATTTTACCAGCACTTAGCTGCTTTTGTTGATCGAACCACAATTTAGTTGTATCAGCAATAGGACTTACTTGAACGAATGTAGGCTCATCAGTAGGTACGGTATATAGACGTGACAAACTAAATCCTCCGAGCACTTTATCATCCGGTATACTTCCCCAAGGTATAGTTTTCTTACTAATATTTGCTTTAAAATTACCACCATCTACAACAGCATTAATAACATTTACTTTTGCAATACCTACTGTCCCAACCCCTTCGTCCTTTTTACACGAACACAAAAAGCAAAGAATAACTAGAAAAGCACTTGCTTTCATCATTTTTGTTAATATTTCCATAATCATTTAAAAGATTTATTTTTCTCATTAATATATCTATCGTAGATTTTGCTCCATACCCGTAACATTGATCACCTCCTTTGTTGGAATCAAGAAAGTATAGCGCAAATCATTGGGCTGTAATGGAGTATACGGGATTTCATTCATATCGCGATGCAAGGTTACAGCGAACTGCGGATCCTGATTCAATCTGCGCAGATCCGTCCAACGAATCGTACGGAAAATCAATTCTTTTCTGCGCTCTGCCAAGATTTGAACTAATGCATCATTGACACTGGTTGCTATTCGGTTAACATAAGGGGGCACCATACGCTTAGCCATCAACGTATTCAAATCTGCCATCGCTAATGTTATATTACCAGCACGAGCATAACACTCCGCCCGAATCAAATACATTTCATCCGTTGCTAAACCTACAAATAAAAATGGAGAATGCCTTCCAGAATTAGAACCATCATAATTTCCTCGATAACGGTAAATACCCGTTGGTCTTCCCATCCAATCGACATCCGGCTTAAAAAAAACAGTTTTACGTCTATCATCTGATGAATAAGAATTATATAAATTAGGATGAATTTGTACAATATATTCTTCCATAGTTCCATATGCAGTGACAGCTTGAAAAATAACCTCCGCATTAAATCTAATAAATGATGCGGCAGTTGGGTGACTAGTTACCGTTGTAGCTGTAGGAGTTCCTTGTAAATCCGTGCTACTTGTTAGATTATAGTCGATCAACGTATTTTGTAATTTGAGACTTTCGGTGGCCATTTTTCGTGCATTTTCATAATCCTGAATAGTCAAATACGTCCTTGCTAGCATAGCATATGCCGCTGCTTTAGAAGGCCTAGACTTTATACCAACTTCTTCCGGTAATAATAAAATTGCGTCCTCGAGATCCTTTATAATTCTTTCGTACACTTGCTTTACCGTACCTCTAATTGATGGTTCGTAAAGATCTGGCGTCAAACGCAACGGAATACCAGGATCTGAAGCAGCTGTCGTAGGAAAATAGGGTTTGCAGAACATTTGAGCCAAATGATAAAAAGCAAAAGCTCTAAAAAACAAAGCCCCTCCTTTAATAGATTGGTAATTAGCGTTTGTTGCTGGAATCTTTTCTAATGTATTGAGAATCAAATTAGCTGAATAAACCACCTGATAACTTCTTAACCATTCTCCTACGTGTTCTCCTAAGCTATGCCAAATATAATTATATTTGTTCTCTGGAGAATTATTTACATCTTGAAGGCTATTATATAGACCATCAGACATATAGTAATTATCAGCCGCAGCTTCCCCATGATCAGAATAATTACCATTCATTCGATCATAATCATCAAGCATAGCCTGACAATCATCTAAGGTACTTGGAACCCCTTGGCTATAATCAGGCTTTTGGTCCAAAAAGCTTTTGCTACAGGCACAAAGTAGTAAAATAAATCCTATATTTATTATATATATAGATGTGTACTTTTTCATCTTCTTAATTTTTTTATGATTAAAAACTAACATTTAATCCAAATGTTATTGTCCTCGGGGGAGGAGGACTCAGCAAAGACTCTGGATCAATACCAAACCGATTTGCACGCCACAGTATACCCAAATTACTTAATAAACAGTAAATCTGCACATTACGTAGTAAGTATCCATTCCTTACAAAATTATAATCCAACCTTATATCTTCTAGACGGATATGATCCCCACTAAATACACGGGCTGATGACTTTCCAAAAAATTGACCACGAAAGCTATCTGAACTTTTTGGTATGACTGATGGAATTGCATCGATATTTGCCTCGTCTCCAGGTTTTTGCCAACGCATATCATATTCGGGTATTGTACTTGGCACATGTGAAAATAATCCTGTATCACCATTATAGCCACCCCTAGTCATTTTATATTTAAATTTAAAAAGGATATTAGCCGACAAAGAGAATGATTTATATTGAAAAGTATTGCGTAATGCACCATAATATAAAGGAATAATCGATCCATGATCTTCCAGATCCTTATATTTTAATCGATTAATTATATAGCTATAATCCTTAGTAATGTTGCCGTTTTCGTCATATCCCATCGGATCTCCTGTCTCAGGATCAAGTCCTGCAAATTTGTGAGTGTATAAGGTAAAAGGGCTTTTTCCTTCCTTGTAGGTCGAAGAAGGTATAGCTCCACCGGTCGCAGGCACATAATAGCGAGCCTCATCTGAATAAGTTGGCAGTAGATATTTAGTAACTACTGATCTAGTATGACTACATAACAAGTTGCTTAGCCACTGAAACTTTGAACTTCGTATATTAACAGATTGAAAATTTAGGTCAAAACCGTTAGTTTTCAAATTTGCAGAGTTCATCATCATGCTTGCATAGCCCGTACTATTATCCAGTGGAACTGGAGCTATAAGATCACTGGAACTTTTGCTATACCATTCCAAAAATCCAGATATCCTATTACTCTTTAGCGCAAAATCTACACCTAGATTTACCATCCCTGTGCGCTCAGGAGATAGTTTTGGATTAGGTCCATTACCAATAGTCGCATAATTTAGTCCTGTAATACTATTTGGTTGTTGCACATAATTTATAGTTGGATACGCCGCAATTGTATTATTGACGTTCCCCATAAAACCATACGTAGCTCTCAATTTTAGAATATCGAAGAAATCTGAATTAAAGAATCTTTCTTTGTGTAAATTCCACGCTCCGCCAATAGACCAATTAGGTTTAATACGGTCACTAGCTGCTATACCATAAATATTAGAACCATCCAATCTCGCACTGAGAGTCAGCGTGTAACGCTTATCGTAATTGTAAGAAGTATTAAAATATGTCGATATAGATCGATTTACATACGACGGAGATATTCGTAGCGGTGTGTAGCCTATAGGGCTTGTGCCTAACCCATTGAGAATTAATAAATCAGCTTTATAGTCCAAAGGTCTGTAAAACATCGGGTCACCATTATAACCTAATAATCCTTCAATATTTGAACCTCCTGTAACTTTGGCATCGCTACGTTCAAGTCCCAAAAGAGCATTTACTTCATGCCTCTTGCTCAAAATTTGACTAAAATTAAGCTGTCCACGCACTGTATGTGCCTGACGTGGTGTATTGAATTGACCAAAAGCATCACCTATAGGTACTTGAAAATTCACTAAGCCATTTGGATCATCTTGCTTATATAAAGCATACGAATTGATCAAATCACGCATAAAATAAGAATTCCGACTTAAAAATTGAGTATTATCATCACTACTCCTAGTATTCTGATAATCAATACTTGCTATTAAGGAAGATAAAATCTTATATCGCACCGCGAAATTGGTAAGAATCTCCTGTGTATTGCTTTCACCATAATTAGTATTGATATCATTTAATGGGAAAAAGCGCCAATCTAATAAACGACCATTACCTGCTGTATGTCGATAATTATGGCTAGAGGCAAATAAAGTTCCTCCACCATTAATTACTTCCAAAGGATTTCCATTTTCGTCTGCCAAACGTAGATAAGGTTGATTAGGTAATCTTTTAATAACTTGTTGAACTTTTAACATAGTAGAGGGTGTATGGTAAAGACCATTATTGTATCGAATATCTACATTGAACTCAAGATTTTTTATTGGAGTAAAGCTCATCCGACTTTGCAAATTTTTACGCAGATTATAAGTATTAACTTCATTTCCCCGATTATGATCATAACCAGCAGAAAGATAATACGAAAATTGACGTCCTCCACCGCTCAGATTTATAGAATATTGCTGCAGGATATTTTTACGATAGAGATATTTAGAAATTTCCTTTCGCGAGTCATACTTTCGATAAGCATCAATTTGGGAATCAATAGCGGCGCGACCAGCTACATCATCCAACGGTAATGCCTGTTGCTGGAACAATAAGTCTACAACAGGAGACATATCTTGGAAGATAGAAGATGGAAACCAAGAATATGTTCCTTGTTCAAAATTAAAGCGTTCAATATCTATAAAATCCGAACTATTCATCGCAGGACTATAAAAAAGATCAGGACGTTTGCTAACTGAAACATTACTGTTGATAGAGATACGCATGGGTTGGTCCAGCTTACCTTTTTTTGTTGTGATTACGATCACTCCGTTGGCTGATCGGCTGCCCCAAATAGAGGATGATGCAGCATCTTTTAGCAAAGTTATACTTTCTACATCATTGGGATTAATATTATTAATATCACCTTCATAAGGAAAATTATCCAAGATAATTAATGGCGTGCGTCCTGGAGTTCCTGCATCAAAAGGTGTAGACATAGTCAAAGTACTAATACCTCTTATTTGTAAATTGGCTAATGCGTTAACCTTTCTAGTTCCTCTTCCAACATTACTAGAAGGTTCAATATAGAGAGGAACACGACTCACATCTCCAAAAATTGTTGATGTGGTCACGCCTTTTAATCTGCTGATCACGTCCATGCCCACATTGCGGTTGAATAGCTTATTATCTACATGTTCGAAAGAACCTGTGGCTCGCTCTTTTGGAATCGTATAATAACCCGTACTGATGACGTTCGCTTCTTCCAGCGTATTTTCAGATTGACGCAAAACGATTTCAATATAGCTTCTAATTTCAGAAACCTTAAAAGTTCGCGTATCATAGCCCATAAAACTAATCAGTAATCTAGCATCCAACGGTACATTTTCCAGACGAAATATACCGTTGATATCCGTAGTAGTCGCTGTACCACCTACTATACGAACAGATGCACTCTGTAACGGTTTACGGTTTTCATCTAGTACTTTTCCTTCGATCGTATGTTGTTGATCAATCAAGTTCTCTTTTGATTTAATCACAACTGTCCTATCACCAATACTATACAAAAAAGGTTGCTCAGTAAATATTCGCTGCAGTACCAGCGAAAGTTCTTGATTTGTAACATCGATATTTACCTTTCGAATATCGGCATGCAGATCGGCTCCATACAAAAAATCATAACCTGTCTGTTTCTTAAGTAAGTCAAAAACCTGCACAAGAGAAATATTCTTTTGAGATAATGTAACTTTTTGTCCATAAGTACCAGCAGATACGTGCAGGCAGCCAAGGAGTATTAAAAATGTCGTTATTTTCATAACAAGCATACATTGGGGAGACAGCTTCGGAAGCCGCACCTTTTGTTTAAAATAAAAATAATCCATACTTTTGGGTTAGTTGGGTTTAATAGATAAATTTCATTAGATTGTTTGTGTTGACCCGGCTATATGGCCATAGGTATGCGCAAACATACCATGGCTTTTTTACCAATGTGGATCTAATCCGAGCGGAAAATCAGGTTTTTTTTCATAATTATTTTTTTTAATAATTGTTGGTACACTTAGGTTCCTTTGAAGTCACTTATCCCTAGTCATAACTTGATTATTTTATTAAATGAAAACAAATCAGCTCAAAATATTTATTTTTTGTTCTGGTTTCTGCCAAAGCATGACAAGTTTTATTTTACTGCTACAAATAAATAATGTCTAATCCAATTTGTGATAGCTTGCTCAACTGTAGTTGCAAATTCAACTATATTAATTATTTGTTATGTAAAGCTGCATAATAGGAATTGATAAATACTGGCTTTTTAATCGGAATAAGGTTTCTGAATAATCCGTTATTGCGATCTGCACTACAAGAGATAAATTTGATAGTATGGTAAAGTAATTCCACGGTTTGAACCAAAATATAAATAGCTGTAAAGCAAATTCTTTACAGCTACAGTAGAATTGATAAATTATATTATAAAATAAAAATGCTTACTATTTACTTTCTGAAATCACGATAACTTCTATCTCACGTTCCGCCTCAATCAGATCTAAACCATGACGCTGCATCTCTTTCCGCAGACCTAATATAGTACCATCATAAGGTTGCATGTTTAACCCCCCTACAAAGCCTGTTTCATTAATAGCAGGTGGAAATTTTTTATTCATATCTAAATGCATCATTACTAAAGTCCACATTGGTTCCCCTCCTTTATCGAGTGCTAAAGTATCACTAATAGGTTTATCGGTATTTACAAATACCAAGCATTTAACTTTTCGTCTTTCATAGCGACCATTGAGACCGAGGCGATTATTTAGATCTTGTATAGCTAGCTTAGCCATCATTGCTTTATCTTCTAAACCGTTCTTCACTAGTTCATAACAAATTAAATTCTTTTTATTCCAATCAGCATATTCCCCATATTCTTTCTTATATAAAAAACGAGTTGGATCCGCTACTTCTAATATTATACGACTGGGATGAGGTAAATACATTAAACCTTTAGTAGCATCTTCCTCGTGATACACCTTCGTATTATGAAGAAGCATCTGATAGGTTGTATAAATATCTTGGTTCAGAATAGCTAATCGAGTATTATTAGAAATGGTGTCTTGATTAAAGTGAATCCCACCTTCCGCAGGAACAGATGCAGCTTGACCTGTTAAAATTGAATAACTATAGTAAGGTGAATCACTTGCATATTGCCATAAAGGACTCAATGTAACAAATGGTATTGAGCTGTCAAAATGGTCAGTTTTCAATAACCAATTCACTCTTTTACCATTTAATATAGTTTGAATATTTTCACTTGTAATATATTCTCCACCAGTAATAGCTACCACTTTACCTTTATTAATCCAAACCACATGAGGGTTGGTTTCATAGCGAAAATACGAACGTAAAATACGATCGTCAACAACGGATGCACGGTGTACAGGGGGATTTCTTTCATTTAAATAGCGGCTATTTTTAAAAAATTTAGTAATTATATCCTCTGGTTGATAGGTAACAGACAGCAATTTAATTTGATCACCAAAAACACGTTGTAGAGAATCTAGCTTGGGCATACTCGCAATACATACTGTGCAAGACGTATCCCAAAAATCAAGTACCAATAATTTATCCTTATAGTCGGATATACGAATACTTCGCTTATCACTATTAATAATCTTATCAATAATAATATCGGGTACCTGATCTCCAATCTTGAGTTCAGTAATGCCAGGAACTAATGGTGGACGACCCCAATCTCGTACAGCATCCTGTGCATAAGTACTACAAGTAAATAATAAAAAACAACAAAGTAATGTAGTTAATTTCATAATAGAATCCTTAATGTAAGTTTATACCTATAGGTTCCTTATTAATAGTGATTCCCTAGTTATAGATGTAAATAAATTGTATATTTAATATTAAGGGATATTAGAGTGCATAGAATTCAATCCTTCGATAATATTCATAACCTATTACAAAAAAAAGGCAGGAGGTTTCCCTAGAGATCGCCTTGAACTCATAACAACAAGCTACCTGCTAGCAGCGACTGGAATTGTACGTGCAACATCACGAATAATATACTGGGGAAAATTAGTGACTGTTTCATATTCTTCTTAATTTATTAGTATCTTAGGTTTCCGCATGGCTATATCTACCTATTCAGCAGTTTTTAATTTTTCTTATTTTTACCACCAAAGCGCGATAGATTGTATTGGGCTGTCAACTGGATAAAGCGTCCAATCCGATTTTGGGTGCGCTGGGTCACACTATTGGGGGTTACCAACATTTGGATCGATTGCTGTTGGTCCAACAGGTCATAAGCGAACAGCTGCAGGCTCAGTTCTTTATTGGCAAGCAGAAATAACTCGGTAGAAGCATTGAGCATAATCGGATTTTTGATAGGAATGGTATAGCCTCCATTGATCCGGTAACTGGCATCTGCGCCAATAGCCAAGCGGGAACTGATAGTCCAACGTGCGTTGCTACTCATCTCCCAGGTATAGGTACGCCTGTTCAAATCGCTATTCAACCCAAATAGACTGTTTTCATAACTGTAATTGAGGTTGACGCTTCCGCGGATTTTTTTACTGTTGAGTGCTACACCGAGAGACTGACGCAGGGAGATCGTGCTATTGTCAGCGTTTTGACCTCCTATAAAAACAATTGATCGGTTTTTACTTCCAGATGTCCCCCACCGCAGTTGATAATATCTTGCAAATGGTAAGGTCATATCATAGCTGGCATTTAGATTATAAGCTCCATCGGCATTGACATAATGGGTCTCTTGCTTGAAACTGTTCAGCGTATCGGGTACTAACAGCACATTGGCGACGACTTGGTCTTGCGTTAGATTTGCATTTAAGCCTAAGCTATAGGTATCTCCTTTGACGGGGTTGATGTGATTGAGACTTAAGCTAAGTCCATGGCTCAATGTGGGTTTTAAATCTGGGTTGCCCACAGTGATCTGCTGGAGATTGCGTAGATCTTGCAGAGGCAGCAATTGATCAACCGAAGGCGGTGAAGCCGTACCGCTATAATTCAACTGTATGTTGTCTTTTAAAGAAGGTGCATAGCGCACACTCGCAATAGGCAATATCTGGAACATGTGATAAGCGATGTCTCGCTGCTGCATGGATTCGTCTGCGGACATCCGAATAGGCACCATGCTCAACCCGAAATTATAGTCGAGCTTCGGTGATGCTCCACGGTAGCTTAAATCGAGCTGTTGGGTGTTGAATATAGTACGAAAATCGGTATTCAACGAATCTACAGGTATCAATATGCCTTCATGATCACTCTTAGTCTGCTGCAGTTTATCGTTCCTACGACGTGAATAACGATAGCCGATATCCAAACTGCGCTTGGTGTTTGCGCTGGTATGATCATTGAGCGGTTCAGTGTATTGGGCCGAAAGGTCAAATAGGGACTCACTTCTATCTGCATCTAACAAACGGGTGCTGACAGAGTCTTTGACGGGCTGGCTGGTCACTTGATTATAAAATCGTAATTGATCCTGGATCGTACTCCGGTCTTGACCTCCCTGCGCAGTCGCGGAAAAGCTCGCAGTCAAACTACGCCCCTGTTTTTCCATCAGCCGGCTCCAGGATAGGGATAGCTTGCCATTGCTATTTTTCGAATCGCTCAATATGGTGTTATCGAGATCTTGCACAATCGCTCCAGTTTGCTTGGAGATACTGTGCGTTTGATTGTTTCCCTTAGAGATCTGCCCCTGCAATTGGAAATTCCAGAAATCTCTTTTCCTACGAGACTGCACACTAAACTGCATCTGCTGGTTTTGATTTTCACTGCTATTGTCATTTTGCAGTTGATTATACAGGATACCGTTACTGGTACCGCTCTCGCTGTAGCTTTCAAAACTTCCCTTCCGATGGGTCGCATTATAGCTATAATTTCCGTAAAGATTTAATTGATCCATGGACCGTCTGTAATTCGTGCCCATAGTGGTGGTCTGCTGGCTTCCGCCCTCGATACGGGCATTCTGATGGTTGGCATAGCCACTCACCTGATGCACATCTAGCCAGACATTGCCTTGAAAGCCTGCTCCAAAAAGATCTTGTGTACTGGCAGAGGACTGCATGTTGCCGAAGACACCTCTATTCTGTCCATCCTTGATCACCAGATTGAGCATCTTCTGAGGTTTGCCCGTTTTGATCCCTGTGAAGTTGGCCTGATCGCCATAATCATCAATGACCTGCAGCTTGGCAATAATACCCGCAGGCAGCTGTTTTAAAAAATCTTTGACATTATTGGTAAAAAAATCTTTGCCATTGACCCGTAATTTAGTCATCGATTGGCCCATAGCGGTTACATTCCCCTCCCCATCAACACGTACTCCAGGCAGCTGCCGCAATAGATCTTCTAATCGGTCATTTTCGCCTACGGCATAGGCTGCGGCATTGAATTCGACCGTATCCTTTCCCACTCGTATCGGACTGGGCACTCGGACCTGTACTTCCTGAAGCCGCCTAACAGTGGATTGAAGTATAATCGGAGGCAATTCATAAATATGACTTGTTCCAGTATAATGGAGATTTTGCCTATATGTCTGATAGCCCAAGCTGCGCACGACTAGGGTGACAGCTTCTCGGGGTAATGCCCGAACAATAAAATTTCCGCTTTTGCTGGTACCTGTACTGAGGCTGTCCTTGCTGGTATAGATCCGAACGACTGCACCTGCTATACCGACCTTTAAGGAATCTGTCACCTGCCCCCGCAATTCATATTGTTGTGCTGATAAAGAACCCACAAAAATAAAGGGCAGATAAAAAAATAGAAGAAATAAGACTTTATTCATTAAAAAATAACAAGAAACTGATACATAGTGCTAAATGAGATTTATCATAAGATCAACGAGTTTAAATAAGAATGCAGCATCCGATCACCGCTATAAAGGCAACCAGAAGTCACCGTATATACCAATAGTAGATCGAATATGACAGAAATCATGATGGTCAATTTCATAACGGAATCCTTCGTGTAAGTGTATAGCTATAGGTTCCTTATTGAGGTCGGTTCCCTAACGATAGATGTAAATAAATGGTGAATTTAATATTAAGGTAAGCGGGTGCATCTCAGATTCAAATCCTCATAACAAGACGTTATTTAACAAAAAAAACCGCAGGAGGCTCCCCTCCATACGGTCTATTAAAAAAGCTACACTCAAAACAGTACTTTTATAGAACACATTTACTTTAACGTGATGAGGTCTTTTTATTTATTTTAGTTTGTTTTTATTACGCTTTCATCACAATCAATTGATCGCCCTCCCAACTAAATTTGACCAAGCCCGTCTGTTCCAGTTTTTCCAGTAACTTGGACAGATTTTCAAATCGGGATACGCTACCGATCAGTCGGATATCATCTACAGGTCCCCTAAACACCACCTTGACCTGATACCAACGCGCCACCTGCTGCATAATGGAGCGGATGCTCTCATTGTCAAAGGTAAACTTGCCGTCTTTCCACAGCTGCCGGTTGACCTCATCAACGGTCTTGACCCGCAGTTCATCGCCCTCCAAGATGGATTGCTGCCCTGGGAGCAATTCAACTGTTTTCTTGGACAGTCGATCGCTGACCTTCACCCTGCCCTTTAATAAGGTGGTCTTGATCAGATTATCCTCGGGGTAGGCAGAGATATTAAAGTTTGTGCCGATCACTTCGATATCCTGCCGTCCTGAAGATACCACAAAGGTATGGTCCTCATCGTGGCTTACTTCAAAGTAAGCCTCGCCGTAAGCCAATGCTACTTCGCGATGCCCTGACTTTGGGAAAGACGTGGGGTACCGTAAAGATGAAGCGGCATTGAGCCATACATGAGTTCCATCAGGCAGCTTGACCTGATACTGCCCTCCTTGTGGAGTTTCTATGGTATTGTAAATCACTTTATCTGTTGGTGCTGCATCTGGAGCACCTGTTATTTCATAGATCAGTTGTCCATCGGCTGTTTTGGTAATCGCTACACCCGACTGCTCAACCAGCTTGCCCGATGCAGCATCGGACAAAGGGATCCGTCTGCCATCGGCAAGGATCAAGGTGGCTTGATCTGTCCCCGGACGTATATCGGCTATCGCTGTAGTTACTGCATCTGGCTCATGGTGATGATAGACATATGCCGCAACGCCCAGATTCAGCACTAAAAATACCGCCGCTACGGCACGCATCCAATAATCTTTTCTATTCCTGCTGTGGATGCGCTGTTGAATAACGCTATAGATGCGATCGCGCAATTCTTCGTCCGACGCGGCATAATGTTTACCAACAAAAACTGGATTGTCCAATCCTTCGCTGTACCAGCTATTGAACTCGGCGATCTCCTCATTGGTGATGCGTTGCTCCAGCCATTTATTGGCCAATAATGCTATTCGTCTATCTCGTGTATTCATCATGAGCACATTTAGTTCTGATTCCTCCGTTCTTCGTTATTAGGTTCCTGATCGTAGACGTATCCCTAGTAGAGGAATGAAAAAAATATTTATAAGTTACAGTACACAACGGATTAAATAATATGGAACTGGATTCTTTATCGGTATACGATAATCGCACAAGACCCCAAAAACGAAATAGGTCTATACAAAAATGATACATCGCATCCATCAGGCTACTCCCATACATTATAGGGTGAGAAAAAAAATCTTTAATCCGGTTCTGATTGATTTAAGGGCTTTGGTGATATACCATTCAATGGTCTTTTCGGATAGATCCATGGTTGCGGCGATCTCTTTATGGCTACGTCCCTCGATCCGGCTCATCTCATAGACCAGTCGGCATTTTTCGGGCAGTGCGTCGACCACCTGCTGGAGGCGCCTATTGACTTCATTGTATTCGAGCCATTCCTGCGTGGAGTCGTCCGCGAGTTCGGTGATGACTTCTTCGGCGGCAATATCACTGAAATGCTTATGTTTAAATCGGGAATTGAGGTGCTTGAGCACCCGGTACTTGACAGCAACGGCCAGGTAGGAACTGACGGATGAATGGATCTCCAGCTCTTCTCTCCTATTCCAGATGCTCACGAAGACCTGCTGCACAATATCTTCGGCTTCTTCCAGATGATGAAGTTTATTGGCTGCCGCTGTAAACAGCTTTTTCCAATAGCGATTGTACAATTCGGTAAACGCTTGTTCCTCGCCGCTCTTCAGTATCTGAATGAGCTCGTCATCCGAAAGCATGTTTAATTTAACGTCTATCATTGATCCATAATTCATTAAACATCAATACATACACTATATGAATATACTGATAATATTCCTTAAATAATACAGCCCTATCAAGGTCTCCGCCTGTCTTGAACCGAAAAAACGTCAATAAGCATCTGGCGTATATCACCATACTTGCTGTTGCTCATCATCATCTGGAACCTTTTTCTGCAGCGAAAATATGCGGTTCACCAGCCTCTTATCAGGCATAACAGACACAGGTGATCGTACGCAATCAACATCAAATGATCGGCTACTTAATAAGGGGATTAGACATCAGCTAATTGGCTCCTTTTAAGCACCCGGATCGTTTACACAATTGGTTGCCCACAGGTATATATTAGGGTTCCTATTCGGGCCCCAATCCCTAGTGGATTTTTAAAATATTTTTAAGAAGTGGGTTATTGGTGCTGTGAGAGGGGAATATTAAGAGGAAGAGGTTGATCAAGAAACATTATATCCTATATGCCTATCTGATCTAATTTTAAAATTATTACCGCTGCTAAGGTTTAGAATTAATAAAAGAATTTAAAACACATTTTTAAATCATAAAATATGAACACTCCATCCGATAAGTTTGGAGTACGCTGCGACCGGGGATAGCGCTTTATCCCCGGTCGTTCGTGTTGCTAGTTTTCGGGCATCAATCTCGCCCATTCTGCTCGTATTTTGAGCAGTTTTTCATAGACATCGACCTGCACCTTATACCGCTCTTGCTGCGCTCCGTAAAATACGATCACATGTGTGTCTCCCTCTTTGCGTAATGTTTTGATGGCCAGCAGCATGATCAACCGCCCCCGCCCCGCTCGAAACAGCAGATGGGGCCATAACTTTTCTATTTTTGCCAGCGACTCCAGATCGACTTTGCCCTCGCGCCCATCCAGCAACAATACATCCACAAGCTTGGAGCGGGAGGAGCCCACTTTTAGATAAAAATAGGCGATCTGCGAGATCCGGACCCATTCATTTTCCGCTCCGATGATGACCAAGACCGCATCGTTCAGTTCCTTAAGAAATATTTTCAGCCGCATTTCGTCCCTACTCAACAATTCATGGTTGTTTCTGAGGCGCTGCTTGCGTACGCGCAATTCGTGCAGCTGGTTCTCATACAGCTCAACCAGTTGCGCCCGTTCCACAGCCCATTGGTTCAATTCCGCCTCGTGCTGCAAGATGAAGCGCTGTTGTTCCAAACGTGATTCTTGCAACAGTAAAACCTGATCATGAGCATGCTCCTTTAAGCGCTCATCACGCTGCGACAGCCATTTTTTCATCACCTGATATCTCCTGAGCCCGTAATTTCTAGCCTTCCGTTCCTTACGGACGGCATAGTAGACCTGCACCATGATCAGGCAGAACAGGACCACCACATAGTCCCGTTCAAAATATTCCGCTTTTTGCAGATCGACTCCAAATAGAGCCCAATATACGGCGTACACCACCCGTAGCGCAATAGCGCCCAGGAGGATGACCAGCAGGAAAAATTGAATCAAATACCGCAACAGTTCATTTTTCCTCATCAACCGGTCGTTGTCCAATCGATGGACCACATAGGCCGTCGGGAAGATAGCGACCACCATCAGAACAAAACTGAACAGGAAGATCAACAGATGTTTGGGCGAAGTAAGACTCCAGGGAAGAGAACGTGCGGTGGTATAAAAAGTGATCAAAAAAGCTGAAATGGCTGCAAGTAAAAATATAGACCTGAGGTTTCCATACCAAGATCTCAGGAAAAATCGAAGAGCGATCATACGAGAATAAATTATATTATTTACCCCTAAGTTAATTAAATTCGTACAAATTAGGTGTAACGCTTTTTTTACACACACAGTTTAACGAAATTCATTTTCCTGTTCGCCGACACAAAACTCACTTTAAACACATTTTAATCAACATTTTCAAGAAGTTCAACGGAGAATATGATGGATTCGTAGAAATTGCAGACACTTTGCTTCTCTTAATAGGAGATAGCTCATATATTCGTCATTCGATCGAATTAATAATTAACTGAATCAAGTCTCCTATGATCTAAAGCCATAAGCTGTAGCAAAGCATGCTATTACAGCTTATTTTTTTGATGACCGTGGTGAGCAAAATAAAGCTAAAATTGCAAATTGTAAAACACATGAAAAAATACCCATTTGATAGTCGAGGTGTCACACAATGGCTCGCTGAACTATACAGTGCTACGATCACGTACCAAATGATGGAACAAGAACATATCCTTCTTTCTCTTCGGAGCTGGCTGATATCCAAGTTTGATCTCAGTAAAGATCAAATAACCTACATCGCTACGTTATCGGAGGATTTTAAAAGCAATCTTGCGCGCGAGATCGTCTTTGCGATCAACAATCACTCGCCGATCACTTTGGATAAACAGACTGACGAAAACCGTACAGGTCTATTGGACGGTGATTCGGTCAAGGTAACCGAATACGAATCGAAAAAGAAACAAGCAGATGTCTCGCATGTCCCATCCATAACGGATGTAGGTAAGCAGTTCAACCGCCATGCGGATGGACAATTGATGATTCGGATTTATTATAAACGTCTATAATACCCCCTCTACTCCAATCCATGCCATGGGCCAATACCTTTCCCATGGCATTTGTTATTTCTTAAACCGATCATTTCAAATACTCCCTTCTTCCTAGCAGAAAGTAATCATCAAACGATTGCTAAAAATCTGTATGAACAAGATTATAATGTGGTCAAAAAGTCTGGATACACATATTCGATCTTTTTTTCTGGATTTTCTGCACAAACGGTTAACAATTTATCCGTAAATTCTTTCATTTTAGTAAAACCTCTATCCTTCATTACTGCAACTGTTGCTGTAAATGCTTTTTGAAAATCAGCTTCTTTATAGTGATGTTTGCAATACAACAAGTACACAGCATAGGTCATATATTCATCAAAGATATATCTTGGTGACGTATAGGCATCTATCCCCTCTACGGTTTCATCAACCCAGTATGTACGGTCTTTAAATGCTTCATCAATTTGGGCTTTATGCTCTTTTGTAGGTTTAGCGACATAATTATGATCAATTTCTGTAAACATCACCCTGGTATTAAACAATTCGTTTTCAATTGGACTCATGTACGAGTTGCTGGATAACGGTGGCAAACTCATATAAATCAATCGAAAATTGTTATTGTTGAATTCAGACGTATAATTCAGTCCATTGATGAGCGGCGAACAGTAGATCGTATAAGCATTGATACGCGTATCAAAATTCTGTTCCAGCCATTTCCATTGTTTTCCAACATGGGCTTCTTTTTCGTATTGAGCGATGATCTCAGCATAATACTTTTTGTGTTTTTTGTAAAACGAGCGAAAGTTGGACTTTTTCGCAAAATCTTCCAGTTCCTGCTTATATTGTGTGATTGGATTTTCAACAACTTTCACCCCGTTTACCCCTCCCGCAGGGAAAATATAGACATCACTTTTCACAAGTTTGTCGCCTTTGAAATAGTAAGAAATACCATTGCCCGTTAAAAATACATTATTGATCAGGGTTTGTACCAATAAGGAATCAAAGGTGTGAATAATGGGCTCATTTTCATAAACCTTGAACTGTTTCAGTACAGCTTGATAATAGGGTCCTTCTTGCTGCATCATATCCTCATTTTCCAAGCCCGTTTTGGTAATGGCGATCATAATCTGAAGCAGCTCTTTCACTTCGTTGACCTCTACTTTATATTTGCCTTGATTCTCTTTTTTAAACTTTTCTGTAAAATTTACTTTCTCCTGTGCTTGCGCAAAGAAAGAGATAAATAGAAGTACTAAGGTTAACTTTTTCACTGGTATTGATTTATAGGTTTTATTAATATGATATTCTTCTGGATGCAAATATAAAAATAACACGTTAATTCCTGTTTAAAGCGACTTTATTTTTTTAAACTTATCTTAAACAGAGCACAGGGACAGAAAATCAGTACGAGCAAAATTGATAAACCCGATCAAACATGCTGCATGAATTGCTGTTGAGCAGCGTATTATAAATAGGCTTATCCGATGACAGATAAGCCTATTTATTGGATTATTTACGCTTAATATTTCCCAATAGCCTACTCGTCACAAAACTGACCACCGTACCTACGGCAGCCATCAATACCGTCTGCGCGAGATCGCCAAAAGAGAATGAAGCCCAGATCGAGCAGAGCGTACCGCCCATCGCCCCCAATCGCATATCATTCCATTTCATCGGGCACCTCCTTTTCTTTCTGCTGCACAATAGACTCATCCGGCGGAGGCTCCATCTTTCCTTTTTTGTCTGGATCATCCAGCACCGTCTCCACTATACCAAGACCCAGCGCGATATATTTGATGATATGCAGTGCCTTGCCCGGCAATTTGACAGGTGCTAGCAGGATCACCTGCAAGACCTGACCGATTTTAATGATTATTTTTTTCATTTGTATAAAAGTTAAAAGGTTAGATGGTTAGAAAATCACACTGCTTCACTATGTTACTGATTACTTCGTTACTCCATCACTCGATCACTGCGGCACTAGTTACTTTGTTACTCCGTCACTACTTAACTTCGTCACTTCCATAACAACCTCCCCGTTCATCATAAGCTCCACCAGTAAGGGATACAACTTTTTGTAAGCCATGACGGACTGCAGCAAGCGATAGTCTCCTTTTTCAAAGACATACTTTGTGCCCACGAGCAGGCAGCCCGCAGTTTGCTTATGCGTATTTCCGATGTGGATGTAGACATAACTAAAACCAGGGATATCCTGGATCTCGATCATACCCCGATGCATCTGAGGATAACGGTCATAGTAATTACCATTCATACCCCCATCTCGGTTGAAGCCCAATGTATAGGTACCCAAAGGGATACAGGTACTCCCCGGGATCTTCTGCTCACGGGGGATATCCTCCAGACCATAGCAGATAAACAAGTGGTTCAGATAGATTTCAGACAGGGTACTGTCCTTCCCCTGTTTGATACGGATAACTTGTAGCAGCATACGATTTTTGTTTAGAATTGCATTAAAAACTACCCAGATACAGACTGTTGGAGACCATCCGTTTATCCCGATCGTGCAGCATCAGGTACAGGTGTACGGGTCTATCCTGTAAGACAGAAGGCAACTGCAGCTTCATATAGGCATCTTTTCTGATCACCTGCTGCTCATTGACCGCCGCATTTCCGGCCTCGATATCATAGACACACAGGATCACTTGATCGTCCCAGTGGCTATAGTCTGCGATAAATTGATTTGGTAATGCCCACTTCACCGTCATACAATCGCCCACACGTTCGGCTTGAGGGGACAGCAACGGAGCTAGGGTTCCTTCACTTATTTTTGCTTTGGCCGGATCGATCTTCATATCCGGATACTCTCCGGTGACCGCATTGCGTAAATGATGCGACATGGCCCTGCCGAGCGCTGTTTTTCCTTTTTTACGGGTCGCAAAGCCAATCTGGATCAACAGATTGAGGGGATTGAGGAAATAGCGGACCAACTTAAATCCAAGCTGGGTCGATTTGGCCTTGTTGGGCTCCTGCTTTGTTTTTTCTTTATTGGATATTATTAACATATTTGATTTATTGATCACATCGAAAGCAGGAGAAGCCCGACGCTTCTCCCGATTCGACATGCTGTACAACAGTTTACAGTAAGTCCACTTCTCCCAGGTAGGTACTTCTGGATACCTTGGTCCCTTTACGGTCGGCAAAGAAGATCCATACATGCCCCTTTGACCCCAGCAGATGTGGTGGTACCGTAATATCGATGGTCCCATTGGCACGTGTGGCCGGCGTAGGGGTCGTCATAAATTCATCTGCCTTGGGCTGATAAAGTAAGATAATGACCTGATCATCTGCCTTGGAATCATATAGACTGTTGAGCGAAAAATCCCAGTCGACCGACAGTACCCCAAGCGATGCCGATACGGCCATCGCACCGCCACCGATATAGGATCCTGAACTGATCATGATCTTACTGTAGTCCAGTTCAAAATTTGGATAAGAGCCCACCACTGCCTGACTGATATTCTGCTGCAGGGCCGCATTGGTCGGCGTCATCCGATTGGCATTGACCTGACCAAAACCCAGGCGCAGAATTGGGGCTATAGGCATCAAGAATTTTGACATCACATAAAATCGTGCCTGCACGATAAGCTGCTCTTCTGTAGCTCCTTTTGTCCGCTTTTTGGGCAGCCCTTTGATGTAGTCGATACCCTTCCAGCTTGAACCTATCACACTGCCGGCTTTACCTCGAAAACTCCCATTGGCACCTTGTCTAATTGTTCCCATTTTGTTGATTTTTTTAAAGATTTGACCATACGTAAAGGCTTCATGCATACCGGTATATTCTGCTTTACGATGACAAACATAGCACCTGGACATAGGGCTTGTCAAGAGCCAAAATGATCTTGTCGGTGTATGTCGGTGTACCGGTAACATATTGTCGGTGTTTGTCGGTTTAGTATTAAACAGGTTCTAAAAATCCTGATGCTCAGACCGAGAAAAACAACACCTCTTCCTAGCCAAGAGGCTACCAGCTACGCACCTCGTTTTAACCAAAGGCCTCTATACACCGTCTTTGCACCGCTCCTATACCGTCCCTGTACCGGGAAAAGGACGGTCCAGGGACTTTGCAGGGACGGTGCACCTATGGGATACCTTAAAACAAGGTTAAAAGCAGGTACGAACAAGGTTAAAAGCAAGTACCGATCTCAGCTTGATCTGCCTAAGGCAATTGCGCGGGCTGATAGCCCCGATAAGCGATAAAAAACTCGAGGACAGCCTGCTTTGAAAATTGATTCTTCTTCTTATGCTTAGCGATCGGACTGATCAGGCCCTGCTGTACTTTACGTTCAAAAGTGCGTTTGGAAATGGCAACAAAATCCGCAGCCTCCTGCGTGCTCATGGTGCCGACGAGCTTGCTCCCTTCGTCCTGCTGCCGTCCTTCAAGCAGCCTGAGCATCCGATCCACTTTGGTATGCAGATCGGAGTCTGATGAGGTGGATTGTGTTGTAAAATGATAGGATACTGCTTGAGCCATAGAGGTTGCATTGGATCCAAAGCAGTGGCCTGACTCCTGAGTGGAAGCCGTGTTTTGATAAAAAAACATATGTAGGTAAGATAAGGGCGACCTACCGCCGAGATCCTGACTGATATAGCACCATGAAGGCCTATTGATCAGCTCAATCGGTCTAGTTTATAATTGGAAATATAGGACTTTAATTCAACGGTACACAGGTATTCCAACCTCTATAACGCAGTTCAAATCTCGATTTCAAAAACTCCTCTATATATTTATTCTTCACTTTACTTCCTAAAGTACACATCTTTAATACTTCACTCTTCGTTAGGTTTGTACTTAATGCTTGCATCGTCTGGCTCTGAATCTTGACAAATTGGCCATTTTTATAATCCATAAAACAGACATGCATCATATTGATATAATGATCTTTATTAACTTTCACCAACCAGATTAAGAGACCAAGATTTTTCAATGTCTCTAAAATTTTAGGCGAGTCAATCCGGGTTCCATCAGTCAAGATCACAACAGCATGCTTTGTGTGCGACTCAATAGCAAAAATATGGAATAATACCACAGCTGCCAGCTCATTAAAAGAGGGCATAAGTTTGGTCGGACTCTTTGCATACAAACTGGCGTACAGATTTTCGAGCAATACCTCATCAGGCAGATCATCGCGCTCACTTTGCCATTCCTCGATCGCCTCCTTAACGATGTCTTTCATCGGAAGATGACTTACTATCTGCTCATCTTTATCTTGCTGCACTTGATGATCAGTTACAAACTCGATTAGTGCCTTCTTGACCAGGCTCATTTGTTCTTCATTTCGATCTTCCCACTTATGGTCCAGTACAGATGTCAGCTTATCTTCGACCACTTGAGAAAATTTTTCAATAACAGTATCCAGCTGAGCATCCCGCTGTTCCTCGATGGGACGATCAATAACGTCAACAGCATAAGTTTTTTGCTCTTCACCTGCTGTTGCAGGGTATTCATGCTGAAAATAAGTAATAAACAAATTGCGCTTTGGATCTGTGTCCAACCAGATCGAGAAAGCGATCATCATCACCAGATACAACAAAAACCGGGATTTAGCATGCTCCCACAAGATCGCGTACATCTGCTCCCCATCATACCACATATATTTAAATACGATCAAAATGCATAGCCCAAGTCCTGTTGGCAGCACATAAAACAAAATCCGAGCACTTCTTTTCTTCCAGAGGATATTTTGTTTATCATGGTCATAAGTGAACAGCAGCTGGATAACAAGCGAAATAGCCGTTATAAAAACAACCACAAACATCGTAAGCAAAAAAAGAGATGCAAATCTATAAGAGAAAACCGATAAGTCTGTCCAGGTATAATTATAGGTAATCTTATTATACAGTAAGGGTAACAAAACAAACATCAGATAATAAAAATAATATGCCCTAAAATGTCCAGATAAGGCATTTATATTTAAAAAGCGATTTTCAAATAGGTGGATCATTCGTATATAAAAAAGTAATAATTAATTAGGTTAAAATGCAAATTAACAATATTTCATTATAAAACAAAACTGCAGATTGGTCTAAAAACTCAAAAAACAAGCTTTAAAGAGGTATTTTGCCGGTACTTTTAAAGTTTAAAGGTACTTTCTAGATACCCTTAAACTAGAAAAATCAGTTTAACGACTCTTCTTATTATGCCTTAGCCTATTAATGGCCACCATCTCTTTTCTCAAAAAGATAGATTTGCCAAATTTGGAATTCACCAATAAACAGTAAATCATGAACACGTTAAACTTTGACCAAGAGGGTGTCAATAGTATGCAAGCCATTGTCCTTGGGCGGTCACCTGAACTATTAGAGATTGAACTGACCGAAATCCGAAACGATTTTGATAGCTGGGTCAATAAGTTTTTTAGCTTCACGACCACTCAACTCGTTCAGCTGCAATCCATGGATCTCATCTTTAAGCAAGAGTTAGCTTACGCCATCGCCAACAGTTATGCTGCGGGCGTCATGGTCGTTTTTAGTAAAGACGACAAAGAGGATGACGAAGTGCCCGACAAGAAAAGTATCGTTGTGCATGGACTGGATAAGTGGCAAGCCCCATTAGCAAGCTCTTCAGCAAATAGGATCGTGACGCCATTAATGATCCGCATCCACTACAGTTGATCCATTAAAATCCACAAATCTCCTTGAGGGCTGGCAGCGAGATCCCCAGCCCCTTGTGTATTTCAAATACTCCTATATATAACCTCTAAGTAAACCTCGAGTCTTTTATAAACCTAAATAAAACTCAATGAAAAGAACCACGCCAAAATTTAGCTTAAATAAAACAGCTGTCTATAGAAATCAAGCTGATTACTCCAACTTACTAAACATACGACCTTAAATTATGGAAAGAATGCAAGATTTTTTCAGTAAATACCATCAGCTCAGCGCATCAGCAAAAACTTATATCAAAGAACATGGAAAGCTCCATTTTTATAAAAAAGGAAGTTACTACAAGATCGCTGGTATTCCGATGTCGACCTGGTGCTTTATAATTGATGGTGTAGTCGCCAAAGAAGTGCTCGAAGCAGACACATTCATTCGCATCGAACGCATCAATGGGAAGAACGAATATTTTACGGGTAGCAATCACCCCTATAGTGATCGGGCAACATCCGTCGCTATCAAATTTTTGCAACCCACTATATTATATGAGATCAGCAACAGCCATTTCAAACACGCACTCAAACAGTACCCTGAGCTGAGTACGATATTCCATATCCTGAAACAGCATAAGGTCAATAGACTGCAGGACATAGTACATATCCTAAAACTTCCCCCCTTACATCGCGTACATGAGCTTTCTCTCAAGATGCCTCATCTTATGCCTTTACTTACCATCAAAGAACGTCGCTCCTTTTTAAACATTTCCTGTGATCGTGATTATTATAAATCTTTACGCTATCATCTTGGAAAGAGCTAAGATATATCGCATTGCTATTATCAGAGCGTACCGAAGGATTATATTTTTACGAAAAGCAAGTATCAAAAAATAATAAGAGCTGTCGAAGATCAAAATCAATATGGTCTGACAAATATGAAAAAAATGCAATCTATAGCATTGCTATATGAAGCTGAGGAAGAAGGGATCTAATTTTACAGTAAGCACCTTAAATAAGATCATGTTTGCTGGATAAACGAATAAACTATGACCATGAAAAACATAAATATAAACAACTTAGGTATCAAAGTATACCGTCGCAAATTTGCGACATTCCCCGGTGGCCGGGGCAGGAAATAAAGTCCACTTTAATAATAAAAGCCTCCGACGTATGGAAGCTTTTATGTGGCCATCAATGAAAACATATGATGTTCGATTATAAACATAAGTAATATAAACATTTTTTTACAATTAAAATCATCTATTATGGCCTGGTTCCAATTAGTTGCCAATGGGGATGCTACAGATCCTAACGATTACAATGCTGTAGGTGGACCTTCATGTCTAGGTTCTAATCATATTTGTGCTATTCAGACAAGTCCTGACGCAAGTAATAAACCGATCATTACAACTCCACTGAGAAATGAAATGATTACTGCGTTAAACACAAACTCCAGTAGTACAAATGTTCAATTGAGAACAAATCCGTAAATAAGGTCACAAGCCTTATGGTAGAGGGCGCTCCAAAGGCGCTCTTTTTTAACAAAATTTAATTTTAATAATCTTAAAACAAATAACTATGCCGTGGTTTCAATTAATTGCTAATGGGGATGCTACAGATCCTAACGATTACAATGCTGTAGGTGGTCCATCATGTTCAGGTATCAATCATATTTGTGCTATTCAAACTAGTGCTGATCCGAGTAATAAGCCCGCAATAACACAATCACTCAAGGATGAGATGATTAAAGCATTAAACTGTGGTAGCAGTTCTACAAATGTTCAATTGAGAACAAATCCGTAAATAAGGCTACAAGCCTTATGCTAGAGGGCGCTCCAAAGACGCCCTTTTTTAACAAAATTTATTTTTAATAATTTTAAAACAAATAATTATGGCCTGGTTTGATTTGGTTCCGGAAAGTGATCCGAGAGATACAAATGACAATAATGCACCACAATATACAGTCTTAATCAAGTCTGTGCGATCGAAAAAAAAAGTGCATACTCAAATAATAATCCATGATTACAGCAGTAAGAAACGAAAGAATTACAGCAGTAAGAAACGAAAGAATTACTGCACTCAGAATAAAAAACAATGGTGAATTTACAACCAATCCATAAATGTCACCCAGAAGAACATAAAAGGCGTCCGTAGACGCCTTTTATGAATTCTCTCCTATCTAAACTTTTGAGGTCAGGTGGACATTTTTAATTTTTGTTTAATTCTCTTATTACCATCACATCAATAACCCTTTTTGCCAATACAGCTTCCAAGCCATAATAAAGTATTTGTTGATTGAGTTTTTCTAATGAAGAAAAATCAGGGACATCAATGATTTCGGTAAATCCAGATTCATCTAAGGTTGGTGGATACATTTTAGTATAATCCATTAGAAAGGCCAGATTTTCCATTCCTTCAACCCGACGGTTACTCTCCGGTTTTGCAATACCTACTCTCGATTTCGTCGTTTTCCTGATCACGATAACTTCTTTTTCCTTTTTCTCGATCGTTACGCTAACGCCTAAAAATGAAACCAGATCTTGCATCACCAATTTAGCCATCTCCTTCTTGGAAACGGTATCCTGACTAAAACGCTGATAGCAGATCGCATTTTTCGTGTCCCATATTCTTGGACCTATGGAATTCGGTTTATACTGATAGTCATTCTGATCTTTTACATACCACTCCATCCTTCCCGGTATCCAAAGATAGTACGACGGACTGATCATAGCATGTAACCGTGTGAATGCATCCAAAATTCCTGTATTGATCATACTGGTCACAAACATACCCGTTACCGAATCTTGCTCGATCGGTAGCCCACCTTTAAACTCCAACCCATCCTGATAACCGGTGATCAATACTTTTCCTTTTAAATTTAAGTTTTCCTGATCTGGAATCACGTCTTTCGTACTAAAGTCATCTTTCACCGGAATATCCAATCTGTCTTCAGCGATCAGTTTCTCAATATACTCCGGTTTGATATAATCAAAATACGTGATGGCTTTGACTTTACCTTTATAAATAAAGACTGTATGCGGTACCCCTTGATGAGGAAAATAACTTTTGAGCAAAGAATCTGCAATAATTGTAGGTAAATAGGCCTGATACTCCTTCAGGTATTTATTACCTTTAAAAAATTGATCAATGACTTCCTTAGACTGCCAGGTCACCGTAATGATCTGCGCTTTGTCCCCTACTGTTTTCTGTACTTCTTTGACATGAGGCATCAACTCAATACAGGTACTGCAGTAGGTATCCCAAAAATCAAGGATTAACACCTTTTCCTTATAATCATCCAGATCTATGGTACTGGATGGGAAATTCAAAATATCCATAACCGGCAGATCGGGAACTGACGATCCTATAGTCAATCTTTTGGTGAGATCAACTTTTTTGTTTTGTTGAGCATATAAGGGCATAATGCCAAGTAATATGTATATAATAATGTAGCTTTTCATCTGTAATAAGTTTTTTTAATGTTGAAGTCTTCAAGTCTAGTAGATCCATATGGCACCCGATCTAAACTTGGCGATTCCTTATATTATCTTTTATTCTGTGCTATGGTTGGATTTAGTTGAATCACCAACTGCGGGATCAATGCCGCAAATTTTAAACTCCCCGGCACCAACTGATAGGTCTGTTCATCAACACCTCGCGTCAATGTATGCTGGGTAGCGACATCTTGATTGAGCCGTTTGATATCTGCCCATCTTCTTCCCCGGAAAACCAGCTCTTTCCTTCTTTCTTTTAAAATTTCTTCTAATAAAATGTCATTTCCCCAATTTACTTCTTGATAATCCTCTGGAGCAAAGCGATGCTTGCGAAGCAAATTAATGCCTGCTAAAGCGATGGCCGACTTACCGATTCGTGCCGCCGCTTCTGAACGGATCAGCAGCATTTCACTGGTCGTCAGCCCGATGAAAGTACCGATATAGCTTTGATCATAATTGGTTTTGTAGCCATAGGTTCCGGGATCAAAGTAATTGTATTGAAAGTAAATGGACATCCGTAGATCATTTGGTTCGTAGAGATCGATCAGATCCGGATTTATCCGATTGTAGAACGGACCTATCGATCCGGAATTACCGGTCAATGCTGTAAAATAGATCTCCTGATTATTTTTAGGAATAGCCATTTCATCATATGGGTCAAGGATATTGTAGTCAATCAATGTCGGTTGCATATTCCATGCAGAGTCAGCATATAGATAAGCATTTTCATAATCGCGCATATCCAGATATAAACGACTCAATCCTGCCTGCGCCGCTCCTTTCGTAGGTCTACTTTTAGCTATCGATGTTGGCTCTAACAGACTGATCGCCTGTTTATAATCCTGTACAACATGATCATAAGTAGCCGCTAAACTTGCTCTACCTTGTGCAGGAACGACATCAGGTGTTAACTTGAGTGGCAATCCCAATTCGTTCGATGCTGTAACGGGGTCATAAGGTAATGTATAAAGTTCCAACAATTGCTGATAGGCAAATGCTCTAAAGAAATGCGCATTGCCCAATATCTGCTTGCCTTGCTCCGAAGATTTATCCTGCTCGGAGAGCTTATCGTATATTGCTAAGATCTGATTGGACACATATATGGTTTTATAAGGTCCCTGCCAGTTTCTACTCCCGGTAACAGGTTCGTCCGTCCAGATATAGCCCATTCGTTCATCCATATCGACTATTGTCTGCCAATCTTCGGTATGAATATAGAATTCTTCACCCATCACGATAGACATCACGGCAAACGACGTATTCATCGCTGTAAAATCATTCAAAAGCAATTCGCAATCCGCGAGCGTACTCGGAATTTCCATATTTTGATCAGGCTTTAGTTCCAAAAACTTAGAACAAGAGGTCAGGCTTATGGATAATAAAAAAATAATATAATATTTCATAATAATCGATCTAAAAGTTAAAACTGATACCTAGAGAACCTGCAAAAGGATCGGGCGGATTATTACCGAATTCAGGATCCAACCCCCACATATTTTCACGCCATAGGGTCATGATATTGGCAGCATAAGCATAGATCCTCAAATCTTTTAAGTATCTATTTTTAAGACTATATCCAACCTGTAAATCGCGCAGTTTAATCTGCCCTGCCGGTTCTACCAGTGCTGAGGAATAATTGTAAAAATCAGACTCGTTCTTATTGACAGGATAAGTAAAAACAGGCACATCGGTTTTCAGTTCATCCCCCGGATTCTGCCAGCGAAGCGCATAATCACTGTGTCCTACTCCACCTGTGACCAGATTGGAGTAATGAATAGATTTGCGGACAAACTTATGCCCCAATTGATAACTGATATTAAATGAAAAGTCTATATTTTTATAACGAAACGTATTGCGTAGCGAACCGAAGTAAAGCGGTAAAGCAGAACCTGCTATATCCATGTCTGTCAACGGGGTACTGTTCACAATATTCGTGTAATCTGTTGACAGTTCACCATCCATATACCCCCTCGGTTTTCCAGTCAGAGGATCAAGTCCTGCCCACTTATAGGTCACCACACCTGTCAAATCTGAACCAACGATAGGTGTATTGCGGGCGGAATATGCACCTGTGCGATAAACCTTACCAAATGGGGCATCAAGATAGGACTTCGTCACTTTTGTTCGGCTATAGGCAAATACCAGATCGGTATTCCATTCAAAGTTGGTGCTCTGTATATTTTTTGAATTCAAGGAAATATCCACTCCCTTTCCCTTCAGATCTGCACTGTTCTGTAACAGCACGCCAAATCCGGTTGTCGGATCTACCTGTGCTTCTAGGATCAGATCCTTTGGTGTTTTGATATAGTATTCTACCGCTCCACCAAACCTGCCTCCTTTTGTGCGAAAATCCATACCAACATTGAACATGCCGACAGATTCCCATCTGAGATAAGGATTTTCAGGACTTCACATGCTGGCATAAGGGAGTCCGGTTAGGAAATTTGTTTGATTGGATTTTTGCATGATGGCATAGGCAGAAGTGGTATTGTTGACATTACCATTTTTACCGTAAGTAGCCCTGAATTTCAAGTATTCAAAGGGACCGTCTTTCATAAATCCCTCTTCCGATGCGATCCATGCACCTCCCATAGACCAAAATGGCTGTCCCTTATCATTGGTATTCACACCAAAAAGATTGGAAGCATCCTTGCGAGCACTGGCATTGATGATGTATCTTTTTTTATAGGTATAACCTACATTGGCAAAAAAAGAAGTAAAGCGATTGGTAAATTCCGCAAACTTGCTGTAGTCGGAGATTCTACCTACTCCAACACGGCCATTCAGGTAAGGAAGATCATTAACCAGATCTACGGGTTGAAAAGCATGCGTTTTTGAATCATAACCAAAAAATTGCGATGTATATTGCACCTCCTTCTGCTGTCTAATCTCGACACCTGCCAGTAGGTTGAGACTATGATCTATGCCCCATGTACCTTGATAGTCGATCTGGAAACGACCCTGATGCGCATTATTTCGTTGATTAAAAACAAGCAATCGCCCTCCTAGTGGATAGTTCCATTTCACGGTATGGTCATCCCAGACTGCAAAATAATTGTTTGCTGAACGCTGCTCAATACTTCCTTGATCGCGCTGTTCGCTAGTTTTCCCATCAGCAGCCCTAAAATTATATAATAAAGAAAGATTAAGACCTTTCATTACCGTATATTTAGTCTGCAAGCCGAGCATAGTTTCCCGATTATCCGTTTTTATAGACGATTCGTATAGTTCGGCCAGTGGTCTATAGCTCCAATCTAATAACCGCCCCTGTGCCACGGTATCCCGAAATTCGCGATTCATAGCAGTTGCTTCCACGATCAAAGGATTTCCAAATTCGTCGGCCATTTCCATATAAGGGAAATTTCCAGAACCTTTCCCTAATTGGTTGTACAGAACAGGATCCAGAGATTCTCCGGTGTTGTAACTGGAAAACTGGGTACTGAGATTGAATTCCAAACGTTGTGTTGGTTTAAAATTAGATTGACTTCTAAATGTAAATCGGTCTGCTGACGATGTGACCACACCTTTAAGCTGCTTATCATACCCTATAGAAAAAATACTCGATAGCTTTGCAGATCCTGCCGACAGCTGTACATTGTACTGTTGTTTAACCGCTTTTCTATAAATGTATTTCAGAAAATCATCTCGCATGTCGATACCGCGAAGTCTATCTATACTGCTATTCAGCTGTTGTTCCGAGATTTTGCCATCCCGCTTATCTTTTAGTAACTGCACCACTGGCGTTACTGCATAAGTGAAATCAGACATACGGCTATTGTAATATCCTTTTTCATACAGAGACAACTCAACGTCAATATAGTCTGAGGTATTCATCTGCGGAAAATAATACAGATCGGGTTTGTTCTCAAAAGTCAGGTTTCCATTAAACGAAACTTTAAGGCTTTCATTTAGCTTGCCTTTCTTGGTCGTAATGACGACCACCCCGTTCCCTGACTGTGCTCCCCAGATCGAAGAAGCCGAAGCATCTTTTAAGATGGATATATTTTCGATATCATTGGGGTTGATATTATTAAAATTACCATGATATGGAAATCCGTCTACGACGATCAATGGCCAGACATTGGAGCGGAGAGAACTCTGTCCGCGGACATTGAAATTGGGGAATACTCCCCTATTTTCATCGTATGTTTTCGTGGAAGAAATACTCGGTACCACATCTTCCAGACGGCTGATAAAATCAAGTGATACTTTACGATTTAGTAATCTGTTGTCCACAAATTCAAAACTACCTGCCGACCGTTCTTTAGGGATATTTTGATAGCCTGTATTGACGATATTGACCACTTCTACTTCATCCAATTGATTTTCCGAAGGAATCATGGCCACATTGAGTGTTATGCCTACCGCATAATCAACTTCAGCCGTTTTATAGCCGACATGGGTAAACTTGACTTTCCCTTTTCTAGCCGTTATGGTCAACCGAAATGTACCATCATCTTTAGTCGATACCTTTTTGTATTCGGCATCCACAAGCACGGAAACACCCTGTAGCGCTTTGCCATCCATGGAGGACACCACACGTCCTAATAATTCGTGCTGCCCGTTCACCCCGCTGTCCTTGCGGGGTGTCTGAGCTGATAAACATAAACTATAAAACACTGCAATAACCATGATGCATGGTATCGCAATTACTTTAAGTGCCTTTAATAAGCAGAAGATCAGATTAAAGGCATGTAACATTGGAGCAATTAAATAGCATAGTACTACTTGGTTCCAAGATGCTTTTAGAGCTGAAACCGTAAGTTGATGATCCTCTTGTTGAGAAGAACCCTTCCTGAGGTTTCCTATTTTTAGTATAGAACTTTTCAATGTGTTTATTTTTTGGTCAGTTTTAGATGGAAGACCAAAAAATAACGCTCGACTTAGGACAGTACTTTTCCTTCGGGATAGTGCATAGCTCTCCCTATTGCAAGTTTTCTGCATTTTTTTAAGTTTACATTGAAGGTAAAGCAAGTGCTAGAACTTACGCCATAAGCTCCCTGCTCAACCATTCAATAGTTAAAAAATAAGATTTGAAAAATGCAATTATACTGTTATCATCAAGGTTATATTTGGTCTTCGTGATTTCATTTTGAATGGATAGTCAGCATAGTGACTTTGCGCAACAGATCTAATCTGCCGGTTTGATGATGTTTTTGGTGGTTTGTTTTTTGTTCATAGCTCTAATTTGTTAGAGCCTCAAGGTCAAAAATCAATTAGGCCGAGGCTACTGAAAGTTCGAGCTCCCGGTGGTAATCGGGGGTAGTAAAACTACCAGACACAATCAGTAAGACCTCGGCCCAATAATTAATATCATTGTTCCGAGGTGTCTACTTACTACTCGTGTCCTAATCAATTACCACATTGCTCGAACGAGATCATACAAGTAAACACCTTCTATTTTTCCTAATGGAATAGAAAAGTGAAAATACAGTTTATTTACGTTTTAATCATACACAATTAAATTTCTATAGTTATTACTATAGACAAATATAGTAATAACTATAGAAATTGCAAAAATTATTTTTTGCTATGTCTAAGAAATCACAATATGAACTTGAAATTATAAAAAACAGTATCCAGATTAGAAACAACTTTAACAAACCACAATCGTATATTGCAATGTTGTTAGAAGTGACAGAAGGTTATATTGGTCACTTAGAAAACCCTAATAGACCTGAAATGTATACGCACGATCAAATAAATGCCATTGCTCTTGATCTCGGAATATCACCTCGTAAATTTTATCCAGACATTGCAACAGACCAGCCCCTACCTAAGAAAAATTTACAAGCAGAATTAGAAAGAATTAAACAGATTAAATTCGGTGTGGATAGTTTAATTAGTTCTAATTTTTTCGACACAAAAAAATCTATTAAAGATATCATTGAAAGACTAAATCAACAAGAATTATACTTAAGAATTAATCTCACAAATAAAGATTTAACAGATATTCTACGCCCTATTGTCAAACAAAATTCTTTAAAAAGCATGCGAATCGGTACTAAAAACTATTACCTTTCAATCAAATAATGGAATTACCCAAATTATAATAAGAATTCGAGTATTAAGATCCGATAGCTAAATATTATTACTTTATAAGTAGACTAATCTGACAACCTATTAAAAGTAAACTGTTATATCTTAAGAGTGATTTTCACGTCCAATCTGATGGAAAGTATTTCACCCATGTTATGAAAAATACCAAGACCAAAGGTACATTAAGTTCAGAGCAGGCACTGATGAAATTAATGTACCCGATCATAAAAGATATATCAGAAAAGTGGACGATGCCAATGCAAAATTGGGGCTTGACCATATCACAACTTTATATTAAATTTGGAAGGCTAAAGCTAGATAGAATCTTTTAAAGAGAGACTAATGACATAGTTGGTGGTACACTCCCACCAATTGAGAAAATATTCTCTGGAAGTTGCGTATTTTTATTATATATTATCTTGTGGATGAAATTGCATCAACTTTCCATCTGGTGCAATCTTGAGCGAATAATAATTTCCATTATAATAGTAACCTTTATCTTTTTGAATTTGAAATCCCAAATTCTGATCTAGACGTTTTTCAATTACCTCCTTATTACTGTCCAAAACAATGGAAATAATTCTTCTTATATCTTTTAAGGAGTATTGAAAACCTGTCCCCTGTCCCTTTGAAGATTCATTAATTAAAAAATTTTTATAATGTCTAAGATATATATGAATAAATCGTTCAAAATCCCAATAAATATGGTGCCTCCATCCCCACAAAGTTAATGTCTCTGCTTCAAAACCATATACTAATCTCATCAATTCAATCCAGGCCTGTTCATTCTCGACCTTAAGTTTATCTATATGTTTTTGAGCAATACCCAAATGATTACAAATAAATTTAGTTCGTTCTATTCTTCGATTTGCTAGTGATCGATTCAGTAAAAACCTAATAGTACTTCCTTTATCATCATATTCAGCGATAGATTTAAGTGCTGTAATAATAACATCATCATAAAATTGATTAGTTGCAGGATTAGTCAAAATATTTTTCCTCTCTACCTCAGTTATTTGATCATGTTCCAATAATAATTTCAGCCCATAATATTGTCTTTTCTCTTCAAGAATCAATGGAATACCTATTTTAATTCGATTTTTAAATAACATCAGTTGCATCCGTTCTGCATCAAACATTATAGAACTAAAATTAACATTTATAGTATTTGGAATAACTTTGATATCAGTGTTGTCATATTGGTTCCTAATTGGCTTTAAATCAAGTGTGCTTACCCAATGAATATCTTTTACATAAAAACCGTCACTCTTCAACAATTGATTGATGATATCATCCTTTAAAGCACCATCTAGAAAAATCAGACCATCATCATATCCAATCTGATCGGAGTTAATTTCAGTTTTCAAATCAGCTCTTTCAGAAGGAGTATAAATAATATATCCATATACAGTTGCCCCATATTTTTTATATGCATTTGAACCAAATTTAAAGTCAAATATTGCATAACGATCATATTGACCAACTAAGATGAAGATAGTTTGTAAAGAATATTTTAGATCGTTTTCCATAATTAGCCTAATGTAAGATTTATACGGTGATAACAGTCCAATTTTCAATTGCTCGGATTGCACTTAAAGCATTGGCTCCAATAACAGCTGTTCCTGAAATGGGATCAAAATATCGTTTGACTTCTCTCCCCTCAATGGTATTGGTAATGGTAACGATAATGATCTATGATGAATACTATTTTAAAAGCCCGAAAATAAAGGATCGCTTTGATTAAAAAATACGGGAAGCCGTATTTATATACAGATTAATTGCAATAATTTTGATGTAACCTTAAAGGTTTTATAGATCATCTTATGAAATACAGTATTCTTTATTTATTTCCTCTAGTAGCAATGTTATACACTAATTGTACCACCTCAGGACCTGAGGTAAATACAAGCTCATCAATAGATAATATTAAAAATGACCAAATAAAACTTCTTGGATATGAAATTTTGCCACCAACAATTTCTACAAGTTCAAATAGGACTCTATACAGGGCGAATATTATTTTAAAAGGCGACGATGGTTTAAATGAAGAAAGGAATAGGCAACTTCTACTCCATATATACGATTCAATAAGAAATACCAGCTATCGTCCCAATGCTATCAATCTATTTTTGTTTCAGACCTTAGAACATAGCGAGAGTGGTATGGGACAATGGATTGCCCGGATTTCGAAAGCTAAAATTGAAAACGGGCCTACTATATCCGTACAGAATTTTAAAACTAACATCGAAAACGACCTTGCACAAGACGAAGGCAAATCATTTTCTCTTAATGATAGAAAGATGATATTCAAAAAAATTATCGAGGCTGAAGATAAATCAATGCAATTGGCAGACAAAAAGTATCCGAGAACGAGTACTATTAATTTTGACAGGAATGACGATTATCAAAAAAAATTAGTAAAAAAACTCAAATTCACAATCCAAAAAAAATATAATATTGATGAGAAAATATTAAAAGCAATAGCTCTCGAAGGGTTAGAATATAATTGGCCGATGCCTCCTATGTTGTAGCAGTAGTATAAGGCATATTCCAATAACTATATTTACTATTAAAGCATCTTATTTAAAGTATAGTACTTTAAATAAGATGTTTTCATTAACTTAGTTCAGTTTTACTAATTAAAACCTATTTAAGATTCTTCCAATCTATGAAAAGTAAATTATCTGATGTATTAAAAAAGCTATTTTTTAGTTCTCTAGCAGGTATAGCAGCAAATAGTACAGTGCAAGCAGAAGCTGTAATTGATGCAACTACTGCAAAATATAAAGAAAATGAATTTTCTTTAGTTAAAGAGAAAGATTTAAGCCCAAAGTTGTTATTAAAATTAAATAGCAATTCTGGATGGTCGCTTATATCTCATCGCAGCCATAGATCACATTCGTCACACAGATCACATTATTCGGGATCTACGAGCAGTAGTTCAAGTTACTCGGGATCGACAAGCTCAAGTTCTAAAGCCTCATCCTCAAATAGCTCTAACAGTGGTTCTTCAACGACACGTCCTGTGGGATTTAGTAGTAGTGGATCATCGAATAGTTCAAGTAGCTCAAAAGAATCTTCCACATCTCGTAATACAAATTCATCCAGTAAAAATATAGCAGGACTAAGTGCTACTGTTTTAAGATTGGGTGATCGTAATCTAAAGCGAGACATGAGCGGTAGCGATGTCACAGAGCTTATTAATATTTTGATAAAAAAGGGATATTTGAGGCTTGAAAATGGGCTAACACAGGTATATGGAACATATACATATGATGAAACGATTGAGGCTACAGTAAAAAAATACCAAAAAGACAATAATTTGAATGGAAGTGGTAATTGTGATGCATCAACTGCTTACCACTTACTAAATAAATAGAATGAAGGTAGAATTTAATGACAATAATAAGATCGTTTTAAAGATCCAAAGTACTTTTTATAGTATATCAGTTCTACATAAGTGTTTTTACTGGTATTTGGGTAAGTTTGATGTCGATATCGAAAAGAGAAACGAAGATTTTATAATTAAGATGTCAAATATTCCTGATGATCTAGATAAAAATAATCTAATATCTAGTATAAAAAAAGATCTTATAGATTTTAACACAAGGGAAATAATAGCTCTTGAAACTAAGGATATAAGGACTTTATTGATTGCAAAAGCATTTGCAAACGATGATGAATATAACGAATCTCCTCCAGGAAGTTTAGATGATCCTATTGGATTTAATCCATTTGATTTTAAAAAATAAGATATGGATGCAGGAACAATTAAAGAATTTCGGAAATTTAAACCGATCGATAAATATAGCAGAGGTGCGAATACTTACTTCCTTCTTCCATTTCGTTTTCATCAGATCAATAATGAAAAGGAAGTATTGGTAAATGAGGTTGGAGATTTTTTAATTGTACCAATAGGAACATCTGTTAGGATTGTAAATCGTCAGATTCAGGAGAAGGAAGAGATCTATCCTGATCTTATTGCTAATTTTTTTATTTCAGAAAAACCAATTCCTGATTTAATAGACATTTTAGCAACGCGGTACCGAACCAAAAAGTCTTTTCTAGATGAGTTCACCGCTTTGCACATATTTGTGGTATCCTTACGTTGCAATCATTCTTGCCATTATTGTCAAGTATCACGAGTTTCTGAAAATAAACAGGATTTTGATATATCAATCACAGATTTAAAAGCTGGTATTGAACATATGTTCAGAACACCTTCTTCGTCAATCACGATGGAGTTTCAAGGTGGTGAGCCTTTATTGGCTTTTGATAAAGTAAAATACGGTATTCAATATGCAAATCTCTTAAACGAAGTACACCAAAAAGAAATTACATTTGTTATTTGTACAAATGCAACTGTTTTCTCAGACGAAATATTGGAGTTTTGTAAACAAAACAATGTAGTAATATCTACATCACTAGATGGACCAGCGTTTTTACATAATGCGAATAGACCAAAGACAGGAACTAAAAGTTATGAAATGGTTATGCAGGGTATTGAGCTCGCAAGAGAGAAGCTTGGACACGATAAAGTATCTGCACTGATGACAACAACAGCTTTAAGTTTAGACTATCCTATTGAAATCATTGATAATTATATTGAGAACGGTTTTACTAATATATTTTTACGTCCGATAAGTCCTTATGGATTTGCATTGAAAAATATAAAGAAAAATCATTATCAAACACAGCGATACCTTGATTTTTATAAAAAAGGTTTAGAGTATATTATTCATCTAAATAAAAACGGTCATTTTATAGTTGAAGATTATACAACTGTAGTTCTAAAAAAAATTCTTACCCCGTTTCCTGTTAGTTATGTTGACTTACAATCTCCTGCAGGAATGATCAACAATGTTGTGGTTTTTAATTATGATGGTAGTGTATATGCTACTGATGAATCTAGAATGCTAGCAGAAAATCAAGATTTTACTTTTAAGCTGGGGCATGTTCAAGATAGTTATCATTCTCTTTTCTATGGGGCGAAAGCTCAATATTTTTCACAATTCTGGTCTAATGAAACGTTGGCTGGTTGTTCTGATTGTAGTTTTCAAGCTTATTGTGGAGCCGATCCTGTATTTCACTACGCTTCACAGGGGGATTTAGAAGGATTCAGACCAACTTCAGATTTTTGTGCAAAAAATATGGAAATTATTCGTCATATTTTTGACTTAATAGACAGAGAAGGAAAAGATATCATTAAAATTTTCAATTCCTGGATTAATAATACTCCTCAAAATTAGTTCGATATTATGATTCAACTTAAAACGAGAGGTATCCCAATAAATCTTCATAGTGCAACTTTAGCTACTGTAATATCTCAGACATGGAGTAAGGATCTAGTTGCATATACTCCATCTGGGCAAACTATATTTTTGCATAAAGAAGTTCCTCCTATACAGGATAAAATTATGGTCGTTGGAATAACGACTTTAGATTATCTTACAGAAGGAGATATAATTTATATAGATACAAATGGTAATATACAAACACTGTATCGGATAAAGTCGCCCCACAATACACTTTTTGTAACTGATAGATGTAATAGTAATTGTCTAATGTGTTCGCAGCCTCCTAAAAATGTGGATGATCTGGAACATTTCTTCAATATTAATACATCTCTTATTTCATTAATGCCTAAAGATACATTAGAACTAGGAATTACTGGTGGTGAACCGACTTTATTAGGTCAAAGGTTCATTACACTTTTGAAACAAATAAAGGACGAATTGCCCAACACGGATATCCATATTCTGACAAATGGAAGAAGCTTAGCTTGGAAGCACATTCCTCAGGCTCTAAGTAGCATTAACAACGAACGTATGGTATATGGTATTCCACTATACTCGGATTATTATAGACAACATGATTATATTGTTCAAGCTAAAGATGCATTTAATCAAACTATATTAGGGTTACATAATATGGCAAGATTTAATCAAAGATTGGAACTACGCATAGTCCTGCATAAGGAATCTTTTAAAAGGCTTCCACAACTAGCAAAATACATCTACATGAACTTGCCTTTCGTTGAACATATAGCATTTATGGGATTGGAATATACTGGTTATACTGTTGCAAACAAAGATTTATTATGGATGGAGCCAACCGAATATTCAGATGAACTGGAAGATGCTGTATTGTATCTTCATACAATGGGAATGAATGTTTCAATTTATAATTTGCAATTATGTTTATTGCGACCTTCGCTGTGGCAATTTGCTCAAAAATCGATATCTGACTGGAAGCAAAATTATTTAAATGAATGTGAGTCCTGTTCTCAGACAGAAAGGTGCGGTGGAGTTTTTGAAACATCAAAAAAACATAGCCAGTTGATTCAAGCAATTAAGTAGATGGAAGAAAATAAAGAGATTAAAATCCATAAAAGATTATTTTTAATTGTAGGTATATTACTATTGATTAATCCAGTAATCATTTATCTAGTTTCTAGCTCCATATGGCTAAGTCTTACCATCCCTATTTTGGCTATTCTGTTTACTGCTTATATTAATCAAAGTAAACGTTTTAACTTGTTATCAACAATATCATTGAACGTTATACTAGTACTGTCGTTTCTGTTGCATGCAGAAGTGATATTTACTTATAAATTTTCTGATTATATAATTGAAGATCTATATAATGTAAAACAAAATTATTACTTCAATAGACCTTATTTAAACAAGACATTTCAAGACAAAGAATTTCTGGTAAGATATAAAACAAATGCACAAGGTTTCAGAATTGGAGAAGAAGATGATCCGGAGACTAGAGTTGAAAAGTGTGATTGGCTATTTATTGGAGATTCATATACTCAAGGTGCGCAGGTTGAGTACGAAGAATTATATACTAGTGAACTCTTCAATCATTATCCCAATAAAATAATCGTTAACGCTGGAATAAGTGGCTTAGGAATAATAGATGAATACTATTACTATATCAATGAAGGTAAAAATCTTAAGGCCGACAAAGTATTCTTGCAGATATGCAATTTTAATGACTTCATGAAAGTCGATAAAAGGACTTCTGGTTTCTCAGATTATTTCATGCATTACTCTAATTTTGCAAGATTCATACTTTATGATTTTAAGTATGCTAATCCTGCAGAATTGCCTTTAGGAAGATGGACAGAACCTTTTTACCCAGACCAAAAATCAAATAGAGATTTCAATATCTTCTACAAAGAACAATCGGATAAAAAGTTGAAAGACCTCGAAAATTTTCATCTTTACCTGAATAAATTTGCAAAAGCAGTTAAAGATAATGGTGCAGAATTAGTTATACTGCAAATTCCAACTAAAGAACAGGTATCATTTAAATATCTTAACGAGGTTTTAAATGGTTTTGATATTGACATAGATGATCTAGACATGCAATTTCCAAATAGTTGGTTATCTAGCCTTTGTAAACAAAATAAAATTGAACATATTGATCTACTGGATGATTTTGCAAATTCGGGAATATCTTTATTCTTTGATTTTGACGAACACCTCAATATAGCTGGCCACCAGCAAGTATCGACTAGTATTTCCAAATTCCTTAATGAAGATACTCCTAAAATGAGTATTGAAGTATTAAGTAAATTAAATGTTGGTGATAGGTATCCTATTTTTGGAATAAATGATAATAACATTTTCTTTCAATCTTGGAGAGATGGAAATATGGAGCTTTTCGTAGCAGATAGTAATTTACTAGAAAATAGAAGAATTACTTGGAATAAGACAGAGGAGTTACATCCGTGGCCGTCACCTAATGGTGATCAAATTGTATTCACTGAAGGAGATCAGTCCCTTAATAACACAAAAATTGTCATCATGAATAGTGATGGAAGTAATAGGAAATACCTGACAGATGATATTTCATCTTTCGGAGCAATACCAAGTTATAACCATAATGGTGATAAAATTGCATATGCAGCATGGTATCATATAGATGGGAAATATACCAACCCATATATAATTATCCACAACTTATTGAATAACGAAAAAACTATTATAACATCAGATGAATTCGAAAATTGGCGACCCATCTTTTCACCAGATGAAAAAAAACTATACTATATCGCGAAGGACAAAAATGATCAGTTTGATATCTATCAGTACTCATTTGAAAATAAAAAAACAACAAATCTTACCAAATCTGATTATGATGAATGGGATCCATGCATCTCTAGAGATGGAACTAAAATGGTCTTTGCAGCTCGGAAAAAAGATAATTGGGATCTCTTTCTCTTAGATTTACAAAGCGGTAAAACAAATCAATTAACAGATTCAAAAGGAAATGAATGGGATCCAAATTTCTCACCTACAGGCGATCATATTTATTATGCTGCTACTTATGGATTGAGAAATGGTATTTTTAAAATATTTTTAAATTAAATAACATGCCTTTTGCGTCTTTACATTTTTTGATATTTTTTTGTCTTGTTAATGTGATCATATTGTTCACAAAAGATGACTATAGATCATTTCTAATGCTTTGTGCCAGTTACTATTTTTATGCCTGGGCAGGCTTATCAAGTTTAATTTATCTATTTGTGATATCACTTATTACCTACTTTGCCGCAAAGGGTATGGAGAAATATGACAAAAACAAAATCTGTTATTTTGCAATACTAGTTATTTTAATTTTACTTTTATCATCCAAATATTCATACTTTCCAGAATACATTAATAGACTTACTCCGTACACATTTGAGCAAGCTTCCTATATTATCCCTATTGGTATATCTTTCTATTCATTACAGGCTATTGCACTATTAGTTGATATAAAAAACAATAATTTTATTTCAAAAGTATCATTCAAAGAGATGGCACTGTTTATCAGTTTTTTTCCGCAGTCATTAGCTGGACCGATACATCGTGGATCAGAGCTTATACCTCAATTTAATAAGAATAGTCCAATTGAGATAACTTTACTTGCTATTGGATTTAAAACATTATTATTTGGCCTCTTTTGTAAGCTTATTGTAGCTGATAAGTTAGCATTACTTATTGAGCCTATATTTAGCAATCAGCATAATCATGATGGTTTACTTATTTATACTTCGATAATATTATATTCTATTCAAATTTACTTTGATTTCTGGGGATATTCACTAATGGCAATCGGTATCGGGAAATGCCTCGGATATGATATAAAAATTAATTTTAGAAATCCATATATGGCATCATCAATTAAAGATTTTTGGCATAGGTGGCACATCTCTCTTTCTCAATGGATGAGAGATTATGTTTATATCCCATTAGGCGGTAACAGAAAAGGTTATTTATACTTTTTGTTAGCACTTTTTGCTACATTTCTACTGAGTGGAATTTGGCATGGATTATCTTTTAACTTCATAATATGGGGTTTAATCCATATGTTACTATTTCTTATTGACGATATTTTAAAAAAGCTATTGGGAGCATCTAAAAATAATCATTTTAGGAGATTATTTTTCCTAGCAACAATCCCTTTTACATGGTTAATCTTTCGAACTAGTAATTTTGAAGAGTTATGTCATATATTAAAAAAGATCTTTTTCTTCAGTGAAAACTGGTCATTATTATCCTCAACTTTATATTTCACATCTGGCGTAAATTTATACTACTTAATCACCTCTCTTTTAATAGTATTAATCGCCCATTCTAAATTTGTAAAAAACTGGATGAATATGATGCCCATTACAAATATAGAAAAGATATTGGATTCTGCCTTTTTAATTACATGCTTACTGTTTATCATTCTATTTGGAGATATAGGACAACAACAATTCTTATATTTTAATTTTTAATTGCTATGTCGTATATCTTAGGAATTTCTGCTTTTTATCATGATTCATCAGCATGCTTAGTAATAAATGGAAAAATTAGAGCTGCTGCTCAAGAAGAACGTTTTACTCGAGTAAAACATTGTGCGTCATTTCCCATTAATGCGATAAAATACTGTCTTAGTGAAGAAAATCTGACTATTGATGATATTGATGCAGTAGTTTTTTATGAAAAACCATTTTTAAAATTTGAAAGATTATTACAGACATATTATTCTTTTGCTCCAATTGGAATTGCATCATTTTTTAAAGCTATACCTATTTGGTTAGATGAAAAGCTATTTTTGAAGCAAAAGTTAAAAAAAGGCCTTCACGAAATTGGACCATACGATCAAAAAAAACTGAAACTATTATTTTCTGGCCATCACCTTTCTCATGCTGCAAGTGCTTACTACCCATCTCCTTTTTTTGATGCTGCAATTTTAACAATTGATGGTGTTGGAGAATGGACTACTACCTCAATATTTCATGCTAAAGAAGGGATAATAGATGTAATTAAAGAAATGCCATTTCCTCATTCTGTTGGCTTATTGTATAGCGCATTTACTTATTTTCTAGGTTTTACTGTAAACTCGGGGGAGTATAAAGTAATGGGTCTTTCTCCTTTTGGAAATATAGACGATGAAGAAACAAAGGTTTTTATAGATAAAATTAAACAGGAGATAATTTCTATAAACGAAGATGGCTCAATATGGTTGAATCAAAGTTATTTTCATTATGCTACTGGACTTAAAATGATCCGAGAACATAAATGGAAAGATCTTTTTGGAATGGATAGAAGAAAACCTGAAAGTGATATTAGTCAACATCATTGTAATTTCGCATGTGCAGTACAACAAGTTTTGGAAGAAATTGTTCTAAAAATGGTTAAGGAGGCAAAAAGATTAACAAATTCTGAAAACCTTTGCTTAGCTGGCGGAGTAGCATTAAATTGTGTTTGCAATACAAAAATCAAACAGTCTGGTCTTTTTAATCAAATTTATATTCAACCCGCCGCAGGTGATTGTGGTGGTTCTGTAGGTGCAGCTATGGCTGTTTACCACATGTATTTTTGTAATAATAAAATAGTGATTCCTGAAAACTCAAATATTTATTTGGGACCAAAAATAAATGAGGATGACATTTTGAAGCTAAATCGTAAATTAAAAACAGTATATACTAGATATGAAGATTTCAACGATCTATCCGATAAAATAGCAGCGCTAATTAGTGAAGGAAATGTTGTCGGCTGGTTTCAAGATAATATGGAGTTTGGACCACGGGCACTAGGCAACAGAAGTATACTGGCGGATCCTAGAAATCCGGAGATGCAAGAGTTAATAAATCAAAAAATAAAACTGAGAGAACAATTTAGACCCTTTGCCCCTGCTATAATTCAAGAGGAGTTACAAGATTTTTTCGAAATGGAAGATCCATCACCATACATGCTTTACACAAGTAAAATTAGATCAGAATTCAGAGTTCCGCTTCCTCAAAACTTTCATGATTTATCAATAAATCAAAAACTTAAAGTAAGAACGAGTATATTTCCAGCAATTACACATGTAGATTATAGTTCGCGCGTCCAAACTGTGTCAAAGAAATTAAATCCAAAATTTTGGAAATTGTTGCAAAATATTAAAAAATATACTGGATGTGCAATAGTATTAAACACTAGCTTTAATGTTCGTGGAGAACCTATCGTATGTTCTGCAGAGGATGCATATAACTGTTTTATGACTACAGATATGGATATATTGGTAATACAAAATTATGTTTACTTTAGAGATAAACAACGTAACAGCTCGCATAAAACGAATTCAAAATTTAAACTTGATTGATATTATGGAATTTTTAAAAGATTTATTTGATTATATTAAGGGAAGAAAAAAATACTGGCTTTTACCAATGATCATTATATTACTAATAATTGGATTGATTATTATTGTTGGTGGAAATAGTGCATTAGCTCCTTTCATTTACACTATATTTTAATTAGTAATGAGTAAAAACAAGAAAGATTCGGTTATTGTAATGATAGCAATGTTAATTTTAATCTTTTTATTTAACGAACATTTCATATTTTTGTGGATTGCTCTAATTATTTCTTTAATAAGCTTAATATCTACCAAATTTACTGCCATAATACATTTGGTTTTATTAAAAATTACTCATATAATTGGACAAATCGTACAGAAGGCCATTCTCATTAGTGTATTCTTTATTATTCTTACTCCAATAGCATTACTTTCAAGACTACTAGGAAAAAAAGATATCATGATGTTAAAAAAGGGATACAAAAGTACTTTTCTAGATAGTTCTGAAAAAATCGACAAAACCTATTTTAATAAATTATGGTAGTTAAATACTTAAAATATTACTCAAACCAACTATACCAAAAATTAGAAAATGAGTTAGTTACTTGAAATTCTTAATTTGCATCAATTTAAACTTAATGAGTAGTACTCAATATTTAGAAATTTTAGATTATAAAGAAAACCTATTCAAATATATCTTTATTATTTTGTATTTTCAAAGTTATTTTTTTCCGAATTTTTGAAAAAATTTATGCCTACCTTCTTTATCATAAACGTACGGATCTGAAAATAATTCATCCCAATTCTTTAAGATAGTTTCAAAATCTTTTCCAATAAATTTTTCTAATTCAGATTTGACAACAAAAATTTCATAAACCTCATTCTTATATGGTAAAACTATACTTACCTCATTAACAAAATTAAGTTTCTTCATAATTCTAACAGCACCATCAATAAGTGCTTTTTGAATTGCATCTCCTGATTCCCAATACGTACTTAAGTCGGTTTCAGTGAGAATTGATTGAGGATTTAATCTTTTATATTCTTCATAACTTGAAACGTAAATAATGTTCACTGTCTCGCCTACGAGTTCAATACTCTTTATAGATCCTCCCCCTCTTAATCTTGAAGCTGCAATTTTCAATTCATCCATTTTAGAGCTCTGTTTTACAACTGTTTCAATTGAATTTTTAGATTTCTGAGTTTCATTACCACAACTAAAAAGTAGAAACGAAATCGCACTAAGGATACTTAATTTCATAATTTATGCAGTATTTTTAAATTTGATAATATTCGATTACTTCTTTAGCTTTAAATATAATCAAATAATGTATTTATCGTTCCGATTATCAATAATTTTAATCTGAATCGATATAATAATGCGCAATTTAATTCTTATTTGGCTTAGCCAATGGAAAGATTTAATGGAAGAACAAGAATTAAACAAAAAGATCGTAATAATAATGAACCTAATAACAGATCCATTGATATCTCCACCTACCGCTTGTGATTGTATATGTTTAATTTGATTGATCAATACAGGAGTACAGATAGCGGTGATCATAAACGATTGGAGTTCCTTTGCCCGAGAGCTCATCGATATAGACGCTGAAACCTATTACGGCATCTGTTAGAAGCTATATGCATTTTGCTTTAAAGACTCGACTACGCTCTTAGATAGCTACTGTTTTTGTTTTCGTAATTGCGGGATCACCCACCGAAGAGATTTACAAAGCTGGCTCCTATTTAACTCAAAGCATTGGCTTCAATAACAGCTGTTGCTGAAATGGTTATAGAATGAATAATCTTTTTTTTATAACTTTTGTTCTCATTGTTTCAGAGGTTATTAATAACTGAGAATTTTTCGAATACTTTTATGGAGATGATGATTGTCCTATTATAGGTTTAACCACTAAGTCAGCTGAAGAGAAGCAAAATTAGCAATAAGGTTTATGATCAATATATTAGTGCCTTATGCGCAGACAAGTCATGGGTTATAAAGGATGGAATCTACTGAAAACCAAAGCTAAAAGCAACTCAAAAATCATTACTATTGGAATTCATGAAAAATCATAAAGCATCATATATTTTTTTTGAACAAAAATATAGATAATAATAAAGTGACTACTTCTTTTTTACCTCTAAAATAGAATTGAAAAATTCAAAAAATGGACTTCCAACAAAGTAGCCGATTGATATACATGTACCAATGAAAAATAATGCAACGATAATCCAATGATATCCTTGAATTTTTTTAATATTGTCTCGAGTAATTATCCAAATTAGTAACACAAATAATGATAACGAGTACCCAAAAGACATAATAAATTTGTAATAGACATGTGGATCCTTATTTACGCTATTAACAGAAAATATTTGTATACTCCCAACAGAAAATAATGCAACGGCCGAGAAAATTGCTAAGATCTCGATTGACCTTCTTTCTTGTTTTCTCATTTTTTCAGAAACATCAGCAACTTCTCCAAAAACGTCCTGCAATCTATCGTAAACAGATAGGAGTTCCTTGTAACTATTTTTTTTGGAAACAACCAAGTTTTTATCCTTTGTAATTTTATTATAGTCCAATGGTAATACAAAAGATGAAAAGAAAAACAAATTGACAGGTTTAAAATCTTCGATCGAAATTTTATAAGATGACTGACATTCTATGTTTGGCATCTGAATAGGTATAAATTTTTTATATAGACTCCAATTAAATGCTTCTTCTAACTTTTCAACAACCTTAGAAAATAATTCTAATAATTCTTTAAATATCTTGTACTTATTTGGGTCTGATAAATCCACTGATACCTTATCAATTTGAATAGTCATCCTCTCAGCCAATTTTAACCATGGAAAATAGTTTCTAACCTCATCACGATTCTGTCTATTTTTAATTGCAAAAAGTAATTCTCTAAATTCGTCGCTTGAAATTGATTTTTTATCACATGTTAATGAAATACAATTGTTAAAAAGATAAGCACTAGTACAAATTCGGCTATAGCTATTGAGCTTTAAATCGTCATTGTCACGGTCGTCAAATAATTCTAACAAACTCTCAGCCTGATTCAAAATCTTTGTGTCATCTTTAAAAATTTTAATAAGTCCGTGGTAATCTTTATAATTATACTCTGAATGAACTTTAGCTTCGATTTCACGTCTTCTCTTTCTTTGTTCTGATTTAAAATTATCTATAACACCATAGTGAATCTTTATTAAATCATCCCATTCAACTAAAGTAGAATCAATGTCTATCTTTTCTAAACTTAGTATTGCATCATCTTCTTGATCAAATGAATAAATATATTCAGGTATAGTAGCATCTACGTTCGATAACTTTCGACGATAAAGTATTTTTTTTAACAAAAATGAAACCTTAACATAAATTGCTTTCTTCAAACTCTCATTTATTGAGAAATAATCAGACTCTTTACGTATAACTAGCAGATCTCTTAACAGTTCATTATCTAAACAATTTCGGAAATGCTCATATCTAATAACTGTTATTAAACGTTTAAAACTACTAATATAACCTAATACACTTTCGTCTATATCAACACTATTATTCGCAACTTTATCTCCACGAAAAATTCCTTGCTTATATTCGAAGTTCAGCTGAATATTTAAATCTCTCAAGAAATAAATTATGATAGGTTTGATATGCATTCGAAAAGGATAAATGATATTATCATGGAACTTACTTTGAAGTTCTAATTTCAAATTTTCATCTCTCAAATTATCAATTTCACTTCTTTTCCCTATAAGGTAGTTCTCTATTATTGCAAACTCTTCGTCGCTTTTATTCAATAATATATACTCGCCACTGAGAAATAGCAAATGATAATATTTTAAAATTTCATTAGCGGCAGAAATGATGTCTAACACGATCATATCTTTAGCTTCCTCGAAATATGCTTCAGCCGGAGGTATTTGTAGCCAATTGGTTTGAAAAAACTTATTTTTCAAACAATTTATTAAATCAGATGCATCTAATGATCTATCCATATAGCATTATATTACGCTATAAAATTTCTCTTCTTTAATGATTAAATCACGATTTATAGGTCTTGAATAGCTCCCGCTTTGTCTTGCCTTTTGAAAATTATATCTCCAGGAGAACCACTTATGGCTAAGTTCTACTAATTCAAATGGATCTATTGAAATTAATGAAAAATTTTCATTTCTTAATCTTGATGTAGAAATATCAATAACTTCATGATTCTCGGGTAAGTAATTATTGAAATTAACCCAATTATTAATAATCATTTTATTATTTGTAACGCTACAAAATTGTAATTCGTCTAGATGATTATATATTTCACTTTCAACATGGCCGTATGGCATAGCATGGAAGTCATCAAAAATATCCAAAGCATTTTCATTAGTACTACACGCGAAAAAATGTAACTTAATTACCTTTAATTTACTCAAATTGTTGTACTCATGATCATTAAAATCCACAATATTTAGCTTGTAATAATCACAGTGCCATTCTACCAATTTCTTCAAAAAGTATTCAAATAATAAAATCTTGTTCATAGAGATAGAAAAGTTATATAACACATAAACGTAGAAATCACAAAATTAGTTACTTAAATATAATACTTTTTATTCAATTATCAGCGAAACTATAAAAAAAATATAAATAAATACTAAAATTTTTATTATATTTTTTCGTCTATCTATTAATTCAAATAGATAGAATCTATTTTACAGATATGGAGATTGCAGTAGATTAGGGTGACCCTAAGCCAAAAGCAAATAAGTCGACTTTTCTTTAGAACACGCAGATAAATACTAACCAAATTATTGATTTAATTTTCCATAGAGTTGCCTAAATAAAACCAACTAGCCTCTTGAACGTCTTTACCTTGGTTAATTCAAAAATCAATTCTTCAATCTTATCGTCACTTTTGCCCACTGTGGAAAGTTTTACATTTAAAATAAACGTGTTGGCATTCTCCAAAGACACATTGCGTAATACAGATCGCAGCAAATATCTATGTCTATTCTCTATTTGGCCAACAATATGACTGCGAATATCCGTTTAATCTACAATTTTACAAGCTGCTTCGTTCAGAGAAAATGCTTCCTGTACTTTTCTACTTGTGTATGATTTTAATGCTCCTAACCAATCACTGAACGAACCCATCGGCATATCGTATTTATGGCCGCGCTGTTGTGTTTAGCCTTCAAAATTAGACCATCTACAACCAATTAATATTGATCCCATTTTAGCCAAGGTTGTGTTTAGCCTTCAAAATTAGACCATCTACAACACGGGACTTACGGAGGAGGCTGTTGATCGTGTTGTGTTTAGCCTTCAAAATTAGACTATCTACAACAGTATGGCTAATCTTTATGGAGCAACAGGAGTTGTGTTTAGCCTTCAAAATTAGACCACCTACCGATCCAGATCAATACAAAAATTGCGGGCAGATGTGAGTCGACAATTATCCCTTATGACCTTGAACATCCACTCCTTTTTGCTGGAAAACCATTAATTGGAAGACATTATTTATACCACAAGCTTGTAGCTAATGTTGGAATCGGCGTGATGTATAACTAAAAAGACGTATTGATTCATTAACAATCTATAGATACACAATTTTATCACCCTATCATACTGTAAAAATATACCACCTCAAAAAAATCCATATCGTGCTAGATGTGGATTTATAATTTACTCTATTGACTGTTACTCACTTGATCGATCTGACGCCAATTTTAAATTACACTGAGCTTTTAATTCATTTACTAATGTTAATGCTGTGGACAAATTGAGCAATATATCACTGATTACGTGTTTAAACTTAATCGAACAGATATAGCGACAATTATTGGAGTCAACAGAGTCTTTATTACAAATGTTGAGAATCCATCTAATAGAGCAGTTAATTTTAAAACAAAATGGTAAACCTTTTCCTTCAATAGGAATTCCAAGAAAATTTAAGACATTCAAATTATCAAAGGCAAATGAAAAAGATCTTAATCCTGATTTTTTTTACGCTCCTTAATTAAAAAATCACGCTGATCTATATTGTCACTTAATAAAACTATCTTCTGACGCTTGACTTCAGGTAAATTTAAAAATTGACATCATTACATCTATGCAACTATTGCAATCCAAGTGAGAAAATCTTATAAATAATCAGTAGCGTCCTTTATTTGAAACGATAAGAGATTGAAACATTCTTCAAACATCCAAAACGAAGACTAAAGGTCACCAGTTTTGTGGGAACATCCCAAAATGCAGTGTACATCCAGATATAGACGGCATTGATCGGAATATTGCTCTTTAAATATAGTCAGAAGCGGGCGAAATACAGCTGGAATCTGTCCATTATGGTCAACTTTATTAAACATAATATCTTCGTCAAGATTGATTTCTGGAAATGGGCTGAAGACCCCTTTATTTCAGGTAAATCGCTCGATAAAAAAGGTCAGTTTACGCTATTCTAAACCGAACAGAGAGGTACATTTAGTGTTAAGAAATAAAATCTTTCCTGAAATAGCGATGAAGACGGTTTTTTTCGTGCCCAAAAAATTATTTAAGACGCTACTGATATATATGTCAATTTTATTTGAAAAAATATTTATTTATATTTAATAATATATTTATTTTTATAAAACAACAACTTACATGACCAATATTTCCATAATACCATGCTTTCATGCGTAAAGAATCCAGGAAAAGAAAAGGTTTCACATCTGAAACTGAATGGAAACGATTTCATTATTCTGACCAACGCATTAATAGCTAAAAAAGAAGATTAATAACCCTTTAAATATTTAATTATGAGAACAAACAAAATGTGGCTATTTCTGGCCTTTCTACTAACCATTTTTTTCGGATGCTCCCGGATGGAAGAAAAAACTCTACTGGAAGAATCCGAAAGAATCCTGAGAGTCAACACCAACAACGATGCTTCTGCATTGGCGGTGACACCACCCCTGCATGTCGGCGGCAGGCACCTCAAAGACCCCTGCGGCAATAACGTTGTCTTACATGGGGTTGCCATAACACCCAGTCCCTGGTTCAATGGCTGTCAATATGGTGCGAATTCAGGCTACTGTACTTGGGACAATTATAATGTGCAGGGGGCTCTGAACTATAACAAAGCTGTCATGGACAAGCTCAGCAGCACTGCTGATGGCTGGCACCTCAATTACATCCGCCTTCACATTGACCCATATTGGACCAATAACCCCGGCTCGCCTATCCCTGAGAACGATATCTCAAGATTCAATTACAACCGTTTGGTTACCTACACTGATCAAGTTATTATTCCTTTGATCAACCATGCACGAAGCCGAGGTATGTATGTAATCCTACGTCCTCCAGGTGTATGCCCACATCGTATCGCAGTCGATGATGCGTACCATAACTACCTCAAGACCGTATGGACTTTTCTCTCGCAACACCCCGGACTGAAGAATGCTGACAACGTAATGTTTGAACTGGCCAACGAACCTGTTGAGATCCTGGGAACAAACGGCACATGGGGAACAACGGGGAATGCGCACTTTGCAGCACTCAAAAACTTCTTTCAGCCATTAGTCAACATCATTCGCAACAACGGAGCCAACAATATTTGCTGGATTCCAGGTACAGGTTGGCAATCGCATTATCAAGGCTATGTCAATAACCAGATCACCGGTGGTAATATTGGTTATGCTGTTCACATATACCCTGGTTACTGGGGTGGTGTCAACAACTATCAATCCTTCCAAAATGCATGGAATATTAATGTTAAGCCAATTGCTGACATTGCACCGATCGCTATTACCGAGACCGACTGGGCACCGCAGGGATATGAAACCTTCGGCATCGGCACAACCGGCACAGCAGGCGGAAACGGCTTTGGTGCCAATTTAAAATATATTGTGGATCAATCCGGCAATGTAAGCTGGAACCTCCTTGCACCAGATAATCTGCTACACAAGGGTGATCCTAATGCAGGAACAGCCTATAACAACGATTGGGAAGCCTGCGCAGCTCCAAGCAAGCAATGGTTTCAGCAATATGCTGCCTCTAACTATCCTGTTGCAAACTGTAACGAAACCAGCAGTCTGGTCAATAATGGTATTTATGAAATCGAATTTCAGACCGACCCCAACAAAGTACTTGATTTAAAATCCGGAGAGGACGTCAATGGTGCAGTATTAAGACCATGGACGAGGAATGGTGCTTCTGCACAGCGGTGGGTTGCCATTAACGCCGGCAATGGCTACTGGCGTTTTGTGTCTAAAGCCAGTGCAACAAATCGCTGTATCGATCTGGCTAGTAACAGCAATACGCTGGGAACTTCAATTCGGCTTTGGGAGAACTATAGCAATGATGCACAGTCCTGGCAGGTAGTCTCCATCTCCAATGGTTATTACAAAATCCTATCCAAAGTGGATGCTACCCGTGGCTGGGATATCCCCAACTGTAGCATGGACGGTAATTCAACCTTACACCTTTGGGATTATTACGGAACATCCTGTCAATTGTTCAAGTTCAAATTTATTGGAATGAACTAGATGACATAAAGTGTCTATCACTAATTCTGAAAACAAAAAAATAGGATGCATTTTTCAGCATCCTATTTTTTTACAGTAGCGTCCTTTAGATTTGCTATTATTAAAAATGCTTATATTACTAATAAAAGATTAACTATCGACGGTGGCTCATTTTAGTTGCGTCAAGGTTTTTAATACCTATTTTAGGATCGAATCCATCGCCGATTTTTTTTTCTTAATTTTCATATAACAATTCGGATTCATTACCCACTATTAAGGACTTGAAGTATAGGAGAAAAAAAGTTAGAGCATTGACATACTAATTTAATTAAAAATGGAAGACTTCAAAGCCATTCTGCTCAGAATGGCTTTGTTATGTTATTTTAAGAAAAAACTATCCCTGTTCCAGCTTAATTCTGAGTAATATGTATAAAAAGGATCATCAGGTAATGGACAGGAAATGGTAATACCTGAGAATTTATAAATTTTGTTACCCAAAAATTCCTTGGTATTATTTTTATAAAGGATGGCTTCATCCATTAATTTGCGGATGGCATCAGCTTCCTCTTGTTTAAAATTTTTGGTTATAAAGTCACTAAAGTCATACAGCTTAACAGGAAATCCAGGTGTAAAATCCAATCTCTGTACATCGTCTGTTACATATACTCGATCATGATCGGATTTTAATTTAAGGTATGACGCTAACTTACTTAATTTGGATAAATCCGTAACGGACACCGAAGCTGACCTATAAAGTCCTTGTTGAATATCGTAATAATTGAAAAATGAGTTGGCAATACGAATTAAAGAATTTCGATCGGGATATGAAAGTGCTGAAACAAAAGCTTTATAAGGAAACCCATCAGATAAGATATCAGTCGGCGAAGCTATTATAAAGTCTGCCTTGTCTCTAAATTCATATAACACTTCAATACTTGCCATCGAACAGGCATCAAAAACGATAAAATTAAAATGCATGGGAAGCGCATCTTTCAATGCTATAATATCAATTTGTTGCCCCCTATCTTCTCCAAAAGATTTAGATTTTGGTGGTGATAAATAGTCTGCGCCTGGAGACCATGCGGTACCGTGCGACCACAGCACAAGATTATAAGTTTCACTGTTATATCTTTTATCAACATAAGTCAAAACTTCTCGAATCTGATTTGCATCTGACTTACGGTAAAAAGGAAATGACATGATCGTATCGCTCACTATTCGATATGGATCTGCATTTGCAACTATTCGCAGAAGATAGCCGATATCATCATTATCCTTTATATAAACCAGAATATTACTTTTAGCCTTGGTATTCAATAATCCTTCCTCCAGTTCATGGATGGCTTTGCGAGCTTCTCCTCTCAGATTATTATTGGCTTCCATATAGATGATCGTTGTGATGTCAGAATTAATTTTTGGCAGCTTATCATCCTTCTTACATGAAGCAAATATCTGAAGAATACCCACACAAAGAAATGTGATCAGATATCTTTTTTTATACTTATTTAATATCATTTAGCATTACATTTTCTCACAGGAACATGGATTTATTGAAATGGTTCAGTCAAAAATGAAGCTTGTACCAAAATACTGTCTTTATGATTCTTCACATTAAACAGATAACCTTTCATACTTCCTTGTACCGCAGGAACTTTAGATTGTAATTCACTAATTTTTTCAATTTGAACGTTAAAAGTTTCTCGATCTTGCAAAGTGCTATATATTTTTGCATTCTCGTTTCCAATATTACCATCCTTCGTTATTAGAGTAATCCAATTTTCATTTACTCCGTTATCACCGACGTAGGGCAAAAACCTTTTATATGTGGTCTCAGCCTTCATATCTTTTAAATTGACAATAAGTTGATTATAGATGATAAATTGATCAAAACTGTTATCTAATTCAAATTCGAATTTGATGGATTGTGCATCGCCATCTAAAGTTTTAATCACTTTTCTTGATTTATCATTTTCTAAATAAAAACCATGCCTTCCTATTTCACCTCTAAAAGTACCTGGAATATAGGGCTTGACCTCAACATGATCTTTTGAACAACTTAATAATCCAATCATCATAAACCCTGCTACTATTATATTTTTTTTCATATATCTTTAATTTCGATATCGCTATAGAAGAATTTCCTCTATAGCGATAGCTTTGATTCAACCTTATATAGGTCTTGGTAATAACATAATATCGATAGAACCTGTACCTACTGAATAACCATCATAAATTCGAACTGCTGGTTTGTCTTTCCAATAATCAACTTTTAAAATTGGATCAGAAAAATAGAATGTAGCATTTCCAAGTGCGTCACTCGTATGGGTCGTAGTCCATTTAGTGCGTTGTACTTTGGTTTCCTCTTTCTGACTAGACATACCAAATGATAAGTCCAACTTCACAAGTTTCTTAGGTAGACCACCTAAACCTAGATCTAATTTAAAATTTGCTGAACTTGAATATTTGTTTGATACTGTGATTTCTTTTTCCTCAATCTCTCCTGGATCAAATTCTTCTACAAAAATAGTCATGGTCATCGACTCCTCGGCAATATCCCACTGTTCTAGCTGTATTCCTGTACCATTAGGAGTAAACCATTTACCTTCGAGATCATTAATGGACTCGATCGAATAGGTATGTTTATCTCGATGAAAGATACCCCCCCCTTTAATGGTATGCTTAACTTTTTTGACTGTAAATAAATCCCTTGGAGATATACTCAGATTCTTGATATCAGGTTTTTCGGCATTACTACCTGCAGATCTCTTACCTTTGTAGACATAGAATCTGAATTCAAAATTTCCGTCAGTCCACACTCTTCTCACAACATCCGCCCATGGAACTGGATCTTTTAAGTCGCTACTATGCTGAAAAGATGTTAATTTCGGATCACTAGGCTGATCTGAAATGGTATAAAAAATATTGGGATTGACTCTAACTTTATGGATAAATTCTCTTACCTGTGGGTTGAAACTTCCATTTTTTGGTTTTGTTTTTGACAGTCCCCAATAAATATAATCTCTTTGCCAGTAAATAGGATCAATACCAAATTCAGCAAAAGCCTGCTGAACAATTTGCGCTGGCGCAACAATATTATCATCTCTGTAGCCATGCGCGACTCCATCAACAATAACGGCTCCCTTGGTATTTAATTTTTTATTAAAAACATCATCGAGAAACTCATAATTAGTTGAACTCATACCCTTAACTTTGATATTCTGTTTCAACCTCTCATTATCTTTCACAATTAAACATGGAAAACCTGGTATCTCATTTTTAGCAAGACTAAATAATTTATTCCCATCTCCATAAAATGTTTGTTCAGATTCGTAGTTTAATGCAGTTACAACAATATCGTTGTCATTTGTATCCCACTTCTCTGCATTAAAGTCGTTGAACATCGTTAGATCTGGAACGTATATATTCAGTAATGGCAAAGAGGCTTCGATACTTTTAAGCGTATTTTCGTTATCCGTATACTGCAAGAGTATTTCTCGAAATGACATTCCATCTTTAACTATTTTATCTTTAATAAAAGGATAAAATACATCATAATCATTATCGAATTGTTCAATGGCTATTTCTTTTATAAAATTCCTTAAATCTTTGCTGTCATAAACAGCCTTTGAAAGTATTTTAGAAAACTCAATTCTAGCCAAATTAGACTGAGATAATGCGTTGACCGCAACTGTACTTTCAATTCCAGGCCCGACCGGTAAATTATCTTTTTGACAAGATAATAATGAAATCCCAGCTACGAGTGGATAAATAAAATGTTTATTCATTTCTTTCTTTTGTAAATAATTTTTCAAATTATTCCTGATATTTATTAAGATTTCTAAATTATTATAATAAAAACTTATAATTCTATATTATTTCTCAAAAGAATAATTAACCCCTAAATATTTCTACAAACATACTAATATTTTTTTTCTTAACTCAGGGAATTTTAAACGAAACACTTACAAAACGATAAAATATTGATTATCTGAATGAAAAAAATTTCATTCAATGACATTTTATGATTTTAAATAATTTTTGGTTAAAAAAAATACATACACTAATATCTTCAGCCAAGACGCGTGCAGCAAAAACCAAGAGCCCATAAGAGAACAACCAATTGATGAATTCACCTACGAATTGGAATTTAGGAGTTGTGAAATCACCTACACCGATAAATCCAATGCCATAAAACAGTAAAACATACAGAAGGAAAGTGGGAATATGGATTTGATCAGAAGATCAGCTTTGAGCTAAAGCTATCATCAAGACATTGCTAGCATCTAAACAGACAATAAATGCGTATATACTAAAAACATAGAGACTGTATATGGTGATGTGGGATACAACCAAACTGATATAACCTATAATGCATAAAGAGGTATGGATATGGAGTCTATGGCGCCTATAAAAATGCAGACTCGGGCAATGGAGGAAGTAATGGCGGTAGTACCAAGCCAACATCGTCTGTATGTGGAGCCAAAAACAAATCGGGAGGCTCCTGTAAACGTATCTTGGTAGGTGGAGATTGATTTATCTGTTGTAATCCGAGAATAATAACGTTTCTAAGTCAATGCGAAATATGATAATGAAATAACCATCAAATAATTTGCAGCTGATTTAGAAGACGTTATGTCTAAAAACATTCCTATCATCAAATAACCATCAAATAAAGATCTGCTGATTTGCATTTTATTGCTGTTATACTTGATTATTCTCAAACAGCTCTTGCAATTTTTGCTGTAGTAATTTTTTATCAGGTAATTGCATTTGGTATTCGGCAACCATTGTGGGTGAAAGGCTTCTACTTAAAGCATATTCTACTACTTCGCTATCTTTGTCTTTACACAGTAAAACGCCAATACTAGGATTTTCATTAGCTTTTATTACATCACGGTCTAGAGCTTCGAAATAGAAATTCAATTGCCCTAAATGTTTGGGTTTAAACTTGTCGGCTTTCAACTCAAAAGCGACCAGACATTGTAATCCTCGATGATAAAATAATAAATCAACATAAAAATCACTATTCCCAACTTGTACTTTATATTCTTCGGCAATAAACAAAAATTCTTTTCCTAGTTCTAAAATGAAATTTTTCATTTGATGAATTAAGCCTCTTTGTAGATCACTTTCGTTATATGGCTCTGGAAGGTTCAGAAAATCAAAAATATAACTATCTATAAATGCATTTGTTATACCAAAATTAAATTCTCTCAACAATGTTGAGAGTTTTGTATTTCCGATCATGGTACGTTCAAAATAACCTATTGATATTTGACGTTCTAACTCAGAGCATTGGATACAATAAAAGCTGTTGCTGAAACGGGATTTTTGTGTTGATCGGTTTGATTAAAAAATACGGCAAGTCGTAAGGAGGGTAAACAAACAAAGCCATTCTTCGGAGAATGGCTTTGTTTGTTTTTATTTATATGATCTAAGATCGTTTATTTCAGCTTTTCGATTTCGTCAATACTAAGACCAGTACCTTTTGCAATATCTGCAATAGGTAAACCCATTTTCTTGAACTCTAATGCTGCCTCAATAGCTTTTTTGCGCTCGCCTTCGGCTTTAGCAATTACAACAGCTTTTTTAGCTTCTTGCAATTGATTTTCAAGTCCTTCCAATTGATTTTCAAGTCCTTCTTGGTACATGCGCACTGCTTCGGCATCCCATTTACGTTTTAAACTAATATCATACATAGTTCGTTCCTCCTTTGTCAATTTTGCGTAGCTGGCCAACTGAAAGAAGCGTTGAAATACGGTCGAATTCATAATTCGTGGCAAGGTCTTTAACGTTGACATATTCTTGAGCATATAAAATACTTTATCCAGTTCGTCTTCAACCTCAGCTTCGCTTTTAACAAAGTTAATAATTTCTAAATAGATAAACCCCAAACCCTCGTAAAAAATTTTCCCTGAATCTCTATTACACAGGCAAGTATCATGAAAATATGTACTCCGATCACCTCCTGGCATATGAAAACCATCCATCAGGACAATGGTGTAAACCTCGGGAATGGCATAACCCCAGGCTTTGCGGTTTCCTTTGGGTGCTGTGTCTGAAATAACCTTGCTGGCATAATAGAGCATGCGTTGCTTTAGATTAGCCTGACTGCTGGTCTGCATCTCGATGATGATCTCTTCTCCTGTACTGATCTGGACTACCAAATCAAAGATAACTTTGCCGATCTCTTCGGTTGCACCAATACGCTCGGTATCCCGATAAGTAAGGTCTGTGATGGTCTTTCGACCACGAAAGATAATATTGAGAAAATTAATTAGGTTGATCTTGTCTCCGAATAACCGTTTGAAGCCCTCATCGGTAGTCGGATCAATAAAAACGGGTTGAACGTGATTTTTCATAATTTTAGCATTTGCTGAAATAATTAACTATTGCTAAGCAAACATCAGAAAAACTAAAATTATTAGCCGGTTATTAAACGTTTGTAGTCGTTTGTAAACGTTTGTTGTCGGCTAGCAGTCAAAAAAAAGCATCAACTTGTTAACCTAGTCTTGCTTGCCGGACACAAAAAAAGCCACATCTAGCGACATGACCTTAACTAAACATATGATTAAACAGTAAATTACTTATAAGAATTGATCGATTTGGATATTTTCCAGTTAATTACGACCATTGTTCATGTTTACTCTATAAAATTCATATTCGTTTCCTTCTTCTTTATATTCGGTCAACAGCCCAAAATAAAGAGTAGAATCGTCTGACCAAAATTCCTGCTCTATTACGCAAAGCCATTTGCCGATTTTCTTTTCAAAGAAATCATTGAGCTCGGCGATCTTTTTAAATTTACCATTCTCCCTTACCTGGATAAAATGGCTGTAGCACTCCTGCCCTTCGAATACCTTGTTCAATCTGTATTTTCCAGATGGTGATATGGTCACCAAGTTGAGGTTTCCTATCTCATAGGTAGTCTGTCCCGTACACAGATCAAAACTTACATCCATGGTGTGGCCGCATTCCAATAGCAAAACGTCCTCGGAAGGAAAGTATGAAACAAAAGCACATTCACTGAGGTCAACCTCATTTTGGACAAAATCACCATTCCTGAAATTGATTTTTTTTATACCCAGGTAATTTCCCTGATCTTCAAATTCTACGATTCCTGTCAATTTTTCCTGAACGATCTTTAAATCTGTAATCTTCTCCAAAGGGATATTTACTTTAGCACGTTGTTTTGCAGAAAGGAATTCTGCGCTACTTATTTTTTCTATTGCCAATTCAATAGTTTGTGGTCTGGACTTAAGAGGTGCCGGCCCTTCATTTGCGACAGATACTTGCCTTGCTTTGGATGGGAAACCACGGTTTGTTGTTCCTTTCTGATCACAGGATAGCACCACTATGGACAGAAAAACAATTACTGATATTTTTTTCAAAAACTTAATTTTCATGTGCATTGAAATTTTAATAGCTGGTTCCTTTTAACTATCCATCGGTCATTTCATGTGCCATCCTTACATTCTAGCAAGGAAACCACCAGTGCATAAAATATACCCTTCCATTCTTAAAAAATATTTTGATATGCCCATCGGAGCTGCCATTTACATCCTCTTTTAACTGTATGACCCACAGTTTTCCTTCTTTGTCCATACCCAACCTACCTTTTACGGCTGTCGGAAACAGACGTTGCATATCATCCAGGGTAGTGCCTGCATAGTTAGTTTTAAATGTAAAATAACTAGCGTATTTAAATACACAAAAATTACGATATGGATTTTAAAAACATTGTTTCTTTTTGAACCTTTTTTAAGAATAGATGTTTTATAAAAAACATTTAGAAATTATTTAAACATCTATTTATGAAAAAGAATTTACATGTATTAGTTTTTCTATTCTCACTAATATTGAGCATTTCTAGCCTAATTGCCCAACAGAAAGAAGATACTGTATATCTTTTAGATGGTGGTCAAAAAAAAGGCAAAGTACTTACAATCGGAGATGAAATCGTCAAGTTTAATTATACAGGAGAAGAACTTCAATATGAACTTAAAAAGTCATTAATCGAAAAGATTGTTTTTGGCAATGGAAGAGTAGAATTATTTAAAGAAACGAACACAGCTTCCAATGCAGGCAATACAACTACTGGTCAGATGAACAGCGTGTCAAACGGAAATAAACTTGCTATTGTCCCATTTGAAATTGCGAGCAACGATCAGGGACTGACAACGGATGTCATGAGACGAGAAATACAACAGGCCTGCGCTGAGGCATTGCGATCAAGATCTCTTTCTTTCCAAATCCAAGATCCTAGAACGACAAACGCTACCCTTGCTAAATCAAATATTAATATTGCCGATATCGCAAATCACACTCCTGAGGAACTTGCCAAACTACTTGGAGTAGACTATATTATCTTAGGAGTTTATGAGATATTGAGAATAAAGGAACATCCAGTTTCGGATCAGGATCTGCTACATATAACGATAAGAAGAAAGATGATAAAAGCAAGGGCAGCGTATACCAGTCCAATAATTCCTACACAACTACAATTTATGACACAAAGGTCTTGATGACGATTTACGATGCTAATGGAAGACAGCTATTTTCGGATTCAAGAAAACCATTTATGGGTGGTGTAGATTCTTATAAAGGGGCATTGAAAACATTGGCCAAACGAATTCCTTTAAAATAGAATGTAAGAATAAGCTAGAAGTCTTTCTATAACATTTTCAGGATGAAATTCAACTAAAAAAACCACCATTTGTTTTAAATGGTGGTTTTTTTATGGGATATGCTTGTTAATTACAATTTGTAGAAATGCAGATTATCCATAAATTTCTGTCCATATAGTAATGAAAACTACCAAATACGATAATTGACCGCAGCCGTTACAAACATATTTTGCAGATCATAACTAACTCTCTTGAAAGAAACTGGAAATATTGGTACAAAACCCATCTGTCCTTTCAGGTTTACTTACCACCTTTCTGTTAGCTCTCGCTCTGCTACGATTTGTGTTTGTGTGCTACAGGACAAAAATGTCAATGTTATGAAAAGTAAAAGAATATGGTTCGTTTCAATTGATTTAAGATGAAAAATGAGGTTAGCTTTCTAAACTAACCTCATGCTGGAGTGCTCTAGTTTTTGATGAACTTTAATAATTCGCCATTAAATTTATCTAGCTCTTCAATAAACAGTGCATGACCACTTTTTTCGAAAGGAACTAAAGTTGAGTTTTTTAGTAAGGCATTCATTTGTTCTGCAAGGTCATAAGAACAGATTTTATCTAACTTACCATGCAAGATTAAAGCAGGAATTGTTATATTTTTCAGATCATCACGTAAATCACTATCTCTCAAAGTTTTCAATCCTTCAGCCATTGCATAAGGTGATGCTTGAGCCTGGATGAGTCCCAACCAAGCGCCGTGACCTTCGGATACACTAGTTTCATTGGCTGGAAAAATCTTACCGAAAGTGGCAAATAGTTCAGGACGGTTAGTATTGTTCAAATTGATCAATCCATTAACATCTTCCTTAGTCCATAGGCCATAATTAAAGTCTGCTCGTTTTGTCCAGATCGGTGCTGCAGCCCCAAATAATGCCATTTTGGAAACGTGGGCTGCATTGTATTTGGCGACATAGTGAATCACTGTAGCACCACCCATGGAAAATCCACCAATTGTAGCATTTTTAACATTCAACTTGTCTAAAACAACCTTGATATCATCGGCAAATACATCATAATTATATTTCCCGCCCGGTTTATCAGATAATCCGAATCCTCTTAAAGTGATACCAATAACCCGATAGCCTTTTTGAATGAAATCGGTATACTGATATTCGTACATGGCGTCACTCAATGGCCATCCATGAATTAAAACGATAGGCTCTCCCTCACCAAGATCGGTTACATGAAGCTTCACATTCCTCTCTACTTCAATATATTCCTCTCTTCCAAAAGATGCCGGTGGTCTTTTAATTTGTGCAAAAATGGCATTTGAAATCAGTGTTGTAAATAATATGATTGCTAAAGTTAAATTTTTCATGTTCTTTAAATATTTATTATTATTGTTATTTTTTGATAAGACAAAATTCCTTTTATTCTGTGGGGTCTAACATGGAAGGCTTTTGCCTTGAATTGCGCTTTTTGCCCAACATGATTTTTACCCTCTTATAAATGATAAAATATCCTCATTGATTACATCAGCATTAATGGTGGGCATACCATGAGAGAATCCGGGATAAATGATCAGTTTGCTGTTTTTTAAAAGTTCTGCAGCTTTAACGGCAGTGGTTGCATAGGGTACAATTTGATCATCATCTCCATGAAGAACCAAAACGGGTATTTCAACACCTTTGAGATCTTCAGTGAAATCGGTCTCCGAAAAGACTTTGATACAATCATATTGTGCTTTAATACCACCCATCATTCCCTGTCTCCACCAGTTGTCCTGAATACCTTTTTTAATGACGGCACCTTCTCTGTTGTAACCGTAAAAAGGTACTGTAAGATCATGATAAAATTGCTGTCTATTATGACGCGTATTATAGCGGATATCATCAAAAACTGCTAGCGGAACTCCTTCTGGATTATTGACATCAGCAATCATATAAGGCGTAATTGCACTTATTAAAACAACTTTTGATACCCGATCCTTTCCATATTGCGCAGCATATCTTATCGCTTCACCTCCACCTGTTGAATGGCCCACATGGATGGTATCCTTCAGCTCCAGAAAATCTACTAATTCTGCTACGTCGGAAGCATAAGTATCCATGTCATTACCCTGATACGTTTGAGCAGATCTTCCGTGACCTCTTCTATCATGGGAGATCACTCTAAATCCTTTCTCTAGGAAGAACATAATCTGAGCATCCCAATCATCTGATGACAATGGCCATCCATGGTGAAAAAATATCGGTTGGCCTACCCCCAAATCCTTGAAATAAATTTCTGTTCCGTCTTTTACTGTAAACTTGTTCATGTCTTTACTATTTAATTGTTATTGTTCTCTTTTGTTATTACAAAGTTGGGGTAATTTCGAAGGTGCATCAATGGATGCTTTTCGCTTTGAATTGCACTTTTTGCCCAAATGAATCTTAATGGAAGAAGAATAGCCTGTTTTTTAGAAATAGGAAGGTGCAAACATGAAAAAAGCACAGCCTTATAGATTGCGCTTTATTGGGAATAAATGAAATAGCGTATTAAAACTGTTTCCTAAAGTTTGTTGGTGAAATACCTGCATGTTTTGTGAAAAAACGGACAAAATAGGCGTCGTCTTCATAATTCAATGTGTAAGCAATTTCTTTCACATTCATTATGGTATGTGCTAAAAGGCGCTTACTTTCTAGAATTATACGTTTTTTTATAATATCATTTGGAGTTTCTTTACTTACTAAGCTAATTTTTTTACTTAAATTTTTTGGCGTAATACAAAGCAGATCCGCATAGTCGGCGACGGTATGAAGTTTCTTGAAATGTTGTTCAACCAATTTACTGAATTTACGCAGGAATTGGACATCGCCCTGCTGTATATTCTCAGCTAATTGATGCTGTTGCTTCCAGATACGTGTAGATTTTAGAATAATCAGTTTCAATAATGTCCTCAACATTTCTTCCGTACCCGAATCTTCATTTTTCAATTCAGCCTGAATATCGCCGATTATTTTTTGGATCTCAGCAGACTGTTCTTCATTCAGACTTATAAATGGAATTTCAAACACATTGTTATAAAGAATACCATCACAGGCAACTTCATGATCATGAATTTCTACGCAATAAAAGTCCTTGTTAAAATGAATTAATTGCCCACCAATGGTTTCACAAGGTTTTAAAATAACATGGGGATTAATGAACAGTAAGGTATCTGTTTTCATTGCTATCTCCTGAAAATCTACTTGAATGGTCGCATTTTTAGGAATAAACAGAACTTTAATATGTTCGGTTATTTTAGTAAGGGAATCGCTTTGGACGGAGGTTTTACTGAATTCTAAGTTGCCAAATTTTTTGAATGAAAATTCCTTGATCATGATGTGATTTAAAAGATTGCTATGTAGATATCTTTAAAAAAAAATTCTATGTAAAAATAGGGAATAAAATGGCAGTAATGCGTGCAGGATTTCTTTTTATTTGATGACTCATCATATTTACTTAAAATCCAACAATGTCATAAAGGCTAAAATTATCATATAAAAATTGAATAACAAATTATGTTGATGACAGATTAGATAATTTTCATCCATGCTAACCATGGGTCATTCAAAATTACAAAACAAACGAGCTATTCTTCGCTTCAATAAGTTAAGAATGGCTCATTTGTTCTCATATTACTATTTTTTAATACCTTTTTCTAAATAATCACCTTACGTTATCAAAATAGGTCGCATTTAACAGTATAGTAGCTTAAAAGATTAACTAAATCAGATTATTTTTTGAATACAAGCAGCGGCTTGTCCTTTTTGACGATGTATGTAGCAAGTTCGGAAGCCCTGAATTTACCGATATTCTTCGCAGAGTGATTTTTTCCTGCCGGCACAAAGAGGACTTCACCTGCTTTCAGGACAACGGGCTTCTCCCCTTCCAACTGATATTCAAATATTCCTTCAAGCACATAAATCACCTCTTCTCCGGGATGCGAATGCATGGCGACAGCTGCACCAGGTTCTAGGTCGATTCTGGCCTGAATGGTTTCATATCCCAAAACCCCAAGATTATGTCGCTGTAGATCTGTACGCTTGATTGGCGATTGTTGCGCCAGTACGTTACTGGATATTAATGCTGTAATCAGTCCGATTGTTAAAAGTAAATTTTTCATGATCTCCAAATTTGTTATTGTTGTTATTTTTAATATTACAAAGATGGGCTGATTTTAAACGCATATCAATGGATTCTTTTCGCTTTGTACTGCACTTCTTGCCTATTTGAAGTAATTTATCAAATAACTTCTGATTATTGGTACCGCATCTATATGGGGGACTATACTCATTATTCAACGCGGTATGCGTCTTCCTATTTGTTATTTATAATATGCTTGTTATTGTGATTACAGGATATGGTGGTACTTTGACTTTGCAACTGAGTGAGGGCAAAATACCGGTATGGATTAACATTATTTTTTGGTCCATGTGTGTAAGGCTAATTTTCAACGTGTTTTCGGCTGATTTAAAGTACTATGTATCTGAAGAATAATATTCTTTGCGCAAAAACGTTATTTTTAGAAGAATAAAGTCATTAGAAATTTATTTTATTTTCCAGTTTCTTGTGTCGATTTGTTATAATCTTCTTTTGCTTCTCTTACTAATTCATCAACATTTGATACACCCATAGAGTCAAAATGAGAACACTACCTGCTCCAATAATATGAATTATCTCCAATGATAACGCGGGCAATACGGTTACATTTCCACCGAACCAGACATTATTATCTACCCTGATCTATGTGATGGATATCCATATTTTTGCACTACGATCGCTGGATATTTAAAAAAGAGAGAGTCTATTCCGATGTAACACGTGCTTTATCCTAGTTTTTCTTTATACTTACAAATAAAAATAAACTATGACTGGTGATCAGAATTTTAAAATAGAAGTATGTACTCCGGAAAATGCCCAAAGAATTGTAGATGGAATTAATGAATATAATTTTTTAAAGGTGCCTGCCCTATCGGAAAATTGGAAACCGCTTGAATTTATTGTAAAAAATGAGCATGGATTAGAAATTGCCGGAGTATTGGGCGGAATAGATTGTTACTTGGGTCTAGAAATAAATATCCTTTGGGTAAAAGAAGAATATAGAACAAAAGGATTAGGTTCCACATTATTAAAACATATGGAAACAGTCGCAATAGAAAATGGCGCCACCATTGCAGTCTTGGACACATTCGACTTCCAAGCCGAAGAATTTTATCTAAAAAATGGCTATAAAATCATCGGTGAAATAAAAGACTATCCTAAAAACTATAGACGTATTTACTTAACAAAAAAATTGATTTGAGGTATTATTGATCTCAATTGCTATCGGAAATAATATAATTTTATTATTTATTAGGTTGAGATCATCGCCGCACGTACAAACTTTTTTATGGATCATCAAATCATGGTTTTATAAAGTAGCTACTAAATATTTACCAACCCCTTTCGTTAGATTGCTTTGATTTTGTTGTTAAACATGGATAAAAGCACGATATTGAAATTTAAACTAATTATTGAGTAACAGTTTTAATATTTTACAAAAAATAAAAATTGATTCTTTTTGAAAAAATATTTTGATTATAAATAATTTTAACTTACCTTTGTGATAGAATCAAGCATGATTGCGGCAAGTTAAAAAAAGTAGGTATTTCCTATCTGCCTTTTCTTCACCTATCAATTGCTAATTTTTGTTATTCATAAAAAGTGCGCAGTACTCTTAGAGCTTGACTCCAATCAACCTTCAAATTACACACCTCCTTTTTCTTTCTAGCAGATCGATTAACTTCTGTAAGTCATATTGGATGACTTTACAAAAGTTCAGATTTAAATAATTTTCAATAAAAACAATAATATAATGCAACAAGGAACAGTAAAATTCTTCAACGTTACCAAAGGTTTCGGTTTTATTACACCAGCAAACGGTGGTCAGGACGTATTTGTACATTCAACAGGTTTAATGGATGACATTCGCGAAAACGAAAGTGTTACTTACGAAGTAGAAAACGGTCAAAAAGGTGTTAACGCATTCAATGTGCGCGTAGCAAGATAAAAGAATTCGAGAATTATTCTAATTCTCGGTATTTTTGATGTAGTAATTAGCTAAATGCTAATTAACTACATTTTTTTTTGCATTTAAAAATCATTTCATGATCGACGAATGGCTGTAAAAAAAGACTTTGAATCTACTAAGGACAATCTTCAATTAGATTAATCGTATCAATAACCTTTGGATCTGACCCTGGTATTCAACATAAGTAATCCTTCAAATAACTTCATGACTTAACTGACTATACTTTTTGGGCTTAACTCCAATTACCGCTTCAAAAACTTTGGTGAAATGACCCAAATTGGAAAAACCAAGCTGATATCCCACTTCCGAAACAGACAGCCGTTCTTCTCTCAGCAAGCGGGCAGCTTCCTGCATTCTGAAATTTTGGAAATACTGAAAGATGCTCTTACCAAATACCTGGTGAAACAATCTTTTTAATTTAGTTTCGCTCATACCGCTAAATTTTGATAGTTCGGCAATTGAAGGTGCTTCTTGGAGATTATCTAATAACCGTTCTTTTACTTGATACAGCATCTTGATATCGGCAATATTCAAAGCGTGCACTTTCTTGTCATCCCGGCTGACAAGCGAAATCAGTAATTGACAAATGAGTTCCTGCGTTTTTAGCTTATAGTAAAAATCATGAAGCAGTGTCGGCACCTTACTGGTCACAATATCATCGACAACCTCCAGCAGCGGAATACATACCAACTCCTCAAACAATAAGGGTTGCTTATTTTCCAAAATGGTATTTACCAAAGGATGATCTATGCGCAGTCCTATCAATTCTCGTAGGTAACTGGCATCAATACTCAATGAGATCGAATTTTGAACGGTGTTTTTTGGAACAAAAAGTTCCACATTTAATCCTTGGGTCGTAATTTGAACCGAAGGTTGGAATTTGGCTCCTGCTTGCGATAGAGGGGAATTGATAATATGTTGAAAGTTAAATAGGAGCATATGAGTCGGCTGATTGCTCCGGCTAATAGCAAAGTCTTCATGGAGCTGATAGTTCAATATCATCATCCGCAATCGCTCATCAAAACTATAGCCCTGTATAAAGCCTCCTCCAACCTCTTCGGGCACTTCTACCCTTCCATTTTCGATGGTGCTACCTACTTTTTGGGCAAAAGCGGCGAGCATTCCTAATCCATCTTTTGATTTAATGTCAATTTTCATGATACCGCTTACGAGTATTTCTAGACTAAAATAAGCTATTTTACATCATTATACAACAATATTTTTGCAGTGCAACAGTTCTCCAACAGCATTGGTGCGGCAGCTATCAACTCGGTATTTGCTACTGCACGATGATCAGGATCAATTAATTTTCCAGTTAACCGTAGTTGATTTGTAATTGCTATTGTACTGTCCCTGACATGGGGCGTTTGCTGCCTAAAAAGACGGGAATGCCGAAAATAAGCTTAGGTCATTTGACTGTCTAAAAAGCCGTTTACGACTATTTTTAAGCCTTATTCAATTATTATATTCGGTACAGTCTAGATAATTTTGTGTTATCAAAATGAAAAAATGATGTCATTGAAAAATAAAATAATAGCCGTTGTTGGAGGTGGTCCTGGTGGACTGATCCTTGCCAGATTGTTACAGATGAAGGGGTATAAGGTAAAAGTGTATGAAAGGGATAAAGACCAATATGTGCGACAGCAAGGTGCCACCTTGGACTTACATGAGGAATCGGGACTGAAGGCCTTGATTGCCGCTGATTTGTTAAATGAATTTAAAAAACACTATCGTCCCCATGCCGATAAACTGCGTTTAACCGACCACAATGCGGTGATACATGTTGACGATCATACGAGTGGAACACCGGTAGAGACAAGCGGAGCTTCTTTCCGTCCGGAAATTGACAGGGGACCATTCCGCGATCTGCTTATTGCTGCTCTTGAAAAAGATACCATGGTCTGGAATTCGAAATTTGTATCGATGCAGCCCCTCAATAATGGGTGGAATATCTGCTTCGATAATGGCAGTGCAGTGTACGCTGATCTGGTCATTGCTGCAGATGGTGCAAATTCAAAACTTAGAAAATACCTCACCAATATTGATCCAATTTATTCAGGCTTAACCATTGTAGAGGGAAATATTTATCATGCAGCCACCCATGCGCCGGAACTCTGGAAACTGGTTAAAGGGGGAAAAATATTTGCGCTGGGAATGGAAAAAAGCATTATTCTAAGTGCAAAAGGCGATGGATCACTATCCTTTTACACCGGAACTAAGGAAAGAGAAGACTGGGTAAAAACTTCGGGTATCAACTTTGAAAACAAGCAGGAAATATACGATTGGTTTAAAGAGCGTTTTGCCGATTGGGGGAGTGAATGGCATGAACTATTTGAAAGTGATGACAGTTATTTTGTCCCACGTCCGCAATATCACTTTCCTCCCGACCAGCAATGGGAAAGTTTGTCGAACCTAACGATGTTGGGTGATGCAGCACATCGTATGCCTCCCTACGCTGGTGAAGGGGTAAATATGGCTATGTTGGATGCACTGGAACTCGTAGAACAACTTACAGCACCAGATGTCAGCGACACCAAAACGGCTATTTCAAAATATGAAAGGGCGATGTGCCAGCGTGCTGCCGAAATCACTGAGGTGACGCTGCAATCTATGGAAAATATGCATTCTAAAGAAGGTCTGAAATTTTTGGTAGATATGTTTCGCCTGATCCACTAATCAAAACTCCTTCACAATTTCATCCAATTTTAAAATATGAACATTAAAATTTTTGTACTGCATATGGCTATTGTGATAAGCAGCGGATTACTGTTTGTGAACCTGTATCATTCTTTCGTTGATGCGCCCAATTGGGGTCACCAGCTTCCGCAATCTATTGATGTTGCCAGAAACTATTTTGCTTTTAAAAGTCCGGCTGATTTTTTCAAATTCAATGCGCCATTGGTACACATTATCGGTATCAACTGCGTTATTCGATTTTGGAAAACCGACAAGAAAATACGTTGGTATCATGTGACCGCATTAGTCGCAATCCTATTGAACGACTTACTTACCTTCGTATTTTTCTTACCCCTAAATGAGATTCTTTTTGGGGATATGCAAGATATAACATTAATTCAAAAAGCCTTCCATCAATGGAGTGTACTCAATTGGTTTCGGTCATTTGTTTTAGCAGTAATGCCTGTAATGTATAGTTTATCACTGAATAGGTATTTGCAAATGCTTTTGAAGGGTATATAGCTGGAAGAGTAATCTCTTTATCGTCATTCTAGCTCTTGGCAACGAAACCCTAACTTGGAGAGTAAACTTATCATATATTCACTGCTGGGAATATTCCCCTCTACCCGAAGTACCTGATCGCAATCCTCCAGGTCAACGGTCACGATACTGTGAGGAAATAGCGAGCAGATGGCTACACGGATATGATTGACCTGAGTTACATTTTCTATATCTGTACTGAAAATCTTTACGTTTCGCATTTTAAATTATTTAATATATGATTTGGCTAACATTTTCTTTGCAAAAGGATTGAAGGAAATTCCTAAATTAAAATAAGCGGTGGGCTTCGCAGCGATTTCTAACCACTCTTTACTAAACGTTTTCTCTTTTTCAAACAACCGGCTGATAGCTATCCATTTTGCTCCTGTTCGGGCGGTCAATATGAGATAATCTCCAATCAGGTGTTCATATATCAACCCATTATCAAGTTCAATCTGTCTGTATTCATATCTCTGCGAAGGCATCTGCTCATTTATATTGTATGGATAAAAACCGTTTCGGTCAAGTTCTGTTCCCAGCGAAATTCTGCCCCGACTCAAGACCTGCTTTCGAACAAGCAACTGCTTAGGCATCATCAAATCAATCATCATCCCGTTAGTCAATTTACGTTCATACGTAATCATTGGAAGCAAAGGTAGTTCCGTACTCGGATCCACATTCACCAAGATACCGGCCATTAATTTCGTTTGCTTATCCGCTTTAAGCACAATAGTACCAATGGCTAATCCTTTTAGCCTTTCAAAATGTTTCGCGCTTCCGTCAACAACGAGACTGGTATTTAAAACGAAGGGTTTATTGAATATCTTGGAAACATAGGTGAAGTTGAGAGAAGTGGAATGGTACGTAAAATCATCCTTCACGGTTCTCATAAGCCCGCTAGATGGTATTGTAAAGTTATTTTCAGCAGTGATATACCGATATGAAAAAGTTGCTCCTAGTATCAACTTCTTCTTTGCTAAAAAATACAAATTGGCATTGGCTTTTATCTGATGATAGGTAGAAACCTTGTTCTCGGAAAGGGTGACGCCATCTCTTTGAGGTGTGTATCTATAAGGAGCGACTTGACTGAATTCAACATGGAAAGGTCGAACCATAGCGAATTGCCGAGAGGCATAAGCCAAAGCATTACGCCTCATATTGGTCGTATCCTGAAGTTTTTGCTTTTGCGATAGTGTATCCGCAGTTTGTGATTGTGCCTTTGAGGATAAAAAACACAGCACAGCCAACAATATCATTTTTTTTATTATTTCCATATACTCAAGGTGCTTTTGAAATGGAGGAGAATTTCAATTTTACCACCTCCAAAAATCCTTTATTACGATAATATTCTACAAAGAAACTAATAAGGAGGACTGGGACTTTTTTAATTATACCAAGCCTGCCAGAAATTATACAAAAAACTCCTGCACACAATTTTCGTATAAAAACGAGGTTATTTTGTATAATAATAGATGTATAGCGCAAGGTTTGAGCGTATATTTGTTATACAAACACAATAATCCATCATGTTTTGATATGAATAGTAAGCCTAAAATGAAGGTCATAAAAGTAAGCCACTTTATGGTGGAAAACCGATACAGGTTGGCAAGACATCTGTGTCTATTGACAGGCGTTTTGATATTGCTGGCATTTTCCTATTGGATAAGGGATATTCCAAGTCCATATCAATATTATAATCTCGCCACCGTGTATACAGGTATGATGATGATGAGCTACGCAAATATTTACATACTTGTACCTCGATTATTTTTCAGGGGACATTATATTGGTTATTTCATCCTGTTGTTCTTATTGGTATTTGTTTTTTTGCTTTCAATCTCTTGGCTACTTCGGCAAATTCCATCCGACATAAATTTCGAAAAGTCAACAGATTCTTATCGTACGGGATTTTATGACGCACTGATGTCCTTAATCCCTATTATCTTGGTGACCACGATGATTAAGCTTTTTCAGCGATGGACGTTGGATAATGCGGAAATCAACGAGTTAAAAGATAACTCTGTCGCCATCGAGATGGATATACTCCGAAATCAGATATCACCGCATTTCCTTTTTAATATGCTCAATGGGATCAAAGTCACGATGCGGACCGACACGCAAAAGGCCGAGAGTATGATTTTCAAATTATCCGATTTTTTACGCTACCAGTTGTACGAGAACACGGCGGATAAAACTTTTTTCAAGTCAGAATTAAATTTTCTCACCAATTTGATCGAGCTCGAAAAAACCAGACGTGAAAATTTTAATACCTCCATTACTACAGATATCCCTCAAGAGGAAATCAATACCCTATTAATACCGCCCAATTTATTTACTATTTTTGTAGAAAATGCGGTTAAACATAGTGTATCTATCGGGCTGGAAGAGTCCTATATCAACATTCACTTTGAAAAAATAGACAACAGGCTATGCATCACTTGTGCCAATTCAAAAGATCCTGTATACAGCAATAGAATGAACAAAAAGCCAGGGGGCATCGGACTAGCAAACATACGGCGGCGGCTGGAACTCCTCTACGGAGATGACTGCCGACTTCAAACCATAGACGATGATTATAATCATACCGTCAAACTAAGTATACCCTTATGAATTATATAGTCATAGAAGACGAGCCTTTGGCAAGAGCTGAAATGGAAACCTTGATACTGGAGGTGTCGGACCTGGAGCTATCGGGTAGCTTCTCCAATGTGCCTGCAGCACAATTATACCTGAAAGACCAAAAAGTTGATCTGATATTTTTGGATATCGAAATGCCTCTGATATCAGGGATAGAATTTGCAGAAAACCTGCCTAAGGAAACACTGGTGATTTTCACCACCTCTTATCCGCAATATGCTTTAAAAAGCTACGAATTGGATGCGATTGATTATTTGTTGAAGCCGATTATAAAGACCAGATTAGCTAAAGCCATAGAGAAGGCAAAATTATACCATCAACTACTCGCAAACGATCAACAAAAAAACGTAATAGCATCTAGCACTTCCGAATTTATATTAATCAAAGCGGATAGAAAATTCCATAAGGTGATGTATGCCGATATTAAATTTATTGAAGGGCTAAAGGATTATGTCGTGTTGCATACCACATGTCAGAAACTGATCACTGCAATGAACCTAAAGACCATCCATCTAAAAATCCCCGAAAGCATTTTCCACCGAGTGGGTAAATCTTATGTGGTCAACGTGAATCATATCGCCTCTTTCGATCATCACACTATCTATCTGGGAGAAGATGAAATTCCACTGGGTGAAGTATATAAAGAATCTTTTTTTGAAAGATTTGGGGTTAATCTTAGGAATTGATCTCTATGTTACACGCCCTTAAAAAATTGATTTTATTTTCCAGTTTATTGAGCCGATTTATTGTAATTTGCTTTTCTTACTAATTCATCAACATTTGATAAGTCAATAAAGTCAAAATGAACATTAGGATTCCTTATTATTCGTTGCAATATTTGACATCATCCCATATTGGAGTCAATGTCATGGAAATTAGGACTCATTATAATTTGCTATATCTACAGCTATTATTTTAGGGAAATCGAATTAATCCAATACTATTGGTAGATTTCCCACTACTTAAAGGTATTGTTCTGCAGGTGAATGCTGGAGTCGGTACTGCATTTGCTCGTGGAACTGCGAAGCAATCATGAATGCCATTCAAGTTAAACTTATCATATGTTAAAGAACGGGAATATTCCCTTCTTCACGAAGGAATCTGATCACAATCCGCTAGGTCAAGGGGCACGATACTTTGCGGTAATAGCAAGCAGATGCGTGTGCTCATCATATTTCTTGCTGTCTTGCAATCAAAACGATAAAGTTGTTGAATAATAAATGGAAACAGCAATTTGGATCATCATGTTTTTATCAAAAAATCGATAAAACGAATTGCAAATCTGTTTGTTTGTTCATTGCGATGAGCAATGACAAACCAAGCTATTTAAATTTCAGATCTGCAGATTATGTATGAAAGCCAGACATTAATTATCGGTTACACCCAGAAAAATATCAAGTTGGAAAAGCGGAACTGGGCGTATTGATCTGTGAACCCTACAAAACGAAGATCGGAAAGTTTTGGCGATTTAAAAACTCAGAAATTGCCATGGAAAGTTCAAATAAGATTTTTGCAATGTTTATTAATTATCTAGAACATGGTGATTTTGTGGGTGCAGATATGGCAAGGAAACATCTGCAGATGGGTTTTACTAGGGCTAGAAGGTATTTTAATTATAAAGGCAGTAAAAAATATGATAAAGAAAAGAACTAACAGCAACTGGCACGCGGAACCAGAGATCCTGAGAAAAAAATGGCCGCTGATATATTTTATAAAAAATGGAAAGAGGCAGAAGCCAATCAGAAGTATACCAATCTAAAGGTCAATTGGAAAAGACAGTTTGGATAGGCTAAAAACAAAATAAGAGTATCTCAAAATTTTGAATTGCTGATGTATCTGAAAAAATATATAATATGCTATGATTGTATTTTGGTTGATTATATAATAATCAAACTTGGCACAAAAAATGTAGCATAACAAATTCATAAATTAGGTTAATAATTGGTTAGATTAAAAACGCTTGAATTTCTCAGATTCAAGCGTTTTTTTGTTATGTAATTATTTAACTTGTCTTAACACTCCTTGGTTAAAAAGCACCTACTAACCTTTCCGTATTTTTAGGACTATAGGTTCGAGCCCATTGCCACCACTAACACAGAAGAAATGAAGAAGTTCATAAATACAAAGATAAAATAGACGCAAAGGTATAGATAGATATAGGTAAACTACTTTTATATAAATTTTTTATCTCTTACTTCGTTTTTCTATTAAATTTATGGACATAGCTATCCATTAAGGGGAATGTAGAAAAGAAGATGATTTATAGCTATGCTCTTTGTTTTTCTGCCGTTACTTTACGGATTTGGCTACTAATATTTATAACTTTTTTCCAAAACTTTATAATTGCTTATATGATTGTTTCATGGTTATGTTGGGTTCCAAATTTATTGGTAGCATATTTTATAACTGCCCGATTTGCTAAATCCATTCATTCGCGGAATGTTTAATCTTCCTCCTTTTTAAAATTAATGCTATTTGAAGCTGTACAACCGTTAATGCAAATCTTTCAGAAACAGTGACTCTGCCTATCTATTTCATAACTCTGGATCTAATACCAAAACAAGAAAATATGAAACAGGCAAAAACAGATCAATACAGCAGAAGAGGATCCATATACTGATCCTCTTCTGCTGCATACATCTTAGTTAATGGTGTATTGTACACGTGCTGATTTTAACCAAGGTGCGGTAAATCTTACGTCAATCTGATCTCCTGATTTTCCGGATGCTTGAATGTAGACAATCATTTTGCCATGATAAACTCGTTGTTTATTATCTGTATAATCTCCCATGTCAGCATTGTTTCCTGCTTCCATACCCAATAGTTTTCCATTTCCAACGATATCACATGTGATCTCATCTTCGGAAAGCACCACCGGGATACCCTGCTCATCAACAATCTGTAAAGCAATTTGAATAACGCCATCATGGTGTACCTTAGGATCTCCAACTCGGGTGGATTGGATAGCTGCTGGACGCTGACTTGACTGGATAGCATGTCGCACGATTTCTTTGTGATCTTGATCTAATCCAACAACTTCAAGCCTTCCTGCTGCATAAGGGATATCCCAAAAGATAATTCCCGATCGATCATCATAGGTCTTTTCTTGGCCTACAAGTTGTCCATTTAATTCCAGTCGTGCATGTGCACTATTGGTATAGCAGACCACTCTTATCTGTTGTCCTTCTTGATAATTCCAAATTGGCCAAGCATCCATCGAAGGTGCTTCATTTTTGCGTTTTCCTTCTTCTGCCTCTAAAGCGGACCAGACATCTGTCGCTCCTGCGCGACCGCTCAATGGATATGTTCCTAGATAAGCGGTGGGTGTATCTGACCATAAAGCTTTACGAAAGTAACCGCGAGGCTTGATAAATCCGGCAAAATCCAACAAACCTGAATAAAACCCGCGTGAAGGCCACCTTCCTGACTCTCCTAAATAATCTATGCCTGTCCATAAAAACTGTCCAAATATATACTCTTGGTCGCGCACAGCCTGCCATGCTGCCATATCATGCCTATTTTCACTACCGAAAATAATACGTTTTGGATAGCGCTGGTGATCTTCCTGATATTTGCTTTCGGTGTAATTGTACCCTGCAATATCAAGTGCTGTTGGATATGCTGTTTAATTAGACATCGCGACTCCTGCCAAGCCCGCTGTAACCGGTCTACTGCTGTCATATTTTTTGACGACTGCTACCAGTTTTTTAGCGATATCACCTAAGCGCATGGCGTCTGGAGCATCTTTTTTATATCCTCCATAAGAGGCCTGGGTAAAGCCGCCCTCCGTTTTCTCTCCTCCAAGAATGGGATGTGAATAGGGATCGTTGGGATAATCGACTTCATTGCCTATACTCCAGGCAAAGATCGAAAGGTGATTTCGATCTCGTTTGACCATATCGGCCAGATCTCTTTCTCCCCACTCTTCAAAAAAATCGTAGGTTCCCTGAAAACCGGGTGTGCCAAAATTCCAACCTTGCAACCATTTTCTTTTAGGAAACTCCCATTCGTCAAATGCTTCATTCATGACGAGTAAACCCAGTTCGTCACATAAGGTATAAAGGGAAGTGGCCTGCGGATTATGACTGGTCCGAATGGCGTTGACACCAAGTGATTTTAAGGTGAGCAATCGTTGTCTCCACACCTCTGGATATACTTCTGCGCCTAAGACTCCGGCATCATGATGAATACAGACTCCTTTTACTTTCATCCACTCTCCATTTAAAGCGAAACCTTTGTTGGGATCGAATGTGAAGGTACGGAAACCGGTCTTGACTTCGGACTGGTCGATCAACTGACCGTTTTGCCAGATCGTGGTCTTCAACGTGTACTGTACCGGATTGGCCAAGCTCCATAGTTGTGGATTTGCAACAGAAAGCTGTTGCTGAATGGTGGCTCTATCAGATGCAGCTAATGTTAGCTTATGCGATTTCTGTGCTACGATTTTGCTATTGAGATCGATCAACTCTTGTTTTATAAAAATGGGACTACTCGTATTTTGACTGTTGACCACGGTGACTTCGCTATGTAAGCTACCTTTTCCTGATTTCAACTCCGGATAGGCGTATACACCCCACTGATCGATATGGATGGGATTGGATTTTACGATCCAGACATCACGATAAATACCTGATCCGGTATACCAGCGCGAATCTGCACTTTGGCTATGGTCTACGCGGACTGAAACTGTATTGGTTTTTCCAAACTCGATATAGGGTGTAATGTCGTACGAAAATGAAATGTATCCATTTGGTCGTTTGCCGATTGATTTTCCGTTTATGAAAACTTCACTTCTGTTGTAAACGCCTTCAAAGTAAAGAAAGATTTTTTTACCTTGATCTTCCACCGGTACTGATAATTGTTTTTGATACCAGCCAATACCTCCTGGCAAATAGCCTGTTGCACTTGCTAAGCTTGGGCTCAATGGATATTTGACGCTCCAATCATGCGGCAACTGGACCTTGCTCCAAGCACGATCATGTTGGTCTTTTGAAAGCTGACCGTCGGTATCTCCCAGGTGAAACCGCCACTCTGTATTGATACGTTGTGCGACACCAAATCCTGGCTGGGCATACCCTAAACTGCATCCTATACTTAAGGAAGCCAGTAAAAGGGTGATATTTTTGAATGATTTTATCATGGTACTTTTTTATGCTAAGTAATGTACTAATGTGTGGGAATAACTGGTATAACGGCGCCCCGTGCATCAAAATATAAACGATCCATACACACTTCACGGTTGTAGCCTGCAGCATCGCCCATATTGATACCATCAGGGTAGTTAAACCGGTGATAGAGGATATACCATTCGTCAGTTCCGGGTATCTGTAATACCGAATTATGCCCTGTACCGTAAATACCCTGAGCTGCATCTTTTTGTAATATCAAATTATGTTGTGGAATCGTTATGGGACCATCAGGTGAATTGGATGTTCCATAACGTACACGGTAATTTTCGCTACGGGTATCTTCCTCCGACCACATAAAGTAATAAATTCCATGACGATAAAATACATATATGCCTTCGCGAAAGGTTTTATCAGGTGTAAGTACCTTGACGGTATTTTTCTTAATGGAGATCATATCTTTATTAAGTTCTGCTACGGCAAGATATCCATTTCCCCAGTACAGATAACTTTTGCCCGACTTGGGGTCATTGAATACTGCTGGATCTATCTCTTGCCCTCCTTTTATTCCTGCGGGTTTGAAATCAATCAGAGGTTTGCCTGAATCTTTGAATGGTCCTGTCGGAAGATCGGATACTGCAACTCCTATTTTTTGCGCAGCAGTGAAGTAATAGTAATACTTGTAGTCTCCCTTGATCTTTTTTTCGGTAATGGTAGGTGCCCATGCATGACGGGGTCCCCAAGGCACATCTTTTTTTAGATCTAAAATGACGCCCTCATCCTTCCAGTTTTTGAGGTCTGAAGATGAAAAAGTTTTGAAATAATGACCGCCCCAACCATCAAAGCCATCGCTAGTGGGATAGATATAATATGCGTTGGTTTTATTGGAATATAACACATCAGGGTCAGCATAAAAACCATCTAATATGGGATTTTTCTTAAATGTTAGATTTATTCCTTTTGGTGTCCCCCACTTCGCCGTCAGATTTAATAGTTCTTGTCTTGAAACGGGTATGATGGATCCATGTCTTGGATGGAAATCCATATCGATCTCATGGTCTATAACTTTAAAATGATCAAGGTCTTCGGATACGCAAAACTGATATTTGCCTACTCCATATACATCATACATTAAGATGTACTGATCGGAATGATTTAATTTAAAAACGCTCGATCCTTCTACCGCATCTTTGGTCTGCTGTTTGTAACCGGGCTGTTCTATCCACTTTCCTGAAGTCAGGGAATCTGTTATTGCTAGTTTTATGCCATTGCCATGGCCTTCGGTTTTATAAAAGAGATAGAATAGTCCATTTTTCAATATTATATCTCCATCGATACATGATTTGCCATTTTTGGGAAGATAAAGTACTTTTGGTTCTGCTTCGAAATCTGTAAATTCCTTATTTGCATACGCATAGTAGATAATATCAGCTCCTGCACCATGCTGCATAGACCAATAAACCATATATTTTCCAACTGCCGGATCGAATATGGTCTGTGGTGCCCATACTCTTTTGAGATCTTCTTGACCTTTAAAGCGCTCTTGTATGTCAATGCGCGAATGGCTCCAGTTTGTCAGGTCCTGGGATGTTAAGAGGATCATCCCCCTATTGGAATCCCAACCAGTAGATGAGGTCATATCGGTAATGACCATGTAAAAAGTTTTACCATCCTCTCCACGAAGGATATGTGGATCGCGCACTCCACCTGTTTTGCTGATTTTCTTTGAATCTAGGACTGGCTGATTGTTGTTTAATGCCCGATAAGTATAACCGTCGGTACTGATAGCAAAACATACTGCTTCGTCTTCTACCGCATTTCCTTTGAAATACGCAAATAAATAACCAGCAAAATCTTTGTCTGCAGGACCGTACTTATATCCTTGTGCAAAGACACTTGCTGCAATGTTGATCAATAAGAATGTTATAATTGTAAACCGCATGTATATGATCTGTTTTTCTTTATAAAATAAAATTTAAAGAGATAGGTATGCATGCCTGAAATGTATCATTTCTCAAACATGCATACCTATCTACCTTCAACTAAATGGACTAATAGGATGGATTTTGTTCCAACTGCCCATTTGAAGATAAGATTTCGGAACGTGGTATCGGAAGCCAATAATGTTTTTCCTCAAATGAACGTCCGGAGATGGCTTCTTTGCGTTTATAGACAAAGCCATTTGCATCTTTTGTGATCGTCACACCGTATGCTGGAACATTTTCAGTGACCATCGCAATTTTCCATCGTCTGACATCATAGAAGCGATGTTCTTCAAATGCTAATTCTACACGGCGTTCATAGCGTACATGCTTTCTAAATTCGTCTTTTGATGTTCCGCCGGTTATCGCCGGCATTTCAACTGATGGTCTAGCACGCACTTGATTTAATGCCTGTCTTGCAGTCAGCGTACCTCCAGCTGGAAGAACATCTGGTCCATAGGCTTCATTTGCTGCTTCTGCATAATTCAATAAAATCTCGGCATACCTGAAATAATTCCAAGGCTGGAATCCTGCATTTCCCCAAGGATTTTGCAATGGATATGCGTCATTCATAAATTTACGCAGGTAATATCCTGTTTTGGATGTGTTCCAGTTGTCATTACCCTCTTGACTGTCTTGACCTTTTGGTGTAAAAGTTTCAACAGCGCGTCCTCTGTAAATGGATCCATTGTATAAAATGGTCGCATCAAAACGAGGATCACGATCGACATAAGGATTGTTTGGATTATAGCCGGAAGCGGTGTTTACTGTGCCATCTTCATTGAATGGAACTTGTCCATTTTTCATGGCATACGCATCGACTAAATTTTGAAATGGTGTGTTGCCTCCCCAACCGCCATAACCATTGGGGCCATTGGCGATTTCTAAATGCACATGGTTGGCATTTTTGGTATAATAGCGTGCAAAAATAGTTTCGGGGTTACGATCTGTTAAAAATAATTCTCGATAACCACCTGTAAACAGGCTATATTTATTGAGCGAAATCAAATCCTGCGCTGCTTTTGCGGCGTCTGCCCATGTTCCTGCATTATAAAGTGGACTTGCTGCGTACAGTAGTAATCTGGACTTTAATGCCATCGCTGCTCCTTTGGTCGCTCGACCAGCTACCCAAGTTGCTTGATGATTGTCTGCTGGCAATTTTTCAATTGCTTCATTTAATTCTTTAATGACATAATCCATGCTTTCTTGGATCGATTTTCTTTCAAACAGACTTGCTTTGGTTAGATCATCATTTAAACCGTATACGGTATCTCCCATCAAAACAACACGTCCAAAATTGCGAATCAAATCATGGTATCTGAAGGCGCGTATAAATTGAAGTTCACCTTCGAGATGACGTTTATGTGTTGCGCTCATGGTGATATTGGCCAACACTTTTTTGGCATAATTGCATTCTCTGATACTGCGGTAGCTACGTGCCCAAATTGATCCTGTAGCACCGGTATTTTCAGGGGATAGCTGTCCACGTAGTACAACCCAAGTTGCGTCATCATTGGTGTATATCGATTCGTCTGTGACGGATGACCATAATGAATATTCAAATCCACGTCCAAAACCTGGATTTGTGCCGTCTGCTTCATTGGATATAATTTTCTCCCCCAGATACCTATTCATGATAAAAGCTTCGAGGACTGCAGTATCGCTTTCGATGGCATCTGTAGAGATTCGATCCGTAGCGGTCACTTCCAGCAGATTTTTATTACAGGCGGACAAAATAATAGCTCCTAAGCCTAATAATGCGATATATTTATGTAATGATTTCATTGTTAAACCTTTTTAGAATTTTAAATTTGCACCAAAATTAATTATGCGCTGTTGCGGATAAAACTGACCGCTTCCACTGTTTCCCTCGGGATCGTAATCTTTTACTTTTGTAAAGGTCAATAGATTGAATCCGTTGACATAAAAGCGTAGACCTCCCAATTTTAATCTTGATAATACATCACTTGAAAGTGAATATCCGATCTCAACATTCTTCAATCGTAAAAAAGAGGCATCATTTAACCAAAAGGTATTATTGTACTGTCCGCCACTGACAGCCGAAGATGCTCGGTCAGATACTTTTGGATATGTTCCTTGCGGATTGCCGATGGCATGAAAACGATTGTCTGCCCATGTGCTGTAAAAATTTCCTACGGTACCGGACTCGGGAAGTACATATTGGCTAACCTTGGCTTGACCTGCAAATAAAATGGAAGCATCGAAATTTTTATAGGCCGCATTTAGATTGAACCCATAAGTGATCTGTGGAATGTTACCATATTTTGAACGGTACATATCATCTGCACTGATCTTACCGTCATTATTGAAATCTTCGTAGATCAAATCTCCGATCTGAGCACCTTTTGCTTGAGGTGATCCAGCAAGATCTTCTGTTGATCTGTTGAGTCCTATTGCATTGTAGAGCAAATATGTCCCTAGTGGTCTCCCTGTTTGACGTTGATAGTCAAGGGTACCGCTGGCTTCATCGATGAATATAATTTTGCTTTTTGCGTAAGTAATATTACCTGATGCACCCCAGCTAAAGTCTCCTGATTTTTGATAAGTCAAGGTTCCTTCAACACCTGAACTGTTGACCTTACCGATATTTTCTGAAGGTACAAGAGGTGTGGAACTACTTTCTTTATATGGATTGACGATACCTGATATTGCTGGAATCGATGCATTTCTTTCTGTTAAGATATCTGATCTTTTCTGTTGAAAATAAATCGCTTCAATAGTAAAGTTTTTTAAGAACTGTGCATTCAAACCGATGTCCAGTTTTTTAGATACTTCCCAAGTGATGGCTGGATTTGCTAATTTTGCCAGTTTCACATTGGGCTCGATTTGACTTTTATCGTCCAGCAGTGCAACAAAGCCATTTCCTACTAAGGTATAGTTATCATAGTATTGAAATCCTTTTACATTGTCATTTCCTAAAGTACCATAAGAAGCTCTGATCTTGAGATCATCAAAGAAACCTATTTGATCAGCAAACCAGTCTTCTTTACTTACACGCCAACCTGCTGAGACGGATGGGAAATATCCCCATTTTTTTCCTTCTGGAAATATGGATGATCCATCTGCCCGAAGCTGTCCTTCAAATAAATACTTTTCGCTAAAGTTGTAGGCGACACGGCTAATGATACTTCTACGGGTATAATTTGTACTATAACCCGAATTTAGGTAATCTGTAGCAGCAGATCCTCCTTGTGACAGTTCTGGCAATTTGGTCGACAGATAATTGAAACGCTGCGCATCAAAATATTCTAAATGCCCTTTACTTTGCTCATACCCAACAAACGCACTGATTGAATGTGATCCAAATTTTCGTTCAAAATTCAATTTAATGTTGTTGGTAATCAACGATTCATTTGTGTGGGACTCAGTCAAGGTCGCTTTATTGTTATTTCCTCCTACAATGGATTCTTTATACTTATCTTCTGATTGAATGTAATCATATAAAACATAAGGTACACTGAAGTTTTTGCTAAAATTCATCGATTTATCCACCGAGAGGAAACCGTCTACAGATAGACCTTCTACCCAAGGTAATTTATAACTTGCTCGTAAGATCCCGTTGAACACTTGCTTTGGATTATCTACTGTACCGCCTTTGTCTGTTGCGATTACGGCTGGATTTGTTCCTTCAATACCTCTTGATGGTAATCCATTGGGGTAAAATGCATTTACTGTAGGATATGCACGATAGATGGATCTAAAAATATCTCCAGCCGATGCCGTTGGAAATTTTCTACTTTCCTGTCTTCCGGCGAGGGATAAACCAACTTTTAAACGTTCTGTAACATCTGCTTCTAGATTGGAACGGAAGTTATACTGCTTATATTTTGTCACTCCTTCTTTGAACAAACCATCTTGATATACTGATCCTAGAGACATGAAATAACGAACGTCTTCTTTGCCTCCTGAAACCGATAGATTATGTTGACTTTGAAGGGCGGTATTTTTCAATGTGACATCTGCCCAATTTGTATTGGGATACAAGAGTGGATTGGAACCATCTTTAAACCATTTGATCTGATCTTCGGAATAAATTTGATTCATGCCTCCTGCTTCATTGGTGCCTTGAGCTATCTCATTTCTCAATAGGGCATAAGTGGCCGCATCTGCCATCTTTGGCAATCGGGTTGGGGAACTTAAGCCCAAATTTCCACTATAGGATATGGATGGTTTACCGCTTTTTCCTTTTTTTGTTGTGACTAGAATAACCCCATTGGCGGCACGGTTACCATAGATTGCTGCTGAAGCATCTTTGAGTACGGAGATACTCTCAATATCATTTGGATCTAACCGTTCTAACCCTCCTACTTGCCCGGGTACTCCATCTACGACAACTAGGACATCATTATTTCCTGTTGTTGCTTGTCCACGTACTGTAATTGAAGATCCGTCATATCCGGGTTCACCGCTACGGTTGTTGATGACCACTCCTGAAAAGCGTCCTGCTAGGGAATTAGATAAATTGGGTTGGGGACTTTTAACAAGATCTTTACCTTTCACTTCGGAAATAGATCCGGTTAACGTCGCTTTGCGCTGTGTTCCGTAACCGACAACAACGACATCTTCTAAGACATGGTCATCATTGTCCAGCTGAATCTTGAGATTTGTCGTACCATCTAATGGTATTCTCTGCGTTTTGTACCCAATATAAGATACGACGAGAACACCTTTATTGGCATTCAGTTCAAATTTACCCGACTTGTCTGTGGTGGTTCCATTCGTTCCGCCTTCAACAATAACACTCGCTCCTAGAATAGGCTCATTTGATTTGTTTGTAACCTGCCCCGTAATCTTTCCTTGAGCATATACCAAAGCTGGCGCAACGCTCAACATGGCATAAACAGAAACAATTTTTAGGTTGTTCATAAATAGTTATACTAATTAAACAGTAAATAAATGAATCTAGTCAGCAAATACATCAGGATGGTTAATCATAATTTATATGGGTTATATAAATTGCATCGCTGCGGCTCTTAACTAGATTTATAATTGAATTATAAGGTCAAACTTAGCCCATTTTGAGCAGTCTGACCATATATAAATCCGTCAATTAACATATGTTTTTCGGTCAAAATATACGTTTTTAGAACATCTGAGACAGATTTTCTAATTTTAAGCTTTTTTGCTATTGATCGTTGATTTTTGGTATTCGGAAGGGAGCTTTCCAAATTCTTCTTTGAAGCATTGCCGGAAATAAATGGCACTATTGATGCCTACCATAAAAGAGACCTCAGTGACATTGTAATGTCCCGAAAGGAGCAATTCGGCGGCTTTATGAATTCGTATCTTACGCACAAGCTGATTGATATTTTTACCTGTTATCCCTTTGAGTTTTCGATACAAGGTGGATTGACTCATGTTCATTCTCTCTGCTAATGTAGTGGCATCAAGCACCTCATCTTGCATATGCTGCTCCACGATCTTTGCAAAGTCTTGCACAAAAATATTTTCCCGCCAAAGATCTTCTTTAGGCATCGCTTGTTCTGAAGGCTGGCTTTCGAACGTATCGGCTTTTATCTTTTGTAAAATAGTTGCATACATATTCTTCTGCTTACGTAATAAATTGTCTATACGTTTAAACAGTAATGTTCGTCCGATCGGTTTGGTCAGGTAGGAATCTATTCCTAAGTCATAGCCGCGCTGTCGATCTAAATCGGTGTCTTTAGCGGTCAACAGAATTAAGGGGATATGACTCGTGACCCGATCTTCTTTTAATTTTTCAGCCAATTGAAAGCCATCCATATCGGGCATCATAATATCGCTTATGAGCAAATCTGGAACTTGCTCTTTTGCGATTTTAAATCCGCTCAAGCCGTTTTCTGCTCGTAAGACTTCATAATGTGTCTGTAGGATATCACCTAGATAATCCCGTAGATCAGGGTCATCTTCGACCAATAGAAGTAGCGGACGTACGCTTTCTATTTCAACATTTTCCTGATCCCAGTTGGCAGTTGGCTCTTCTTCTTTTTCGACAATAACATGGTTTGCTAAAAATCGTACTGTAAAGGTCGTGCCTACGCCTTCGGTGCTGTCTACATTAATTTTGCCCTGATGAATCGCAATCAATTCTTTGACCATGGCCAGACCGATACCAGTACCTTGCACTCCAGGTCTTGATACCTGATAAAACTTATCAAAGATTGAATCGATATTTTTTGCTGAAATTCCACATCCTGTATCGGAGACTGTCAATACTGCCCAGTTGACTAATTGATTTTTTTCATAATAAAGACTGACTTCAATATTTCCCTTTTCACTATACTTATAGGCATTTGACAATAAGTTCTCTACAATAAGCTGAACAATCTCGGCGTCAAATAAAGTTCGGATATCGGGATCTGGCAATCTGGAGATCACTTGGAGATCTTTTTTACTGTTCAACAGTTTATACTTCTCGACGAGTTCATGGAGCATCTCTGCCAAATACCCTTCTCCGAGTACTAACGGTTTATATTGAGATTCTATTTTTCTAAATTCTAAAAGCTGATTAACTAAAGTAAAAAGCCTGTTGGCACTTTTCTGAACAGCAAGTACTAATCCTTTATTTTTTGCTGAAAGCTGCTTTTCATCGGCTAAATCATCAAGCGGTCCTAAAATTAATGTTAAAGGGGTGCGCAGTTCATGGGTGATATGGGTATAAAAGTTGATCCGCTCGGTATATAGTTTTTGATCCTGTTCGTGTTGCCTCTCCTTGAGCTTAAGCTCGGACTCTGCTTTCAGCTTTTTATTGTAAAAGAAAATCAAGACATACAGTATACTTGCGAGAATGCCGAAATACAAGATCTTAGCCGGTAAACTCAAATAAATTGGCGGTGCAATCTTAACCAACAAACGCTGATAATCATTGGACCACTGGCCATTTCTCATGCGAGTACGAATGATCAGCTCATGCTCGCCATAAGGAATATTACGAAAATCCAAATTAGTCTCATTTCCTAAAAAAATCCAATCATTGTTCAGGCCTTGCAACTGATAACTAAATTCAACCAATCCATGCAAAGCAAAATCCATCACGGCCAGTTCTACTCGGAAACTATTTTCTTCGTGGCTTAAATTGATCTCTTGCTGCTGAGAGGGATATTTATCTACTGTAGTATTGGATTCACCTGACCTAAAGACAATAAATCGACTTATGCGGACTGGCGATGTCGGAAGGCTCAATGGAATATCTTTGGGATCAAAATAAGAAATGCCTTCTTGCATCCCGAAATATAAATGTCCATTGTGATCTTGACCGACACTTCCATTGATAAAACCTCCGAGAGGCAAACCAAACGCCTGATCATACTGTAGAAACTGTTTTTCTAATGGTAAATAACGCATCAAACCCGACTTAGTCGAACACCATATATTTCCATGTTGGTCTTCTGCTATTGCATTGATAAATAACCAAGCATCTGCTCCTGGTGGAGTGAGTATATCCAGTTTTCCGATTTCCTTTTGTGCATGCTGAAAAACAATCCCGCTATTTGTTGCGACCCAAATATTATGATGCTTGTCACGCAATAAATCGTTAACCGTATTGCTTCGGAGCCCAGTATGGTTTGTTATATTTTGAAGTAATTTTCGATTGGAATCAAAGATATACAGTCCCTGTCCGTATGTGCCTACCCACATGTTTCCACGGTCGTCTTCTACCAGGGCGCGAGGTGCATAATCTCCCATCATGGGTTTATTGATGAGTAATTTCTCTACGGTACTACGATGGGGGTTGTAAATAAAGATGCCTTGCAGGGCTGCAATCCAGATGTGTCCGTGATGATCTTCTAAAATCGCACGAACATCGGTTGCTTGTTCCCCCAAGTCAATGTCATGCCAAGTATTTGTATTTGGCCGTTGGACAGCCACACCGCCCCTGCGTATACCTATCCAAATATTTTGATTATGATCTTTGAATGAGGTCAATATATAATCATCTGGATCGCCATTTTTCTGTCCAATATGGCTTAATAGTTTTCCCTTTTTGTCCATCTGAACTAGTCCTGTCCCTTCTGTAGAAAGAAACATCGTTTGTTCATTCCTTTCTACAATACTGCTGACTGTTGCGATAGGAGTGGATGTTGATGGATCTGGAAAAACATAGAAGAATGGAGCTAGATGGCTCACAAAACCTAACCCGCCACCATACAAGCCTAGCCAGATATTGCCAAAGCGATCGGAAGAAATATGCTGTATCATGACATTATTTCCTTTGCCTACATCAAATAGCTGAAGGTGCTTCATACCCGCTACTTGCTTGTCAACTCGGTATGTGGGCTGCACAATAAAAAGCTGAGAAGATTCGCTTCCGATCCAAATCTCATCTCCAATTTCTTTAATCGTATAAATGAATGGCTCTCTTCCATTTTTCGCTAATTTGGCTAGCGGAATATGCTGTATGTGACCTGTTAAAGGATGATAAATGGACAGTCCTTTTCTTGTTCCAATCCATATATTATCATATCGATCACAATACAGTATTTTGACTTCATTGTCAGCCAATTGATTCGCTGTGTTTTGACTTGTCAGATGCTTAAGTACACCAGTTGTGGGGTCTAAGATAGAGAGCCCTTTATTGACATGACCGATATAAAGTGTATTTTTTTTATCTTCTACGAGTGACCAGATGCTATTTTCAGGAAGCTTAGGGAAATTTTTTCTATTATAGCGTCTAAATTCTTTTTTAATGGGATCAAAATGCTGTAGACCTTGATGATAGGTCGCTATCCATAAATTACCATTTTTACTTTTGATAATGTCTGTTATATCATTTGTAGCAATAGATTTTGGATCGGCCGGATCATGCAAATAATAGGAAAATTTGTTGGTATGGAGGTCCAATACGTTTAAACCATTGGATCGTGTCCCGATATATATTTTTTGATCGTCGTATAAGAGCGTATTGATCTCGTTACTGTTGATTGAACGGCCATCTTGGTTATCTGAAGTATAATACGATTTGAAAGCCTTACCGGCAAACCGATTTAAGCCCAATTCTGTTGCTACCCATAAATAGCCATCCTCATCGTGGACGACATCTAAAACTTGTTGATTGGTCAGTCCATCTTGAAGGGAGAAAAAACGAACATGATTGGGCTGCCCAAGAGCTAGGCTAAATTGCCACAATGAAAAAATGACAATCAACAAATTCTTCATAACCTCCCCTCCTCTTGCAATAAGTTTATAAAATTTCGACTATCCAAACAGTAAAGCTCCACCGTGGGGATGTAATGTCAATTCAATTGTTTTCTCTTTTTTTAGTGCCACTGGCTGCTTACATTCCAATAGTTTGGTATCATTAATATCTTCTAACGTCTCCGCTCCTCCTATTGTACATCGATAAAACAGACCCTTATTTGCACTACTTGAGTTGACCACTAGTTTCCGATCTGAACTCGATAAAGAGAGATCTTGTCCAAAAGTAATGGAATAAGATGTGAAAAATAGAACGCCAACAAGACTGCATCTGATGATTGTGCAAATTAAATAATTAAAATTACAAGTGTATAAACGCAACATAGGATTATTCAAGTAATGGTTATTTGAATGTTAAAGGTAATACTTTATTTATAAATGTAGAAGAAACATTTATAAATAAAGTGGTGTTTACTGAAAGCTTTAATATAAATTGATTAAATTAGTAGATCAAATACTAATCATATAAGTGCGCCCCAGAAAAATTATAACCCATGACAAAAGCAGATATTTTAAGTCAGGAAAACAAGCTATATGGCGCGATCAAAGATCGTGATATAAATGTGCTTGAGGAACTATTGCACGATGATTTACTTTTTGTCATTCCAAGTGGAGCCGTTATCACAAAGGAAATGGATCTACAAAGCTATCGTGATGGTAATCTAATGATCAGGAACCTTATTCCTCATGTTGAACATCTAAATATCATCGATGATACGGCCGTGATTACCTTGACCCTAGAATTGACAGGCAATTACGGTGGAGATGATTTTGAAAGCAAGTTTCGTTACATCCGGGTTTGGAAAGCATTCTCCTCTGGAATAAAAGTAATTGGTGGAAGCGGAATGATTGTTAATGTGTAAACTGGTTATACCATATAAAAGCGCTGCAAAAAGTTAATTGCTTTTTGCAACGCTCTACATTAAAACGGTGCTGCTGCACCCGATTATTTCTTATACCACACCGGACCTGGTTTGTTTCCCATTTCGAATACCAACGTCACTCCCGACATTATTTGCTGATGCGTAATATAACTGGTTTCAAGTGGTTTGCCATCTATTGAAACCGATTGGATATAAATGTTCTGTTTACTGACGTGATTGGCTTTGACTGTAAATTTCTTACCGTTAGCAAGTGTAATTTCACTATGCTCAAAAAGCGGCGTACCAATCTCATATCTGCCACTGACAGGATCTACTGGATAAAAACCTAATGCACTGAATACATACCAAGCAGACATCTGCCCACAATCTTCATTGCCACTGAGACCAGAAGGATTATTCATATATAGCTTTTCCATTACCTCGGCTGCGTACTGCTGTGTTTTCCAAGGCTGCCCGGCAGCGTTGAATAGATATAAAGCATGATGGCTCGGCTCATTGCCATGTGCATACTGTCCAATCATGCCTGTACTAAAAATAGGCAGCTTGGTCGTATCTGAAGGGTGGAAAGTAAACATGCTATCAAGCTTTTGCGCAAAGCGTTCTTGGCCACCTACCAAATTGATCAAGCCTGGAATATCATGCTGTACCGACCAAAAATATTGCCATGCGTTACTTTCACAAATATGTTCGCTATAATCTTCGGGATCAAATGGTCTTATGAACTGACCATGACTATGGCGGGGCTGCATAAACGACGTTGCCGGATTATAGACATTTTTATAATTTTTTGATCTGGTCAAAAATGTTGCTGCAATATCCTCTTTTCCCATCTTACTTGCCATTACTGCAATACAATGATCATCGAAAGCATATTCCAATGTGCGGGATAAGGACCAGTTTTCTGCATTATATTGATCTGCAACATCATAGGGAACATAGCCCAGTTTTTTATACAGACCTACTCCCCTATAAGCATCGGTATTTGCCGAAGCGACACCAGCTTCAAGTGCTTTATTGACGTCAAAGTCGCCGATACCTTTTAAATAGGCATCTACGATAACGGGTATGGCATGGTGTCCGATCATCATATCGGTTTCGCTTCCATAGATATTCCATACCGGTAAACGACCATGTTGCTCGTAAAAGGCAAGAAAGGACTTAATCATGTCATTGACACGATGAGGATCGGTTATCGTAAATAATGGATGTGATGCCCTATAAGTATCCCACAATGAAAATGTGCTGTAGTTGGTCCAATTTTCAGCTTTATGCGTTTTTTGATCAGCACCAAAGTAAGATCCATCCACATCTCCAAATATGGTAGGTGCTAACATACTATGGTATAGTGCGGTATAAAATTTCACACGAGAATCTTGATCTGTCGTCTGTATAGCAATCTTCCCAAGTTCATCATTCCAATTTTTTTCGGCCTGCGCAAGATAATACTCAAAATCATCCTTTGGCACCTCTGCTTTTAAGTTGTTAGACGCTCCTTCCATACTCACTCCGGAAAGCGCTGTACTCAATGTGATCTGGTCTCCTTCAGCTGTTTTAAAATCAAATCGAGCTTTAAAAGCTGTACCGATCCGTTTAGTCACTTTTGTGATGGTATCTGTCACGGATAATATCCCAGTACTATCAAGGTGTACGGCAGAAAATGGTCTTGAAAAGCGTGTTTCGAAATAGACACGTTGTCCTCTCGCCCAGCCTTCAGAAAATCGATAACCGCGGATCGTGACTGAATCGACTACTTCAATATGGGAATCGACTGTTGCGTCCCAGTTCATGGCTTTCCTGAGATCTAAAAATACAGCAGCCTCTGCTTCTGGGAAAGTATAGCGTTGAATACCGCAACGAGGGGTTGCTGTCAATTCAACGTTGATATCGTAATCTGTAAGTTTTACTTGATAATAACCAGCATGCGCCTGTTCAGCCTTATGGGTGAATTTGGAATGAATACCTAATGGAGCCTCTGCCTCCTTATAAGGAAGGGTAACGGGCATAAAGGAGATATCATAGAGATCTCCTGCTCCTGTACCACTCAGGTGTGTATGACTAAAACCGGCGATGGTGCTATCCGGATAGAAATAACCCGAGATACGGTCCCAGCCTGGTAAACCATTGTCAGGACTTAACTGCACCATACCAAAAGGAACCTGCGCTCCGGGATAGGTATTTCCTGTAAAATCTGTGCCAATAAATGGATTAACAAATTTTGCATAAGAATCATTTTGGATATCTTTTTTGGAAGCACAGCCTAAAAACACGAGTAGACTTGCACAGACCATATACTTCATATATTTCATCGTATATATCGCTTTTTAAATTTTATTTACAAATACTTCCCTCACTAAACGGTAGATCATCAGGAATATTGACGGGTCTATTTTCTAACTAATTTTCAGATCATTAACTTTAAGATTTTATAGGTCTGCCTAAAAGTGAATAAACCTAAGAACTGTATTGATCAAGAAAAACAAGATGCCAAATATAAGATAAATGGGGCGATCCGAAAAAATTACCATAAAATACATCACTAAAACCACACCCTCCTGTTAAGAATGCAAACTATCCTATAATTTAAACTAAGAAATAATAGATATTTATTCTTTTCTCTCCATAAATAGTGTATTCGCGCAGCTCAGCATCACGATTGGTATAAAAAAAGGATATGATCATCTTCTTTTTTGATTCTCCATGAATAGTACTATTTAAGGTCTCGATTGTACCTTGATAAAAATTGCTATGCCCGATAGCTTTGCATAGAAATTTAAAAAGATCAATATGATGGATACTAAAAGCACAAATGATGAACAATTTAAACCTTATGGAACCATTGCATTTATGGTCGTCCTATTCATTTTGACGGCCCTTGCATGGTTTAGTGTTTATTATATTCAGATAGACCGCACTTAATTATTTTAATAATGGATAAATACGAATTACGAGCAATTATTCTAAGTGGAATACTCTTATCGGTTTTCTTTTTTGCTGTATTGTACAATTCATATAGTCGATTTCCCTTCTTTAATATTTTCGCTAGTGGTCAAATGCTAAAACTGCAGAAAAATAGCCGCCCTAAAGCCGTTACTATTTTTGAAGAAATTTTAAAAGAATGGGATAATCATTTAGATTTTACGTCTGTAGCTATTACAGCAAATATGCTTAAACTATTTGTCTTATCCAGTAGAGAGGTAAATTCTGAATCACCAATTTTGACTAAAACAAGTTATAACTCTGTCTTAATGAAACAATTTCTGAATCTGATCGAGGAGAACTTTAAAGATGTTAGACTTCCTAAAGATTATGCAGCCCTGCTTTACATCACTTCGAATCATTTGAATTTTATCTGCAAAGACCAGATTAATATGTCAGCTGGAGAAATCATACGTAATAGAGTATTGCTCGAGGCAAAAAGGATGTTAGTAAATTTTGAACTTTCTGTAGCAACAATAGGAATGAAACTCAATTTTTTTGACACATCATATTTTATCAAATTTATCAAAAAATACACGTTATTTACTCCTGAAGCTTTTAGGAAACAGTACTATAATAAATCTTAATGGCAATCTGCGAAGACTCTATATAAGCATGACTAATATTGATTTCTATGGATCAGCTTCTAAGTATAAAGGAAAACAAAATTTTAAAACAGGCGGTATTGTTTTTTTTATAAAATCGGACTACAACCAGATAGATCTTCGTATAGAAGGCAACTAGAGCACGCAAAAAATATCTTATTCATAAACAGCATGATCTGCATTTAATCTATAGAATGCAAAGAAAACACTTGCAAAATATAAATTTCGATTTTATCTTTACGTCATCATAAAAAATCCTAATGCGGAAGTGGCGTAATTGGTAGCCGCACCAGACTTAGGATCTGGCGCCGCAAGGCGTGGGGGTTCGAGTCCCTTCTTCCGCACTGGACAACCTCCCGAATGTTAACGTTCGGGAGGTTTTTTTTACACCTATCTTAATATCATGTTTTTTAAAATAATATGCGAATAAAAAGCCATGTGAGAGCACGATAAAAAAGTTGATGATATTAGTAAAATGAGATCTCACCCTTATTAAAATTGAGAGTGGTCTTTTGCTGATTCAAAAATGGGGTTTTTATATGAAGCGCTAAGAATCTTGAATAAAAAATACAATACACCATGTTGGATAAAAATTCATTGATACTTAAGATCTTCAATCTTAGACCCGCTTTTTTAGATCCCAAGTTGATTGCCAAATCCACGAAAGTTTTTGATTCCATGCAGCAATCCACTTACAGCTATAACAACTGCCGTTGTAATTGCTGTGGTATAAATAGTATAACTGCCTGCTGAATTTGCTACAGCAACAGCTATAAGGGCCCAAGAGCCGACCAATGCATATTCTCTCATGTTACGTTTCCAGGTCATATAAATATAAAGCAAGCCTGCGATAATAATCATGATGACTGTCCAGGTGACCTGAGATAACTGCCATCCATCCCAATGAATTTTGGTTAGATAAGCGGCAACATTGGCAATCAATGCTACTGATATCCATCCAGAATATAACGAAAATGGCCACCATACCAAAGCAACAATACGAAAGGGAGGGTCAGTCAGTTGCGCTTTGATATTGACAATAATCCTAAGTAAGGTGATTAATAATAGGATCATGATCAGTACTGAAAAACCAATATAATCATTTAACCAAGCTACTATCCAAAAGCTATTGAGCACACATGACGTGATAAACCATAACCCTACTCTATGGATGATATGACTTTCTTTTGGTTTTTTTAAGATGACAAATGAATAGATGACAAAACCGATCAAGAACAGATAGATCAACCCCCAAATAGAAAAGGCATAACCTGCAGGTGTAAATAAATTGTGGTAGGTATCGGATACTATTTTCATTGTATTACCGTTTATTGCTCCGGTATTAGCGCGATAATTTACAAATAGCGTCGCAATAAGACAGACGGCATTCAGTATAGCCAAAGTTATTTTGTTCATCTCTTTATCACTTTAGTAAAATCAGTTTATAGTAACAATTTTAGCACGGTAGTAGTTTTAGTAAATTTGCTCTCCTATGTAGATAGATCACTATATGAGTAATTAGATATCAAAATAGAAGCCAATCTTTTTATAGAGGATATTTTATCCAAACAAAGTGTATAAAGGACTGTGAAATACGAGACTAATATATAATTTTGTGAACGCAGATCAAGGTAATTTTTTTTTAAAATCTTACTATGCACTAATGCAAAGAGTTTTTATATTAGCAGTTCTTTGGAAACTATGCGTTCAAAAAATCCTAAAATTTTGTTCGTAGTAAAACCTATTAAAGCATACTCTTATATATAATGAAATTAATTAATGAAATTAAAAAAGTAAACTGGTTCCTTATTTTATCTTTTTATGGACTCATACTGATTTTAACTTATTTTTCCAGAAAACTTCCAAATGTATTGCAATCGGTTATCCATGCATTCACCAATTTAGAGGTCAATTGGAATTATAATCACGGCATTGCGATCCTTCTAGTTTCCTTTTTATTTTACAAGTTCAGTCCAGTAAAGTCCACGTATTCGCTATTTGGAGATAACAAGCTAAAAAGCGCACTCTTCCCGCTACTATTATTTATCGGATATTCAGTTTATGGATTTAGCAACAACAATGGTATAAATGAACATGTATGGGCATTTATATTTTGTCTATTTACTATCGTTTATGATATCATGGAGGAATATACTTGGAGGGGGTATTTAATTGAAGGTCTAGGGAAAATTAATCTCATTGTTAAAAGCGTTATTTCTGGAATATTTTGGGGATTTTGGCATCTTCTTATATTCAATGATTTCGATCAATATGGTGGATTTGGAGTTTTCCTTCTTTTTAGTATTATTTTTTCATTTATTTTAACTGTTTCTGTTTCAAAAACCAAAGCTATCCTTGTTCCTGCTACCATACATGCCTTATTGATTAGAACAAACATCGTAACCTTGATCTGTTTTATTATTTTTGTAATCATGCTATTAACCTGGGACAAAAAGCTATTCAAGAAAAGAGGTAAATCACGTTTTACTAACAATGGGAATAGCTAAAATAACCCTCACATCTATTCAAGATACAGAAATACCTGCTGTTGCTGCATCTTGAATAGGTGATACAGGTGCTATTTAAATAATTGCGGAACAAAATCTGTCAGATAGGTTCGCCAATTGCTCCAGGTGTGACCGCCGTCAGATTCTACATAGGTATATTTAAAACCACTTCTATCCAATTTATTTCGGAAATCCGTTACACTTTTATACAAAAAATCAGTCTTTCCTATGGCGATCCAATACAACTGATATCCCTGTTTTCTTTGAATATCCAATTTAGTATCTAGATTCATGTAAATCGGGCTCTGTTTATTTTGTGGGGGCAGAATTGCTGGTGAAAATAATCCGACATAGCCAAACATCTTTGGTTGGTTTGCTGAAATATATAGGGAATGAAAGCCACCCATGGAAAGTCCTGCAATCGCCCGGTCTTTAGCATCTGATTTTACTCGGTAATTTTGCTCCGTAAAATTTATGATTTCATTAAAATAAGTTTCCATATCACCCGTAAAAATATCAGGAGTCATCATATCGATTTTATAAAAACCTTTTGCCGACTCACCTGGGGCTGCAGCATTGCTGGTGTGTCCATTTGGCATCACAACGATCATTGGCTTTGCCTTACCAGCGGCAATCAGATTATCTAAGATCTGAGAAGCTCTACCTAGTGTCATCCATGCTTCTTCATCCCCACCCATACCATGTAAAAGATAGAGAACAGGGTATTTCCCCTTATTAGATTCATAACCTGGGGGTGTATACACCGTGAGTCTTCGATCTTCTTGAAGTCCTTTGGAGGCATACCATCGTTTAGTAACACTTCCATGCGGAACGCGTTGTACTTCGTAGGATAATGACTGTGGCCCCGCCACTAAAAACATACTCATCACAGAGGAAACATCACGAACTTGATAGGGATTGTTTGGATCATTGGCCTTAACACCATCAACTAAATAAGAATAGGTGTAAATATCTGGTTTGAAATCGGCTTGTGACAATGACCAGACTCCGTCGGCACCTTTTTGCAGTTCAACAGGACTTGATTCCATCCAATTCCCCTGTAGCTTTACAGTTTTGGCTTGCGGAGCTAAAAGTCGGAAGGTCACTCTTTTTTCATTGACCTCTGGCGAGATGATATTCTTTTTAGCATTAAAATCTAGGTTTTCCTGTGCATAAGCAAATGAATGGAACAGGATAAGAAAATAAAGGATATGTTTCAATTTCATAACAAATGATATCTATAAGGTGATCGGTTTAACAATAAAAATGCGACAAACTCATTGTAAGCAAAATTTGTCAACTATAAATATAACGATACTTATGCTATAAACTAGCATTCAGCACCATGAAACTGCATGGTAGATCAACGGGTAAAAAAATACCTATTCGCTCCGTTTTTTTACGGATAATACGGGTTATGCTACGGGTTATGCATCAAAAACTACGTTTATGCATGTCTAAGGGAATGTTGGGTACAGCTTTTGTTTTAACAAACGAAAAGATAATTACATTTTAAAAATAGCATACACATGGAAAATATAGATCAAAAAGCAGAAAAAATAGGATTAGATAGAGGATACTATTTGTTATTGATGGCTATTTTGGATATTCCTGTTGATAACGAAGAACATAACATCGAAACGGTATAATTCGTATGAAAAAAATTGTAATCATAAGTACCTGCCCGCCTCAACAATGTGGATTAGCAACTTTTACAAAGGACCTGAAGAAAGGGATGGAATTGGATCCTAATGTGACCATCGATGTGATTGCCGTATCTAAAATTGGTCAAGACCAATTTGATCATTCGGTACGGTTTGTTATTGATAAGGATCGATTGGACAGTTATATTCAAGCTTCTTATATTATCAATGAAGAATATGACTATTGCATTTTGCAACATGAATATGGTATTTTTGGGGGTGTTGATGGTATTTTCATCAACAACTTGGTCAACAAGTTAAATATTCCTTTGTTGACTATTTTCCACACCATATTAGCATCTCCGTCTTTACAAAAAAAGGAAATCATGGAGACGCTTATTACAAAATCTCATGCTGTGGTGAGTCTATCGCCAAAAGGATGTGAAATCTTGAAGGAGCTATTTCCAAATTGTGACCAGTATAAATTCAAGATGATACCGCACGGGGTGCCGCAATTTGATTACAACCAACAGGCAGCAAAAGAAAAGTTAGGTATGCACGCCAATTTTGTGATGATGACTTTTGGTCTGATAGGAAGAGGAAAAGGCTTAGAATATGCGATCAAATCTTTGTCTGGACTGGATTTGCCCGATTTTAAATATTTGATCGTTGGAAAAACACATCCCAACGTACTGGCACGTGAAGGTGAATCTTATCGTTATGAGTTACAGGACTTGGTTAAACAATTGCAATTGCAGGAAAAAGTTATTTTCGTGGATGAATTCTTGTCTGATGAGCAACTGAAAGATTATTTAACGGCATGTGATATCTACCTATCTCCTTATCAACATGAAGAACAGATCAGTAGTGGAACACTTTCGTTTGCAATAGGCGCTGGAGCGGCTGTTATTGCTACTCCATATTGGCACGCTCAAGATCTACTGAGAGATGACCGTGGTATCCTCACTCCTTTTAACGACATCGATGCTATGCGTGAAAACATCAGCCAATTGTATCACTCACAACGACTACTGGCTTGGCACCGATTTAAGGCACGCAATTTTGGAGAACAAACTACTTGGGCCTTAATATCCAAAATATACTTAGAACTTTTGTACAACTTCACCAGTCCAGTGAGATCGCTCGAATATTACGAAAATTACATTTCTTTTGATATCAGAAGAGAAGCATAAATAACAAAAGCCTTGGCATGATCATGCCAAGGCTTTTTAATGACGTGATAGATTACTTGATTCTTTAACCTACTTGTAGGAATTGATTGATTTCGTAATTTTCCACTGACCGTCTTCATTGACTAAAGTAACTACATCCATTTTTATGAAATCTTCAAAATGCATAAATACTTTAGCGACCATATAATCTCCAGAATCCTCTAAGACAACCGTGTTGATTTAACAATTCAGCTGCATTTCTTTTTGCTTCTTCAAAAATGATAAGTCATATATTGTTCACTAACTTATTTTTTCCGCTCAGTTTTAAGTACGATCCCTGTAGATATTGATGATGCGGTTGCTCAGGTTGGAGTCAATAAAACGAACACGATCATAAAAGAAATCACATTTTTAAAAGGAAATAAAAATCATTCTTAAGTCTTCACTATTTCATAGAAAAATACTATCTTGCCGCTGTCTTAGGATCAAAAGGGGTATTAGCTCATTTGGTAGAGCGCTTCGCTGGCAGTGAAGAGGTGATCGGTTCGATTCCGATATGCTCCACAAATACAAGAGTCCCATACATTTAAATGTATGGGACTCTTGTATTAATTATCCTTACCAAAGGATAATAGTCCTAAAACTTAGGTTCCCAGATCAGACGGGTCATAAAATCCATTTGAAATTCTTGGGATTTTATTGGAACACCGCATACAAGTCCTACTGCGATGCTTGGTGATAAGGCAAGCTTGACTTGGGGTCTCATAATGTATTCCAATTGACCGCGTTCTATGCGCATATCATTTTCAATACCGATATAATGACTTGAATTAGGAACCATATAATGTATGTTGGCATTTAGAACAAAATTGGTTTGCATTGCTCTATTTTTAAATCGATATTCAAACTCTGGTCCTGTATAAATCAATGTACTGATGTGGTTAAAGTTTTTAGCTGCTATAAAAAATGGTGACGATATGAATCCTCCGAAAAGAGGTGTATTTCTGATAGCTGGATTAGATTTGCCAAATTCCATTTCATGCACATAACCAATAGCCAAGGAAGTCTGACGTTTCTCATCAACTAAAAACGTATATTGAGTTCCAAATTTTAATCCCTCTACCCGATTGGTTCTATGTCCTAGATCATCTTTTGCAAAAAGTACAGGGATTTCGATTTCTACTCCCAAACGGTTGGCAACTGCCCATTCATATTCAACAAAAGCATGGTGCTCGATTTTATTTTTGAAACGTCCTGTCCCATAACCAACATTCACTTCGGCCTCACCTTTTCGAGCTCCAAGATCACGCATCAGATCGAGATAAAGAGGTTCTGCATGTTTTACTTTAGGTAGTTTTGGTCGCGTATTGACTTGAGCAAATGAAAAAGTATAAGCGAATATTGAAAGTAAAATTGTATATAAAATTTTCATGATTTTATTGTTTGAAACAAACCTATAGCCATATTTAGGAAAAACTTAGGAATTTTAAATCCCGATTCTGAAAATGTACTTATGAAACCTAATCGTTACACTACTACATCCAAATTCTTTATACTTTTAAATTTTAAATCTAAAAACGAATAATACAGTAATACATGGATAATAGAAGAGATTTCTTAAAGAAAGCCTCACTTTTAACTGGAGCGATGGGTTTGGAATGGGGACTGCCTGCCGCCATACAGCAAGCCATGGCAATTGAACCTCTTTCTGGATCTAGTTTTCTCGATGCGGAGCATATTGTTATGCTGATGCAAGAAAACCGCTCTTTTGACCATAGCTTTGGTACGCTATCTGGTGTACGCGGATATGGAGATCCTAGAGCTATACAATTGCCTAATGGAAATCCGGTATGGTTACAATCTGGAAAAGACGGTAAAACATTTTCTCCTTTTCGCCTCGATATCAAAAGATCTAAAGCTGCCTGGACAAGCTATCTACCTCATTCTTGGGAAAATCAATCAGTTACACGTAACCAAGGAAAACATGATAATTGGATAGATGCCAAACGGTCTGGCCACAAACATTACGAAGATATCCCATTGACAATGGGTTACTACACCCGTGAAGACAATCCTTTTTACTATGCATTTGCCGATGCTTTTACCATTTGTGATCAAAACTTCTGTTCATCGATAACGGGTACAACGACCAATCGTCACTTTTTTTGGACAGGTACCTGCGTACCAGCTAAAGGAGAGAAACCTCTGGTTCGCAACTCGGATATCTATTTCAATCGATGGGCTAACTGGAAGACCTTTCCAGAAAAATTGGAGGCAGCAGATATTTCCTGGAAGGTATATCAAAATGAGGTGAGCATACAATCTGGTCTGCAGGATGAAGGATTATTGGGTAACTATACGGACAATAATCTGGAATGGTTTTCACAATATCATATTGAATTTAAAGAGAGTCATCTCGCTTTTTTAAGAAAGCGTATCGCAGAGCTACCTGATGAAATCAGGAAAATAGAAAAACTCTTGGAAGACGGTAAAGCGGAAAGTGCACAAAAGGAAAAAAATAAATTAAAACAAAAGCGGGAACAGTTGACAAGTTTTGAAAAAAAACTTCAAACTTTTACTCCAGAGGCCTTTAACAAACTACCGCCCTTGGAGCAAGCTCTTTTTAAGCGTGCCTTCCAGACGAATGAACAAGACCCATCGTATCGTGAAGCCATCAATACCGAAGAGCATGAAGCAGAAATTCGAGTTCCGAAAGGCGATATACTGCATCAATTTAGACAGGATGTAAGGTCTGGAAAACTTCCAACAGTTTCTTGGTTAGTAGCACCTGAATATTTTTCTGATCATCCTAGCGCACCGATGTATGGGGCCTGGTATACCTCTGAGATTTTGAATATTTTAACAGAAAATCCTGATCTGTGGCGCAAAACAATTTTCATCTTAAATTACGATGAAAATGATGGTTATTTTGATCATATTCCACCCTTCGTAGCCCCCAACCCAGCCGATCCAACATCAGGTAAGGTTTCTCCAGGAATGGATATCTCTGGTGAGTATGTCAGTCTACAGCAGGAGCTAGATGCTGGAGAGAATCAAGAAAATGCAACTGAGGGTCCTGTCGGACTCGGATACCGCGTTCCGCTGATCGTTGCTTCGCCATGGTCAAAAGGTGGATGGGTCAATTCTGAGGTTTTCGACATCACTTCTACTATACAGTTTTTGGAATATTTCCTGAATAAAAAATATGGAAAACATATTTATGAAAATAACATCAGTTCATGGCGCAGAGCAATTACTGGCGATCTAACTTCAGTATTTCGTACTCCAGAATCTAATCCTGATCGCAAATTGCCTTTTTTAGACCGCAACGCACAGATTTGGGCTATTGACCAATCTAAAAAATTGCCCTTACCTCATAATTATCATCAATGGTCTTTAGGCGATATCGCAAATCTAAAGAAACAACGAAACATATCTCCATGGTTGGCCAAACAAGAAAAGGGACAACGTCCTTCAAGTGCGTTGGCTTATGAACTATATATCGATGAAGAGATCAGTAAGAAAGAGGATAAGATCTCTATACATATGAAGGTTGGAAATACTTTTTTTGGTGAGGCATCTTTGAATAGTCCATTTAATATCTATACCGGCGATTCTTATCACGATGGTGTTCAATTTTGGCCATTTGCGGTATTTGCAGGTCAGTCACTGGATTTCAGCTGGAATTTATCAGATTTTAAAGATAATATTTATGCATTTACTGCTTATGGACCAAATGGATTTATGCGAGGATTTAAGGGACAAGATGAAGCACTACGTATTAGCGCATCTTATGAACTAGGATCAACTAAAAAACCTACTGGCAATCTAGTATTACACCTCAAGAATGAAGGGCAAGAAACCTTGGACATAAGTATAAAAGACAATGCATATCGTCTTTGGAATAAGGAAATTACCTTGAAAGCAGGTCAATCAGCGACTTCAATAATCGACACTCAACAAGAGTACGGTTGGTACGATATCAGTGTTACGCTACTAAATAGTCCATTTGAGCGTCATTTTGCGGGACGGGTGGAAACTGGAAAACATTCAAAAACGGATCCACAGCTGAGTTAACGCACGATATGATGGGCTAGTTTGAAACTTATCAGCCGATCGTCTCCAGCATATAATTGATGTTTAGAGACGATCGTATTTATTTTTCAACATCCGGTTAACAGATACTTGATGTGTTTAAAATGCTATTTTAAATATTTAGATACTATTTTTTCAAGATCGACCAAATCAAAAGGTTTCGCCAGGAAATCATCTGCTCCAGCATCCTTAGCAAGTTCGGCGATGTCACTATTTGCGGTTATATAAATAACTGGTATCTGATTAAAATTAGGATCTCTTTTTAGTAGTTTTGTCGCTTCTTTTCCACCAATATTGGGAATCCAATTGTCCATCAAAATTAAATCTGGTTTTATTGCAGCAACTTTTTCAATTATATCATGAGATGTTTGTGATGTTTCAACTCCATAGCCTGCGTCTTCGAGAATAATAGTGACGATCTCTAAAATGGATATATCATCTTCGAAGATTAAAATTTTTTTATTGGTTTCCATGGCTCTTTATTTAAAATTGTATAGTTAACATGATCTTATTCTTTATAATTAATCGCATCTTGTGCGCAGTATTTTTCTATTACCGAAGCCATTATAAAAGCCATTCTCTTAAGTTTATAATCATAAATGTGCTGTATTCAATGGTAAAGTAAAATAAAAAGTCGATCCCTCACCAAATTTACTCGCCATACCATACTGCCCTTGATGCTGTCTAATAATTTCCGCGCAAATATATAGTCCTAAACCTAATCCTTGAAATCGGACAGAGGTTTCCTCGACCCTATAAAATTTATCAAATATCGGCGGTTGATTTTTTGCAGGAACACCTATTCCAAAATCTTGCACACTTACTTTCACTTCGTGGCCGTTCATTTCAGTATGGATAATAATACGATCAGAATCAGGACCATATTTGATTGCATTGGTCACAAAATTGACCAGTACCTGTTCGATACGCAACTCATCTCCCAAGATTAAGCGATCTAATCGAGCACCCTCGCGTTCGATATGCAACATCTTATTATCATGGGTCTGCCGCATAGTTTCAATGACAGTATCTATTAAAACATCTAAATCAAACAAATGATGGTTAATCTTTAATTTGCCATTGTCAATTTTTGAAATATCCAGTAGATCAGCAACCAATGTACTTAATTTGTCCAATTGGCCTTGGACACGATCCATATATTTCTGTACCTTAACATTTTGCTCACCACGCAAAGCACGAGCCAGTAATTGGACATACCCACGCATACTGGTCAATGGCGTTTTTAATTCGTGCGAAGCAATACTTATAAATTCATCCTTCTTTTGTTCAATCTGTTTTTGATCATCGATATCCGTAAAGGTTCCGACCCAATGAGCAATCACATGATTTTCTTCAATGGGGACAATGCGCAGTAAATGATAGCGATAAAGTTGGGAATTTAATGGTTTTATCCGAACTTCCATTTCCACAGCCTTACCTTTTTGAATATGGGAGTTTACAACGTCCTTTATAGCGGGATCATCCGGATGGCATTCCGGAAATTGATTTTCGGATGCTGAAAATAGAAACCAATTGTAATTTACAAAATCAATTTTACCTTGTGGATCTACCGAAAAAGCAATTTGAGGAAGAGATTCTAATATAGAGCGCAAATGATTTGCTTTTTCTAACAAGGAGGATTGTGCCCGCTTACGTCGTTCAATTTCACTAAGTAAATCGTGCTGTACCGCATTTAAAGCCAAAGTCTTCTCATGTAACTGATAGAAATTTTTGACTTTCATTAATAAAATCTCCATATCTACAGGTTTTGTAACATAGTCAATCCCTCCAGAGGCATAACCTTGTTCAATAAATCGCTTATCGCGATTAGCTGCAGATAAAAATATGATAGAAATATCTTTAGTTTTACTATAGTTTGCTAAATACCTCGCGACTTCAAAGCCATCCATATCTGGCATTTGAACGTCCAAAATAATAAGTGCATATTGGTTTTTAAATGCTTTTTTCAAAGCTTCTTCTCCGGACAATGCCGTATCCACACTAAAACCTCTAGACTCTAACAGTTGTTGAAGGGAATAGATATTCTCAGGTTTATCATCAACGATTAAAATCATATTTTCAACTTAGTTTTGCTAATTACAATTATTTTATACTGGATAGTAAACAATATACAATTGTTATTAAAATAATTTTTGTAGATGTCATTTATTTAAATATTTAAAATCAAAAATCAATCCAAAAAGACAAACTAACTCATAAAGAGTCAAAATGAAAAAAAATAGATTTAATTTTAGAAACATAAATCTCTGATATTAAAATCAACTGTTGATTTTATTACCTAATTTTACACTAAAATATTTAGCGAAACAATATGAAACGTTCGGGAACTGCCGATCTACCCTTACATTATGGGAAAGTACCTGCCTGGCTCTATGAACGTATGTCTGCCTTAGGACTTTCTATCGTAGAGGCCATTTTAGCAGACTACGGTAAAGATGAGGTATTGCGCCGCTTATCGGATCCTTTTTGGTTTCAAAGTTTAGGTGCTGTATTGGGTATGGACTGGCATTCGTCTGGGATCACAACCTCTGTCATGGGTGCTTTAAAACGTGCTATTAATCCACAATCGGCCTCTTTAGGACTCTATATTTGTGGAGGCAAAGGAAAGTTTTCGAGAGAAACACCCGCAGAATTATTACGGATAGCGGACCATACGGGACTTTCGGGGGATGCGCTGGTACGTGCAAGTAAATTGACTGCAAAAGTCGATAATACAGCTATACAAGATGGATATCAACTTTATCTCCATAATTTCATTGTTTCAGACAAAGGTAATTGGACTGTTGTGCAACAGGGTATGCATGAAAATGATGGTACAGCAAGACGTTATCACTGGCATTCTCAGCATCTAAAATCTTTTATAGATGAACCACATACGGGTATTAATGGCGTCTCTCGCGGAAAGATATTAAACTTAACAGCAGCAGCGGCAGCATCTAATAGGCAAGGAATCTTAGCTATTGCGCAAAATGATCCTGCTCGGATCATGCAGGAATTTGCCCATCTAGTAATGCCTAACAGACATGATATCCGTGCATCGGATGTGGATCTAAAAAGGCTAGGAGCACTCTTATATGTGACAAGGGAATTGCAGACCGATAATTTTGAAGAATTATTACTGCTGAAAGGGGTCGGTCCTCGTACTATGCAATCTCTTGCGTTAGTAAGTGAGGTCATTCACGGTGGTCCGTCTAGATTTAAAGACCCTGCACGATTTGGTTTTGCTCATGGAGGTAAAGACGGTCATCCATTTCCTGTACCTTTAACGATTTATGATGAGAGTATTACTGTACTTAGAAAAGGAATAGAAAAATCAAAATTGGGACATCTGGATAAATTAAAAACAATCAATAAACTACATCAGATCGTACTACAGGCAGAGGCAAATTTTACTCCACAGTTTGACATACAGGAAGTCTTGGAGCAAGAACGCAGAGACTCATGGAAATATAATGGTCAAACCGTAATGGGAAAAGCGCAAAAACCCAATAAAAATCGTCCCGGCATTCAATTATCGATGTTTTAATAGCATGTGGCGTCAATTAACATAATTATAGGGTGCATGCACCTGATAGCATTGGCTATAAAATGATCAATAGTTTGTTTTACTTGTTTTTAATCTTAGTACAATATAAGCTGTTATAAAATAGTATTTAACACAATATCGAAAATAGATGATTCTTATATTCAATCTGTTTTTTAATCTTTTTATTCCTAAATTTAGGATTGACAACTTACACCTACATACCGAACAAAGATGTACAACAACGATCAACATTTAATTTTAAGCTATTCCTATGACCAGAAATGATATTGACTTTGGAACACTGGCCATTCATCAGGAGCATACGGATGGTCATCATGCCCATTTAGCACCTATATATGCTAGTTCTACCTTCACTTTTGATAGCGTGGAACAGGGAATGCGTAGATTTTCTGGTGAAGATGCAGGATATATTTACTCTCGATTTGGCAATCCAACCACTGATGCGACAGCACAAGCTATAGCCGACCTAGAAACCTGGAAGATCCTAAATCCTGATGGAACTCCTTTGCGTGCTCGTGCTCTATTGACATCGAGTGGACAGTCGGCGATGTCCACGCTATTTATATCCTGCCTTAATGCTGGCGATGGGATACTTGCTACTCCATCTTTATATGGTGGAACCCACGAGTTTATTACGAAGATGCTTCCTAAATTTGGTATCAAAGCCTATTTTTCGAATATGACTGATGCGGAAGAATTGGAAACTATTTTAAAAGAAAAACCGGAAATTAAGCTGATTCACTTTGAATCTCCTGCAAATCCAACAATGCAGTGTATTGATATCGAACGTGTGGTGGAGCTTGCAAAAAAATACAATAAATTGATTTCTGTTGATAATACCTTTTCTACTCCTTATCTCCAGCAACCTTTTAAATACGGAGTGGATTATGTGTTTCATTCTACGACAAAATTTTTAAATGGACATGGTAATGCTATTGGAGGAGTATTGATCGGTCGAGATCTAAGCGCTATGGATACGTATGTGCATCAAACACATAAATTACTGGGAGTCAACAGTAACCCTTTTGATGCTTTTCTTGTTTTACAGGGTATTAAAACTTTACCCTTACGAATGGAACAACATTGTCGCAATGCCATGGATGTGGCCACATTTCTAGATCACCATCCGGAGATCTCGCAAGTGCATTATAATGGACTTACAACTCATCCCGATTATACTATTAGCAAAAAGCAAATGCGACATGCCGGATCTGTGATGAGCATAGAGCTGAAAGGCGGATATGAAAAAGCAATTGATTTTGTCAATAAACTTCAGATATGTACGCGAGCAGTTTCAATCGGCACTGTCGATACATTAGTCTCCCACCCTGCTTCCATGTCCCATGCTGGAATACCTAGAGAGATCCGATTAAAAACAGGTATTACCGATGGTCTTATTCGTATTAGCGTTGGGCTAGAATCAATTGATGATTTAATCTCCGATTTAAAGCAAGCGCTCGGATAGCTATCATCAGGAAAAAGCTGCGCAACGGTTTTACATTCCTGACCATCCTCCCAGAATTTGAACAATTCTGGGGGGTACTTTACATCTTAATCTAAAATGACAACCCACTTATTTATTTTTTCTCTTCTGGCGGTAAAAAAAATGATTTTGGGTTTATTTTAAAATAGATCCATACGGCTTTGGCCATTTTAATCAATTCTCCAAAGGAAAGGTTTCGAGATCGAAATGCCAATATCAATGAAAGGGAAAAACTAACTACAAAATTAAAAAAACCTATAATACCAATACCAAGTATACCCCATATCCACATTTCTGTGCTCAGATAACTATCGTGACCAAACCAGGCTAATGCCAGATTACCACTGGCAAAGGTGATGTGCCTAATATCTAGATTTAGCCCTAAAAACATACCAACAGAAGCTGTTGTTCCCATAAAAACGCCAAACCAAATATTGGAGACTATTCCTGCCCATTTTTTTTCATAAAATCGAGCGACTTTGGCTGTTTTTTCTTTACCAAACACTTTCTTTAAGACGGGTTGTTCCTCAATTCGATAATAGACCGAATTATGTTTGTCCCTATTGGATATACTACCGGCAATAATTCCAGACAAAAATAAAAAGACTCCCGCAATGCAAGCATGCACTATCATCGGTGTCTCTGTAGGATTTAATTCATTAACCAGTTTTAACCACTTAGCGGCCGCTGCATTGTAGTGGAAAACCTCCTGAATACCCCATATCAAAATTAAACTGACTGGAAAAGCCATCATCACATTGCCAACAAATGCAATAAATTGTGAACGGAATAGTCGGGCAAAGAAAATAGCAAAACTCCAATACTTATGTCGAATTTGATCCTGTCCAGAGGGACCATTTTCAATAGCAGCAATTAACGCTGAGGCTGTCATCGCGGGTTGTTTTGTTGCTAATGTTGCTCCAAAAAGATAAATAGCAGTAAATCCTATGGCATAATTCATACTGTAAAGTAACGCATGTCCAAATTCACTCGTCTCTACTTTTCCTAGAAACAATTTTATGATACACATAATGCCCACGATGATCCCTCCGCCACAAGCCGAACGAAACATACGCCAATATTCTTTTTTAGTGGAAGTAATATAATGCTCTCCCGTTTGTGCAGTATGATGCGTGATCTCATAAGCTAACAATTGTGTGCTTTGCCCCACCAGTTTTCGAATATTGCTTTTACGACAATTATAATCAATTAAGGTCTGTGCAAAGGCAATACTTTTGGTCACTTTTTCGCGATTATCGTTGATCACCAAAAAAGATAAAATTGCTTTGATCCTTTCCAATTGCTGCCTGATTCGTAATAATGACTGATTGACTTTGATCGAGATACCAAAACGATGGGAATTGGAAAATGCAGTATCAATATAATTTTCACATTGCCTATGCAAAACCAATATTTGCTTGTAGGCAAGATCATCGGAAGTCATAAAATGCAGATCGTCACGTAAGAAGCGATCATTCAACTCATTGAACTCACGCATAATAGCAATAAATGGACTATCAAAATTTTGAAACTCTGGAACCATCTTATTTACATCTGTTTCCATAGCTCTTCCTGTAATACGTTGCACGAGTACCTCTAATCCATATAAAATTTCTTTTATTTCAAAATTGTGGTCGTTTTCATAAAGTGAATGGAATTGACAAATCGTATATAACTGATGCAACTGTTCTTGTGGGATCGAAGCAACCCAATCCGCATCTTTTGAGTGGTAAAAAATTTGATTGAGTACGTACTGTAAGGTCGATTTGGGCGGTTGCGAAGGTAAATACTTTTCGGTAAATCTTTTTTTAATCTCATACCTAAAATCGGCATAACTAATAATGCCCGTATCCGTTATCAATTGATCAAAATCTTTCTGGTCAAGAACACGATGCACATATTGAACAAACAGATCCTTATGCTGGGTAAATTGTTGTAAATAACTCAATAAAGGATCGATATCGACCTGATAATATAGTGATTTTCGTTTTGGTCTGAATATAGCTATTAAAGACGACAAGAAATCCAGTTCGATGTATGATATATCACCTAGTTGCAAATAGTATTTATCAAACAAGTACGTGACTTCCTGACTAGCATTTAACTTTTCTTTCATTTGGAAATGGCTCAAATTGCGAAATCGCAACATTTCTTTTTTATTATTTAATGTATGCCGCCCATGATCGCAAAAAACGATCATGATGGATAATATATTGAAAATTTTGATTTCGGATGTTGTAAATTTCGAAAATGATAAAACAAAATAGGGTATCTCGCAAATTCTTCTACTTTCAAGTGTACTTTTCTTCAAGGATAATGCCAATTGGAGTCTATCCACTTAAATGAATGAGCATATGCCAAATGGAAATACGCCAATGAAAACAAAGTTATACCGATCAAGATCCAGTTTGTGCGCTTTAAAGAGGTCCTTGCATCTTTATTTGAAGGAGTATAATAATTGATTAATAAGTTTATAAATGCTTCAAAAAGTTAAAATCTGTTAAAAAAGAATACGATAAGTAACAATACCACAAATTGTGGCGTTTATAAAGTATTCATAATTTAGGTTAATAATTGGTTAGTTAAAACGCCTGAGGTTCCCCACTTCAGGCGTTTTTTGATGTTATGGAATTGAAATTAATATTTTTGATTATACCGGATACAATTACCCATTACAATCGTTAAAATGTGTTAAAATAAAAATTCAAATACAACAATTGCTTAAAACAAAACGTTTAATAGGTATTCATAATTTAGGTTAATAATTGGTTAGTTAAAACGCCTGAGGTTCCCCGCTTCAGGCGTTTTTTTACAAAAAAAGACAGCTTTGATTATATACCAGACAATCAAGGTTAAATAAAAATCCGCTAAAAGGGTATAGCATACCCAAATTTCGTCTAAAAATATTTATATTGCACGTAAACAATATCAATTTAAATACACTCGGATTTTCCTGTATTAACAAAGTATAAATTATGAACCAACTTTATTCGCTTAAACTACGTATTTGCGTTGTTTTTTTCTTAGGATTATTTCTTTTAACCCGCAAAGAAGCTGCTGCTGCAGGTAAGGAAGATCAACCTATGTTCTGGACTTGGTTAGATTACAGGCCTACCAGTAATTTTGATTCCCTATGTCGTGAAATGCAATACTTAGGTATCGATGGTGTCATGCTCAATGCTCCTACACCTGATGATTATAGAGTAGCCATTCCGATTGCGCATAAATATGGGATTAAAGTAGTTGCCTGGTTATGGACGTTAAATCTTGAACATGATCGGGAACAGATTTTGAAAAAACATCCAGAGTGGTTTAGTGTGAATAGAAATGGTAAAAGTTTAGCTGATACAACGGCATATGTGGGTTATTATAAATTCTTATCTCCTGTTCTTCCAGAAGTCAAAAATTATATCAAAGAAAAAATTCAAACCTATTGCGATGTAGAGGGTTTGGATGGGATTTCTATCGACTATAACCGCTACGTCGATGTGGTACTTCCTACCACACTTTGGCCCAAATATCATATCGTGCAAGATCGCGAATATGCCGCTTGGGATTATGGATATCATCCCGTAGCGATCCAAAAATTCAAAGATCAATATGGTTATGATCCACGTACACAGAAAGATCCCTCTAGCGATCTCAAATGGAGACAGTTTCGTTGTGATCAAATTACAGATATAGCCAATATGATTGCAGATGTCGTGCATGCTAGTGGTAAAATAATGGCTGCATCCCCCTTTCCAACACCTAAAATGGCTTCTCGAATGGTTAGGCAAGATTGGGGGAAATGGAAATTGGATATGGTATTTCCGATGGTATACAGTAATTTCTACACAGAAGATCCAAGTTTTATTAGAGATTGTACAATCGAAAATGTAAACGACAAAAATAAGATGACGACTTTATTCTGCGGACTAATGGCGAGTGATAGTGATGTCATGTTTACAGAAATGGATGAGGCGTTGAATCATGGAGCACAGGGAATAGCCATATTTACAATTAATAGCATCCGTGATCCTAAAATTAAAGAGAAATTTAAAAGCTATACTGCAGAGGCAAAGGCGAAAAAACGAGCAAATAATGGTGTAATGCCTATTATTGGTAAAAATCGAATTGTACGTAATCCATTCAAGAAAGAAGGAATTATGAATTTAATTACCGCTAAAATACAGCATATGGTTGCGGGATCAGCAACAACCGACAATCTTCCTGAGGTAAAATTATCAAGTTTCAAAAAGGTGGCATCTTATGATGTTACGGAACGCTATCTGGTTTCAGATGAATTAAGTAATAAAAAATTTCATGTCACTTTCTATTTTTATGGAGGAATATTATCAGGATGGAATGTAGACACCACAACTTAGTCAAATTATAATGAATAGAATACAGTTATAGGCATGGATCCTATCCTGCTTATCTAAAGATTAAAAGGCGGGTGCAGTCGAAATATTGCTGTACCCGCTTTTTTTAGCTCAGATGATAACTTTGATTTTTGAATTCCATAGAGGTATAATATTTATACTTTTCATTATCTAGCGGATAATCCCAACACCCCATACGATGAAAAATTTCACCACCAAAACCGGTTTTGAATCTGTAGAGTCCATATAATGGATGGGAAGCATCTGCTTGGGGAGCTACGCCAAAAAAATCATATTCGGTACAGCCTTTTTCTTTAGCAATCTGCATGGCGCGCCATTGTAACGCATAAGTAGCCATATAATTTCTATTTTCTGTAGCCGATGCTCCGTACAAATATGTTCCTCGATTTGCCGATACGACCAAAAACATTGCTGCTAATGGCTTATCTTCAATCTCTGCAACTAATAAATAGACATCTGCTGGAGAGAGTGTGTCATTGGCTCGCGCAGAAAGTACAACTCTAAAATAGCTGATATCATGTAAAAAGAAATGATTTCGTGCAGCCGTTTGTCGATAGAGATCATACCAAATTGCTAAACTATCCAGACCTAATGAACGAATTTTGACTCCTTTTCTCTGAGAAAGATTGACATTATAGCGAGTTTTGGTTTTCATAGCGCCTAATAGAGCTTCCTCATCTTTCTTTAAATCCACAAAAATAGTATTTGAGGGTAAGATATCTGTATTCGCTTTTCTTAAATTCCAATTAGTTGTATTGAAGTTAAAACGGATTTCCTGAATTTTTTTATCTGGAACTCCCAACCAGTTCCCATTTATGTCGTAACAGTCGTCTTCTTTTGCCCAATGTGATTCCCAAGATAAGTCATAACGGATCATGATGCAGTTTGTGGGTAAGCAGGATCTTAGGCTTTCGGATAATTGTTCTAAAAAATAGCCTTGATTTTCTACTGATGGCTCCACTTCTGGCCCATAGGGAACATAAGCGATGCTGTGATCTTGATCTAAAGTTTGAATCAAAATCAGCAAATCTCCGATAAAATAAGTGCTGTCATCTGAGTCTACGTAAAGGTCTGCTGTTTTTGTTTTAAAATTAAATGCTTTTGAGGTTACTCCTTGTAATCGTTTCACTTCAGACCAATAGGCTGTTTGTTGAATAATAGATGTTTGATAAATTTGTTTAATTTCTTTGTCTTCTATGTCGGCAATCATGATGTTTTTAACATTAAATCAATGGGCATTGAAATTTGAATGTGATGTTTCAAATTTCAATGCCCAAAACGACAAACATAACCATAAAGATTAATCTCACCAAGTCCATTTGTCAGGTACTTGTTAAAAAGCCATATTTAAGTTATATTTTAGAACTTAATCTTTGTGTTAATTTAAGAACTGCCGGAAAACCTCATAAAAAACATGAGTTTATGTGACTGTAAACCTTTAAAATTGGTTAAATCAGAAATCTTTTAGGTTTATAAAAGGTTATTATTTAAACAGCTCTAATAATTCTGATGTGCTGACTTTACCAAAATATGCTGTTAGATCTTGCTGATCCAACCACGTCGTGAGATGAGCAATGTCGTGCTTTTGCCCGATTAGTGCTGATTCTAGCTCCTCAATCGGTTTGGATGCAAAGAAGTCTCCAAATATTTTGGCTTTTTCAATATAGCCTTTATGCACGTCTAAATGAATTTCAATAAAGCCCGCTGGTATTTTCAGCGCTTTTTTAAAATTATATTGTGGCGAAAACCCAAAATTCCACTCCCATGTACTGTACTTTTCTATTATTAATTTTTCAATACCCAAAATATCATCTTCTGTAAATGTATGGCGGACTGCTTGCGGATTATTTTTCATCATTTCTGCGATCAGCAATTCTTTGAAAGGTAATGCCGTAATTTCTTTAGGTAGATATTCACTTAGATTGATCACACGGGCGCGGTTCGATTTTACTGCCTTATCCACAAATTTTAAAGGATTGACTTTCAAAGCCGACCCGAGAACCTCCATTTGAGAGTTAATCAAAAGCGTACCGTGTTGGATCATCTTCCCATTTTTGGCAAGTTTTGCATTTCCACTAAATTTCTTTCCCTCTACCAACAGATCGTTTCTACCTTCTAATTTTGCAGGGATCCCCAAATAATTTAATAAAGATAAGACAGGCTGTGTGAAGGTTGAAAAATCCATAAAGTCATTTGTACCTAAAAGCGTATGAAAAGAGAAATTTAAATTTCCAAGGTCATGATAAACTGCTCCTCCTCCAGACATACGCCTAACTACTTTTATTTCTTGACTTTGAACATAATCCAAGTTAATCTCCGCCAGTGTATTTTGAAATTTTCCGATAATAATCGATGGTGCATTGCTATACAATAAGAAAATGTCTTCTTTTGGATATTTATACAGTAAATATTCTTCAGAAGCTATATTAAAATAAGCGTTGTTGGAGGGAGAATCAATGATGAGCATAAAACTATAATTTAAACAAAAATAATAAGTTTTTAATAGAAAAGCGAGTGCTCATCTGGATCAGAATATCACTTTTAAATGAAGGATCCGATCATAACAAGGGAGCGGTCGGCGCAACTTATTTGAAAAACAACTGTTGTATAATAGAAAATCATATTTAATATTTATTTCAAAGACAATTTGTGTAGACAAAAAGTAGATAAGCCATTCGGAATTAGATACAATGTATAGAAAAAAACGTCGAGTACAGCAATATTCACACTAAAAGCGAATCCTGTTCTTCTTGAGAATAAAATAAATCATACCAATATCTTGATCATGGATCACTTCAAATATATTGCGTATCTAATCAAATTTATCTAAGTTTACAAGAGTAGAGTTGTTAAACTTAACATATTCAATACAAACTATATCATCTGAATGTTCAGATTGTTCTAGTGCGTTAAAATCAAATTAAGGTGAATAAATAACTTATCATTTCAGGAGAATTCAATTTATAGCGCATATTAAAAACACAAGGGATGCCAGAAGAAACAGAAAAAAAAATAGCGATCTTGATTGATGCTGATAATATCTCATATAAAAAAATAGAAGAGATATTGAATGAAGTAAAACGATATGGAATCCCTACGATCAAGCGTATCTACGGTGACTGGACCAGTCCTTATGTAGAAAATTGGAAAGATAGCCTCTTAACCCATGCAATCACCCCTATTCAACAATATAGCTACACCCAGGGTAAAAATTCAACAGATTCGGCTTTAATTATCGATGCGATGGATATTTTACACTCGGATCGTGTAGATGGATTTTGTATTGTATCCAGTGACAGTGATTTCACCCGTTTAGCGACTAGGCTTCGCGAATCAGGTAAATTAGTGATCGGTATTGGCGAACGGAAAACACCTAAACCTTTTATTTCTTCTTGCGACAAATTTATATATGTCGAAATATTAGAAAAAGAAGTTTCTAAAAAAGCTGTGAAAAAGAAAAATAATAATTCCGGTTCAACTCCCAATCCCGTTATTGACCGAAATAAAATTTCTGCCTTGGATGAAGAGACATTGGAGCTATTAAAAGATACGGTAGATGATACTGCTGATGAAAGCGGATGGGCGTTTTTAGGTGAAATAGGTAGCCTATTTAATAAAAGAAAACCAGATTTTGATGCTAGAAACTACGGTTATGAGAAAATATCACATCTTTTTAAGGCTTACAAAGAAGATTTTGAAATTGAGGAGCGTAATACGGAAAAATCAAGAATAAAAAATTACTACATCAGAAATATCATCAATAAACCCCTACAAGCAAATCCTGCTCTTACGACAGCAGCAAGCGCAACTAGTACTCAAGCTGCTCCAACAAATAATACTTCTCATCATTCAAAACCTCATGTTGCGCCCAACCAACCTATAAATCCAACAACTCAACAAGCCAAATCTATACCGCTGCCCGTACCTGCACCGACTGAACGAAATAACCTGTCGCCAAAGCAAGGAAAATCAAAAGGAAAATCAAAAAATACAAATCCTACTATAACTGCGTCCGAGGTCAATATAGCTAATCAACAGGCAAAACTTTCAATTCCTACTGTCCAACCATCTACTGAACGACCTAACACCATTCAAAAAGAAGTAAAGAAAACAAATAGTCAGACAAAAACAAACTTACCTTCACAAACTGAGGATTTAGGAACACAAACAGCAAGTGCTAGTACCCCTACAACGACAGGAAAAGGACATGTGACAGAGGTGGATCATGCAATTATTCCTTCAAAAGGAAATCAAATTACAGCAGAAGATGTGACTAAAAATCAAATTAGAATCACGAAGGATCTAAAACCTTTATTTCCAAATAAGACTAAAAAGATTAGAATACTGATTAAAAATGAATACGAGTGTGCTTTTTCTTACAGAAGAGATCGTTCTCATGTCCTCAGTTTGGGACAACATGCTGCGGAAGAACTTGAACTTGAAGCTGGCACAAAGATTAAATTGGTAAAATTGGGAGATAACTCCTATCAGTTAGAGAAAATAAGCAAAGAAAGTAACTAAAATTATTATAAGCTTTGTAATTTTATTAATGCAATATCACAAAATAACGATAAGTTTATTTCTTGGCACAACATTTGAAATAACTTTTATTCATAATTTAGATTAATAATTGGTTAGAAAATGCCTGAAGTTCCCAGCTTTAGGCATTTTCATTATGACAACATGCCCAACATATCAATAAAGATATACAGCTTATTATTCGATATAACTTAGAGAAATAATTACCATAATTTTTAAAATTAAAAATCCTCGAAATAAGGTATGTATTCATTTACCAAGACCAGACAAAGTAAATCAATCTCGCTTTTTGATTGTTATATCGTATATCGGAAATATTATGGATAATCAACCTCAGAAAAAAACAAGTGACCATTTGGCCAATGAACGTACATTCTTAGCATGGATACGCACGAGTATCGGAATCATGGGATTTGGGTTTGTAGTCGTAAAATTTTCATTATTTGTAAAACAAGTGAGCTTAATACTACATAACAACCAACATATTCTACAAAAGGGGTATTCTGGCGCAATTGGTGTCACACTGGTTGCACTTGGAGCTATGACAGCACTGTTTGCTTACCTCAATTATAAAAAAATAGAAAAAGAGATCGATGCCGATACGTATGGAAGCTCCAATCCGCTTATCATGCTGTCTACTTTTGGGCTTATATTCGTCAGCGCATTATTGATATGGTACCTCATAGATAGTATTTAAAAAAGTTTTATCTATCTAAAATAGATAGGATCTACACCTCGGTCCGCAATGTTTGTTTTTTTAAAAAAAGTGTAACGAAAGGAGTACCACTTGTACTTACTAATTAAAACAACAAAAAAGGAATGTATTTTTAAGCATTAAACGTTGAAAATGCTGTCCAGACCACTAAAATTTTTGCAATAATATAAGATGTTAGTAGATTATTCAAGTGAAAAAACATTTCTGAATCTGATGGAGGTTCACAAAGGTATCCTACATAAAGTAGCTCGTCTCTATATGGACAGCCCAGAAGACCGAGAAGACTTACAGCAGGAAATCATAATTCAATTATGGAAATCTTACCAAAACTTTAAAGGAGATAGTGCTTTTTCTTCTTGGATGTATCGAGTAGCGATTAATACAGTTATTTCTTACTTTAAAAAGGAAAAGCGCAGAAGTGATATTTATGATTATGCAAGTGCTAAAGAACCAGAAAATGAAGCCTACAACCCAGAAAAGGATCGACAACTCGAGGTATTCTATCAGGCTGTACAGCAGTTAAATCCCGTAGAAAAGGCTTTGATATTTTACTTTATGGAAGGACTTTCGCATCGTGAAACGGGATTTCAGCTAGGAATAAGTGAAGGAAATGTACGCGTAAAACTCAATAGAACTAAAGAAAAATTACAACAAATCATAAAAAAAACAGGTTATGAATCTTGATAAATTAAAATCGGCGTGGAATACTGAAAACACGGACGATGTCCATATTCCAGCACAAATAAAACAATTGAGACAAGCTAAACATCCTTTAGATAAACTCAAGCAAAATATGAAGAAGGAATGGTATATACAGATTGTAGCAATCCTATTTTTGGGATTTTTCCCACCACTGTTTCATATCCATCCTTCATTGCATGTTATCTATTATGCTTCTTATGCCTTATTAGTTGTTATTTCAGCATATTATTTGAACTTATTCCGATTATTTTATAATAGGATTAACCATTACACTGCTGATACAAAAGATAGCTTGACCGAAATATACTACGATTTTAAATTAAATATAGAGCGCTATCACGCTTTTGGTTTTCTTCTACTCCCTACAGCGCTGATTGCTATAGCTTTATATGTATACAGTACTTTATTGGAAAAAGGAAAAGATTTTTCGTCCATCTCTCCTCAATTCAAAGTAACACTTATTATTCTTACGCTGGTGGTCAGTTTAAGTTTTATCTTATCTATACTGGCATGGACACGGTATTTTTATGGCCCATATGTCAACCAATTGAAAAAAGTATTGGATGAGCTAAAAGCTGAAGAACTGAAGGACGGCCAAACCGCTAAAAAAAAGATGACCTAACTAGAGAAGAATAAGAAATAGCATCAATTATTATAAAAAAAGCATTTGTGGTTTTTCTCACAAATGCTTTTTCATATATATATCTTTACATGGGATAACTAATCAAATCAATTGCTTTAGGGCAATTTCATATGCTTTGGATGATAGATGTGTTTTGGAATCGGATACTGCTCTTATTTGATCGATCGCTTGTCCGATAATACGCGATACATCTGAGAATAATGCATCATCACTGATCTCTACATTGGGCTGCATCAGATATGCAAAAACACGTGCCATACCACAATTTGCTATAAAATCGGGAATGACGGATACCTGCGTATCGGCATATTCCATGACGGGTCCATAAAAAATTTCACGATCTGAAAAAGGAACATTGGCTCCTGAAGCAATCAGTTCAAGTCCATGCGCGACCAATTCACTGACCTGCTCTTTAGAAACCAGCCGTGAAGCGGCAGCAGGAATAAAAATAGCTGCGCCCATATGCCAGATCTGCTGGTTCACTTCTTCAAAAGAAAGTAATTCAGGGCTATACAATTCGTTTCCTTTACGATTGAGAAACAAGGTCGTGATTTCTGCTTCGGTAAAACCTAGAGGATTAATCAATCCGCCAGCACGGTCAATAATTCCGACAATCTTTACCCCTATCTTACTGAGATAAAATGCTGCTGCTGCTGCAACATTTCCCCAACCTTGAATGATTGCACTCTTACCCGCACAATTACTCTCATAGCATCTGTAAAAATGTTTAACAGCTTCTGCCACGCCATAGCCTGTAATCATATCCGCTATCTTATATTTTCTTTTCATATCAGGACTATATGCTGGGTCTTCTAAAACTTTAGAAACGCCATACCTAAGTTGACCGATCTGATGGATGCGTTCATTTTCACGCACCTTGAAATGACCATTCAACACACCTTCTTGGGGATGCCAGAGACCATATTGTTCTGTTAACGGAATGACGTCGTGAATTTCATCGACATTGAGATCACCGCCTGTACCGTAGTAATTTTTAAGCAAAGGAGTGACAACTTTAAACCACCTATCCAATACACCTATTTTTCTCGGATCAGATGGATCAAAATTAATTCCTGATTTGGCTCCTCCTATAGGAGGTCCCGAAACGGTAAACTTCACCTCCATGGTCTTGGCTAATGATTCTACTTCGTTCTTATCCAATCCCAACCGCATCCTTGTACCTCCTCCAGCTGCTCCACCACGCAACGAATTAATAACAACCCATCCTTCTGCCTCAGTTTCTGTATCTTTCCATTCAAAAATGATCTCAGGTCTTTTTTGTTCAAAAGCTTGCAGAAGCTCTTTCATATTTTCCATAGTATCTACATTCTATTTTTAACTTATACAAGCTATTGGTATACTGATTATAAATTCCCTCTTTTCTCCTGTTCACGTTCGATAGCTTCAAATAAAGCTTTAAAATTACCTGCACCAAAACTTTGAGCTCCTTTGCGTTGTATAATTTCAAAGAATAACGTGGGACGATCTTCTACTGGTTTTGTGAAGATCTGTAAAAGGTAACCTTCATCGTCACGATCAACTAAAATACCGAGATCTTGAATAATTTTTATTTCTTCATCAATCTGACCTACTCGTTCGGGTAACATGTCGTAATAGGCTTCTGGCGGCGCACCTAAAAACTCTACACCGCGAGCTTTCAAGGCTTTGACTGTCTTTACAATATCATGTGTTGCCAAAGCAGCATGCTGTACACCCTCTCCTTCATAAAATTCGAGGTACTCTTCGATCTGGGATTTCTTCTGCCCCTCTGCTGGTTCATTGATTGGAAATTTAACATAACCATTCCCATTGCTCATCACCTTACTCATTAATGCCGAATACTCCGTATTGATCTGCTTATCATCAAAAGAAAGCACATTAACAAATCCCATGACGCGCTGGTACCAATCTACTGTTTCATTCATTTTGTTCCAACCCACATTACCAACACAATGATCAATATATAATAACCCAACTTCTTCGGGTTGATAGTCACTGCTCCATGCTTGATATCCGGGCAAGAACACACCATTATAATGCTTACGTTCGACAAAGAGGTGTACTGTTTCGCCATAGGTATATATCCCCGAAGTAACTGCTTCACCATATTCATCAGTGAGTACCTTCGGTTCTTGATACACACGAGCTCCTCTTTTAGTGGTTTCTTCAAAAGCTTTAGTCGCATCATCTACCCAAAGAGCAAGAATCTTGACTCCATCACCGTGCTGTTTCACATGTTCTGATATCGGATGATCCGATCGTAGAGCAGTAGTCAATACCAACCGGATCTTACCTTGTCTCAATACATAGGAAGCTCGATCTCGGATTCCTGTTTCTGGTCCAGCATAAGCTTCGGACTGAAATCCAAAAGCTGTTTTATAAAAGTGAGCTGCTTGCTTGGCATTGCCCACATAAAATTCAATATAATCTGTGCCATTGATGGGCAGAAAATCTTGCGCTAAAGCTATTTTCTCAGCAAAAGTCTGTTTCATTATCTTATATTTTAAGAGTATATTTAATATTATTCACTCAACCACGATTTGTAATAATCTGGATCTTCAATGGCTAGTGCTTCTTCTGTCAACATTAATGGTCTAAATGGGTCAATCATAACCGCCAATTCATCGGTCTGCTTCTGTCCGATACTTTTCTCCACGGTACCTGGATGTGGGCCGTGGGGAATGCCACCAGGATGTAACGTTATCTGCCCACGTTCTACACTTTTGCGGCTCATAAAATCGCCATCAACATAATATAAGACTTCATCAGAATCTACATTACTATGGCTGTAAGGGGCGGGAATGGACTCTGGATGATAATCATACAGACGAGGACAAAAGCTACACACAACAAAAGTATCGGTCTCAAAAGTTTGGTGTACAGGTGGTGGTTGATGCAGTTTTCCTGTGATAGGCATAAAATCGTGAATAGAGAATGCCCATGGATAATGATAACCATCCCAACCAATGAAATCAAAAGGATGACTATCATAAATATAGGGATAGATCAATCCTTGTTTTTTAATTTTAACTTCAAATTCTCCGATTTCATCAATAGTTTCTAATGCAGCAGGCCTTCTAATATCCCTTTCATAAAAAGGAGCGTGCTCCATCAATTGCCCAAATTCATTACGATAACGTTTGGGAGTACGAATTGGGGAAAATGATTCGATGATAAACAAGCGATTGTCAGGATGATCAAAATGAATCTGATAAATCACTCCTCTAGGAATAACAATATAGTCGCCATAAGCAAAAGGAATTTGCCCATATCCTGTTTTGATGATACCTGAGCCTTCATGAATAAAGATGATCTCATCAGCTTGACTATTCTTATAAAAATAATTGGTCATTGATGTCTGAGGTGCAGCGAGTGAAATATGGAGATCATCATTGACCAGAACGGGAATACGACTTTCTAAGTAATCGTCTTTTTTTTGTACCGCAAAACCTTTTAAGCTCGTGTGCTTGAGATGCTTGCTACGCGCTATTTTTGGGGAAACATCATAGGCTTCTCCAATCTGTTTGACCAGTGTTGGCGGATGGCAGTGATAAACTAATGAATAAGTACTCGAAAAACCATGTGTAGAAACCAATTCTTCGGAGTAGAGTGCACCATTAGGCTTCCGAAATACGGTATGTCTTTTAGGAGGAACTTTTCCCAATTGATGATAAAGTGGCATAAGTAACTAAATTAAAAAAGTGAAATGATATATGCTGCGGCAAGGGTTAGACAAGTAACTCTAGCACAAATAAATAACGAAGAGGGAAGATTATTTAATATTGAGCAAACACCACATCAGCGATCAATGCCTTCAAGAAAGCACTCATTCCTAAAATGACTCTCTTATTTATGAGTCTACTGGTGTTCATAATTGGATTTTTTATTTAATCAAATATAATATTTTATTTTTTAATATTTCAAATTAAATATATAAAATGATTAGCGAACTTCCTATATTTAACCCAATTGCGTTGCAGAGGACATGCGACTATAATCTTTTTTATTGCATTTAAGAGCATAAAGAACAGAAACCAATTTTAATATTATATACATCAGATTATGAAACTCATTACCTGTATTCTGGGAGAAAACGAGTGTTTGGCTTTTTTAATTGGCACACATATCTATCCTTGTGACAAGGTCGACAAATCCTTTCCGAATACCATGGATCGCTATTTACTTACAGACCATACGGTAAAGACAACTATGCGTGAGGCATACCTTTCACTTTGCACTGCAACTACTAATAGCACACCGTATACGATTGATAATACCATTATAAATGCACCTGTACCTCGTCCGGGTTCACTGCGTGATGCCTATGCCTTTCGTCAGCATGTTTACACCTCTCGTCGCAATCGTGGACTAGAAATGATTGCCGAGTTTGACCAATTTCCTGTCTTTTATTTTTCAAATCATAGAGCTATCTGTGGACCTGGAGCAGTGGCTTGCATGCCTAAACATTTTGATAAACTTGATTTTGAACTGGAAGTTGCTATTGTCATACAGAAGCAGGGGCGGAATATACCCGCTTCGGAAGCTGATGACTATATAGCTGGTTATATGATCATGAACGACATCAGTGCTCGAACACTTCAGATGGAAGAGATGAAGCTCAATTTGGGACCAGCCAAAGGAAAAGATTTTGCGACGGTCATAGGACCGTGCCTAGTAACAGCCGATGAATTGGAAAAATATAGAGTAGATCCTCCTAAAGGCCATGTTGGCGCCACTTATAATCTTGAAATGTCGTGCTCGGTAAATGGAAAACTGGTCTCCATGGGTAATCTTCGAGATATGGACTGGACGTTTGCCGAAATCATTGAACGCATTTCTTATGGTGTGGATATATTTCCGGGAGATGTAATTGGCTCAGGAACTGTAGGTACTGGCTGTTTCTTAGAGCTCAATGGAACTGGAAAATTAAATGATCCAGATTACAAAGAACAATGGTTGACAGAGGGTGATGAGATCACCATGAACGTAACTGGTCTTGGTCAGCTGGAGAATCACATTGTGCGAATAAATAATTAAGAATAATAAATTTAAATTAGCAATATAGCTTATGAAACCAGAAAAAACAACAGTAATAGATCCTGTAGCACAACAAGCTATCTTTGATGATCTCATCAAATATGCTGTAGCACCGCGTCCTATCTGTTTTGCCAGCACGATAGATGCTGCAGGTGAGGTCAACTTGAGCCCCTTCAGCTATTTTAATTTCATGTCTCAGCAACCACCTATATGTGTTTTTTCTCCCTTATTAAGGATGCGAGATGGCTCAACAAAACATACATTAGATAATATCGAAGAGGTACCAGAAGTAGTGATCAATATTGTAAATTATGCTATGGTACAGCAACAATCACTCGCGAGTACTGAATATGGAAAAGGTATAAATGAATTTGAAAAATCGGGTTTCACAGCAATTGCATCGGAACTGATCAAACCGCCTCGTGTTGCAGAATCACCCATACAGTTGGAATGTAAAGTTAAAGAAATCATCAGTCTTGGAGATGGCCCTGGAGGTGGCAATATGGTTATTGCAGAAGTTGTTAGAATGCATATTCACAAAACTTTATTGGATGATGACCATCAGATCACACAAGAGTCCCTCGATCTTGTTGCTCGCTTAGGTGGTAACTGGTACTGTCGCGTCACCAAAGAATCTTTATTTGAGGTTCCAAAACCCCTGAGAAATCTAGGAATTGGAGTTGATGCACTTCCTGAACATATTCGCTTTTCGGAAATCCTAACAGGTAATCATTTGGGAAGATTAGCTAATGTAGAGCAATTACCTGTATTGACTGATGAAAACAGATTAAGTTTAGATCCAAATGTCAAAGCGATATGGGATCAATCGCAAGAGCAGCTACCATTAAGACGGAAACTTCTCCAGATGTATGCCGCTAAGCTATTGGATGAAGATAAGTTGACTCTCGCTTGGCAGGTTCTTTTATTGGAGATCGAATAAATAAGATTTTTTTAACTAAAGTTGCCCATCGATATGGTTCAAGTTGAACCATATCGGTGGGCAACTAATTTTTTAAAATAACCACTATTTTCCTACTTCAATACGTTTTTGAACTTCATTCCAGTCATATATATGAAATACTTTACCATTACTCATGGCTACTAACATACCATTTGGAAATTCAGGACCTAGATTGACATGCGTTGCATCTGCACCGTCGCACTCTACAGCAGCAACGGGAATGTCTGCCAATAATTTGTAAGCGTGGGGATTGGAAGCTTCACCTTCTCTTGGATAAACTAAAAAAGAATTATTCTGTTGATTAGAAACTAGAATATAACCTGTTTTCTCCCCTGTTTTATAAATAGCAATACCTTCATGATCACGTTTAGCTTCTCCTTTAGCAAAGAGAGCTAATTCTTTATTATTATTTAGAGCGGGATCAGCAAAATACTTGCGCACTCCTACTGTTTCATCTGAATAATACACATAACCTAACTCATTGTCTACAGCAATCGCTTCGATTTCCTTTGCTCCGCTATAAGCACCAAACTTGCGTACAACTTCTGCCTGAATAGTGCCATCAGGTTTCCCACTTAACTTATACTGCCATAAATAGCTGCCTGAAGATCCAGTTTTTCTGCCAACAATAGCATAGATTTCATTCGTTAAAGAGTCGATCTTTTTGGTATATACTGCTATCCCCATACCATCTCGTTCATCTTCTCCTTTTTCACCGACAAACACCTCTATACCACCTCCATCTACTGGTTTCAGATCTGGAAGACTATATATTCTTATTTTATGAGATTTACGTTCGGTGGTAATAGCTATATCTATCTTTTTACCATTGATCATGATACCGTAAGCGATATCTACATTATTAGGGCGTTGCAATCCCGTTACTTTATTGACAATCTTTCCTTTTAGATCATACAGATATAAACCACCATTTATTTCTTTGTCTGTACCTACGATCATACTTTTGCTAGGGTCTCGTGGGTTAATCCAAATTGCGGGATCATCAGTATCGTATTCGGTCTGCTCAGTCACTACTGTCGGTCTCAGTGCATTGGATGCCACTGGGGCAAGCTGATCACTACATGACACCGTTAATGTCAACGCTAATAATCCGTATAAAATAGATATTGATTTCATTTTGCTTACGTTATAAGATATAATTATTTTGATTTAATCGTGATACTCTTTAATAATTTGGCGTTACCAGTTTTGGCTTGAATGGCTTGTATAAGCATAGTCTCTCCTACTATCGTAAATGCCATAAAACCTGGTTCTGCAGCTGCAAAAATCGTACCTTCACGCTCTCCTGTAGGTCTCACTTCACTTCCTGCCCCTGTCAGAAACTGCGTCGTAAAGCGATTTTTGGGACGAATGACCTGAAGGTCGTGCTCGTGTCCACATATGTAAGCCTGCACGCCATATTGATCAAAAAGAGTTGCAAATTTTGCTTCAAAAGACTTGGTATCTTTATTATCTTTTCGCTTACCACCACTATATAAAGGATGATGTCCTACTACGACCTTCCATCTGATAGCTGGATCGGTATCGGATAAAGTTTCAATTAACCACTTTTTTTGAGCAACTGTATCTTGTTGTGCTAAATCTGGATACTTACCATCATTATGATGATAACTTTCAATAAAAGGATTGGTATCCATAAACACCATCAATAGTGTACTACCATCCTCCAACTTGAATTTTTTCTTAAAATAAGGACTTGGCATATTCCATCTACGGCTAATCTGAGTGTAGTTAATCTGCGCACTGATATTTCCTCTATAATCATGATTGCCTAAAATAACATACCAATCCTGATATAGATTGGGATGTGTATAAATCTCTTCAAAAGAAGATTTCCAATGTTGATCTTGTGTACTTGCTACTCCAGAAGGGTAAAAATTATCGCCTACCGATACTATAAACTCGGCATCCAGAGTAATCGCAGTCCGCCCTAATTCTGCTGCCACATCTTTTTGATAATATTCGCCAACACGTCCAAAATCTCCTAATGCTAAGAAGGTAAATCCATCCTTTAGCAATGTGAGCTCAGGTGTGAACCCACCTTTATATCCAGATTGTCTTTCTTCTTGCTGTAGCACGGTTTGTGCAAAGATTTGTTGCAGCACCAACACTGTAAAAATGGTTAAGAATAATCTTTTTTTCATCAATTTTAATATATGTATATATTTTTGTTTTACTGAACTTCTATTAGTTCAGTTTGTTGATTTCGCTTTTGTACTGACAGATATTGGTTGCAGATGATCTTTAAAATTTTTAATTCATGAAATTAAATAAGATCCTAACAAACTCATTAACATAGATATACTTCAAGAAATTGAAATGGTCTTATCGAATTTTGTTAAAAATCCTGCATTGCGATCATGCGCCATGCAGGATGATATCTTTTAGATCATGCTTAACTTATAAGTCAAATTTAAGTCCTAAATTGTAACGAGCTTGGTAATATTCCATTTGACTCGTACGGGATGAGATGCCTTGATAATAACGCAAAGGTTGATTTGTTAGGTTATTGGCTTCGGCAAATATGCGTAGCTTCTTTGTTATTTTGAATGCTGCATTGGCATCTACAAAAAGTTGCTTTCCGTAAAATAAGTCCTCAAAATCACTCCCACCTAATCCATCAATGTAACCTGCAGTATAATTGAGCGATACTCGAGATGAAAATCTATTGTTTTCCCAAGATAATGATCCGTTAAACATATGTGGTGCAGTACCGGGTAACTTCACATCAGTGCGCTCCTCTCCGTCTTCATTGGTGATACCTTTAGCTTTTGAATTGGTGTGCGTATAATTGACATATACACCGAACCCTTTTAAAAATGCGCCTGGTAAGAAATCTAATTGACGTTGAAATGCGATTTCAAATCCATATACATCAACATTGTCGCCATTACGTTGTTGCACAAACTTCCAGTTTTGATCATGTGGAATTGGATTTTTCTGTCCCCGAAAATTTGATGAAAATTTGTCATTTGTAAATTGCTTGTCAACATAAGTGTAGATGAAATCATTTAAATTTTTATAAAATAGACCAGCAGATATCAAACCAATAGATTTGTAATATTTTTCAGCCATTAAATCAAAATTATAGGAGAAGGTCGCTTTCAAACTTGGATTACCCGCAAAAATTTCTGCATCTTCAGATAATGCACTTACATAAGGCGCTAAAGCATAATAATTGGGTCTAGCTAAAGCAGTGGTAAATGCAGTACGTAAAATGAATGAATCATCTACGTTATATTTGAAAGATAGACTTGGAAGTACATTGGTGTAATCATTTTTATGCTGAACACTCCCTTCTAAATCTTCCTCATCTACCACATAATTACCGGTATAATCGATTTTTGTATGTTCTACTCGAGCACCTACAATCATAGCTAATTTTGTACTGATATCTTGATCCCATCGCACATAGCCAGCAAAAATCTTCTCTTTCGCATTATAATTTTGAGTCAGATATTCACTTGGCTTGGCTTTTTCCTTAAAAAGAGCAGCATTTTTAAGGTCAAAGTCTCCCAAGTACTCACGGTTTACAAAATATCCTGGTACATATTTACTTCCTGCTTGATAATCTTCTCCCGAATAGAAGTTATTGGGTACAGCCTCCAGCTTGCCAAGCGCATTGATGGGTGTATACTCATAAAAGATATTATCACGAGACTTGTCCTTCAGACGCATGCGAAGTCCTGTTCTGATACGACCTTTCTGATCTTTGATCATCGTAAGAGGAAAACGAATATTAAGTTTTGCACCAAATTCACTTTCTTCTGTATAATTATCATTTTCAGAGATTGTACCAAGTTCAAAGTTTTCGGGCATATCTCCTGCAGAGGTCACTAAAGGAAATCGGCTGTTAGATAAGTCTTCTGTAATTAATACATCTTTTGCACGAAAGTCTATATAGCGTTCATGTGGTCTATCTTCACTTGCCGTTGCATAGTTTGCCGACCAATCAAGTGCGACTTTTGGATTTAATAGGTGTTCACCACCGATTGAATAATTCTGCACTTTTTGGGTTTCGAGGCGACTATTTTTATTTTTATTATCGTCTATGCCCCCTTTTGTTTCCCTGCGGATATTACCCTTATATCCTGTAATATTTTCTTGAGCATCATAAATAGCTTCGATATCACGGTATCGCACACGATAACGGTTCTCGCGATCATCACGCCAATTGTACATACCATTGGCATATAACATATGCTTATCATTAATCTTATAATCAAATGCTAATGCAGTGCTTCTGCGAATACGTTGAACATCGTACTTACGAATATCCATTTCTTTCATAAATACCTGATCTTTCTTTCCTTGGGTCCAAACTCCTTCGACATTATCAGATCCGAAGCGATTATTATTGTAAGACCCACTCAAGACGATTCCAAATTTATTACTTGCGAAACGATTACCATATACCAAACCAGCTGTATAATTTCCTTTTTCACGAATAGGACCATACCCTCCAGCTGCTGTTGCGGATAATCGCTGCCCATTTGGCGAAGCTCGTGTAATTAGATTTACTGATCCGCCAATCGCATCTGCATCCATATCTGGTGTCAAGGTTTTATTCACTTCAATTGTAGAAATCATATCCGATGGAATTAGATCCATCTGTACATTACGATTATCTCCTTCTGCAGAAGGGATACGGTCTCCGTTTAAGGTGACTGAATTAAGATGTGGAGCTAAACCTCTGATGATAATATTGCGAGCCTCTCCTTGATCATTCTGCATGGTAATCCCTGGAACACGCTTCAAAGCATCGCCAATATTTGCATCTGGGAATCGGCCAACTTGATCTGAAGAAATGATATTAGTAATGTTTTGATTGTTTTTCTGTTGATTCAATGCTTTAGCTTGCCCCCGAGCCATATCTCCAAGAACAACTGCTTCCGCTAGCGATAAAGAAGAGGATGAAAGTTGAATCGTTATATAATTTTTTTGGCCATTTTTTACTACTATATTTTTCCTGATTGGCTGATAACCAATGTAAACCACAGAAACAGTGTAATTACCTGTCGGTAAGTTCAGAAATTCAAAGTGACCATTTTGATCCGATACAGTATAACGATTGCCTTCAAGCAGTTTTATGGTTGCTCCTGGCAAGGATAGATTGTCCGTATCATCCATTACTTTGCCCGTTAATAACGTAGACTGTGCATAGGTGCTCACAGTAACGATCAACAAAATCATCGTGTAAAAAATTCTCATAGTTTGCGTTATTTATAATGTCGCAAAACTATAAGTCTGACATGATGATAATGCTAACCTAATGTTACATAATCGTTAATATATTAAAAAAAACAATTAAGTTCAATACTACTTAACAAAACAGCTTTAAAGTTTGAAAGTATA